>JANQIP010000219.1 GCA_028282095.1 Xanthobacteraceae bacterium | reverse complement strand
AGTTGGATGCACAATGTCAAACAACAGATTGCTTGGCAAACGTTTTTTCGCTTGCGCGCGCTGACGGGGCCAAGCGCACCACGTCAGCGCTCGCCAGATAAAGGCGGACCAACGCCCAATCTGAACACGAGAGCGCGATCGCCTCTTCTTCAATCAACCGCACGCGCCCCGTTCAGTTTATCGCATGATCCCGCAGAGTCTGCCAACTTTTCGGGATCATGCTCGGGCAGACCGATGTTGTACGATTGTGAAATCGCCCCCTCCACCGCCCTACGGGCGGTTCCCCTCCCCCGCTTATGCGGGGGAGGATGAATAGCGACCGGCTCGTTCTCACGGACGAAATAGAGGAGTTAGAGAGCGATCGTTTCAGATTGAACCAATCGGCTCTCTCTTTGTTCGGCCGCATGATCTTGTCGGCAAAGTCTGCCAGCTTTTCGGGATCATGCTCCAGATCACGGGTGGGCACGGCGCGCCACCAGCGCGCCTCTGCCCACCCTATATCAGTTCTCAAGACGGGCCACGTCGTGGCCTCCCGATTGGACAAACACGCCCCGAGGCTAAGCCGCCTCGGTGGTCTCCGCCTTGTCCTCGACGATGCGCACGAGGTCGGTCATGATGCGGTTCAGCTCAAAATCCTTCGGCGTGTAGACCGCGGCGACACCCGCGTCCTTAAGGACTTCCGCGTCCTCCGGCGGGATGATGCCGCCGACCACGACCGGCACGTCGGCAAGGCCCGCTTCGCGCATCTTGTCCACCACCTCGCTGACGAGCGGCACATGCGAGCCGGACAGGATGGACAGGCCGACGACATGCACGTCCTTGTCGCCCGCGGCCTTGACGATGTCGACCGGCGTGAAGCGGATGCCTTCGTAGACCACGTCCATGCCGGAATCGCGCGCGCGCACCGCGACCTGCTCGGCGCCGTTGGAATGGCCGTCAAGACCGGGCTTGCCGACCAGGAACTTGATGCGGCGGCCGAGCTTGCGCGACACCCGGTCGACCTCGGCGCGCACGTCATCGAGGTTGCGGGCATCGTTGCGGACGGCCGAGGACACGCCGGTCGGCGCGCGGTATTCGCCAAAACCTTCGCGCAGCGCGAATCCCCATTCGCCGGTGGTCACGCCCGCCTTGGCGCAAGCGATCGAAGGCGGCATGATGTTGCGGCCCTCACGCGCCGCGCGGCGTAGTTCCTTCAGCGCCTCTTCGACGGCCGAGGCATCACGCTGCTCGCGCCAGGCCTGCAGCCTTGCGATCTGCTCTTGCTCGACCTCGGGCGGAATGGTGATGATCGAGCCCTCGCCGGTCGGCAGCGGCGAGGTCTCGGTCTCGACGAACTTGTTCACGCCGACCACGACCCGCTCGCCGAGCTCGATCTCCTCGACCCGGCGCGCATTGCTGTCGACAAGTTGCGCCTTGAGATAGCCGGTCTCGACCGCATCCACCGCCCCGCCCATCTCGAGGATGCGGCGCAGCTCGTCCCTGGCCTCGTCCTTGAGGTCCTCGACCTTCTTGTTGATGACGGTCGAGCCCTCGAAAATGTCGCCGTGTTCAAGCAGATCGCTTTCATAGGCGAGGACCTGCTGGGCGCGCAGCGACCATTGCTGGTCCCACGGTCGCGGCAGGCCGAGCGCCTCGTTCCACGCCGGAAGCTGCACGGCGCGGGCCCGCGCCTTCTTCGACAGCGTCACCGCCAGCATCTGCAGGAAGATGCGATAGACATTGTTCTCCGGCTGCTGCTCGGTGAGGCCGAGCGAGTTGACCTGCACGCCATAGCGGAACAGCCGCTGCTTGGGATCGTTGACGCCATAGCGCTCGGTAAGGATCTCGTCCCACAGATCGACAAAGGCGCGCATCTTGCAGATCTCGGTGATGAAGTTCATGCCGGCATTGACGAAGAACGAGATGCGGCCGGAAACATCACCGAACTCGCGGCCCACCACCTCGCCGGTCGCCTTCACGGAATCGAGCACGGCGACCCCGGTGGCGAGCGCATAGGCGAGCTCCTGCACCGGCGTCGCGCCCGCCTCCTGCAGGTGGTAGGAGCACACATTCATCGGGTTCCACTTCGGCATCGCCTTGGTGGTGAACAAGATCACGTCGCGGATCAGACGCATCGAGGGGCCGGGCGGGAACACATAGGTGCCACGCGAGAGATATTCCTTGATGATGTCGTTCTGGATCGTGCCCTGCAGCTTCTCGCGCGGGACGCCCTGCTCGTCGGCAACCGCGATATAAAGCGCGAGCAGCCAGGCGGCGGTGGCGTTGATGGTCATCGAGGTATTCATCGCGTCGAGCGGAATCTCCTCGAACAGCGCGCGCATATCGCCGAGATGGCTGATCGCGACGCCGACCTTGCCGACCTCGCCGCTGGCGAGCGGATGATCGCTGTCGTAACCGGTCTGGGTCGGCAGGTCGAAGGCGACCGAAAGGCCGGTCTGCCCCTTGGACAGGTTCTTGCGATAGAGGGCGTTCGATTCCTTCGCAGTCGAATGGCCCGCGTAAGTGCGAATGATCCAGGGCTTGTCCCGCATAGTCGTGCGTTCCTTCAGCGTTGTTATCGGCGGATCAGGCCGATAATGAAAAGAAGAATCACCGCGCCGATAACCGCATTGAGGATCTGGCCGAGGATTCCGCCGCCGATCACGATACCAACCATCGGCAGCAGAAGGCCGGCGATGAATGCGCCGACGATCCCAACGATGATGTTACCAAACAGCCCGAAGCCGTAGCCCCGCATGATCACGCCGGCCAGCCAGCCAGCCACCCCGCCGACAATCAGCCAAATTATGAATTGCATTGATCAACCCCGCCAGCGCGCAACCTCCCGTCCCAAGGAAAATTCTGCCATTTTTCAGTCGTTGCGCAATGCACAAAAACGATAGCTGACGCTCACACCCATGTCATTTGGGGCAAAGCGCCTTGCTTCTCCATGCGGCGTCACGCCGCCGGCCTGAGCCGAATCGCCGCAAGGCGTGGCACGCCGACCGCAATATGTTGTACCTGCAGCATGTTCATAGACTAATAATCTTAGAAAAACGGTGCGGGAAAAATGATTTTGCGCAAGTTTGAGGATGTCACGAAGCGGAAAAATCGAACGGGAATCGACGAATAATCCAATAATTATCAGATAGTTAACACCTAGTAGTGTGGTCAATTTGATTTCGCATCATCGGCCATTCATCATCGAAGGCACCTTGCAATGCAATAATACGCTTGCTTATTACCGATTGTGCAGTTGCGAAAGACCGTTTTATGGAGGTGGCGCAAGGAATGACCCGACAATTGTATGATCTCGGCGAAGCTCCGCCGGTCGGCCAAGTGCCGGAAAAAATGCATGCCTGGGCGGTCCGCCAGGATCGTTTCGGTGATCCCGTCCACGCCTTCAAGCAGGAGGTCGTGGATGTTCCGGCGCTCGCCGACGACGAGGTCCTGGTTTACGTGATGGCCGCCGGCGTCAACTACAATAATGTGTGGGCGGCGCTCGGCATTCCCGTCAACGTCATCAAGACCCGCCAAAAGGCCGGCGAGCCGGAGGACTTCCACGTCGGCGGCTCGGATGCCGCCGGCATCGTTTACGCCGTCGGCAAGGACGTCACCAACGTTAAGGTGGGGGACGAGGTGGTGGTCCATTGCGGCCACTGGGACCGCAATTGCCCGGTCGTCAAGTCTGGCGAAGACCCGATGTATTCGCCCACCTTCAAGACCTGGGGCTTCGAGACCAATTACGGCAGCTTCGCCCAATTCGCCAAGGTCCAGGGGCATCAGTGCACGCCCAGGCCGCAGCATATGACCTGGGAGGAATCGGCCGCTTACATGCTGGTCGGTGCCACCGCCTACCGCATGCTGCACGGTATACCGGAACAAAAGGTGCGGCCGGGGGACGTGGTTCTGATCTGGGGCGCCGCCGGCGGGCTGGGCTCAGCGGCGATCCAGATCGTGAAGGCCGCGGGCGGCATCCCGGTCGCCGTCGTCGCCGGCAAAGACAAGTTTGAGTTCTGTAAACAGCTCGGCGCGGTGGGCTGCATCGATCGGCGCGATTTCGATCACTGGGGAATGCTGCCGCACTGGAAGGACAGCGCCGGTTATAAGAAGTGGCTGGACGGGGCGCGCGCCTTCGGCCAGGCGATCTGGGACGCGCTTGGAGAGAAGCGCAGCCCGCGCATCGTGTTCGAGCACCCGGGCGAATCCACCATCCCGACCTCGATCTTCGTCTGCGACACGGGCGGCATGGTCGTGATCTGCGCCGGCACCACCGGCTACAACGCCACCGTCGACCTGCGTTATCTGTGGATGCGCCAGAAACGGCTGGTGGGTTCGCATTTCGCCAATGACGAGCAGTGCTACGGCCTCAATAATCTGGCGTTGGCCGGCAAGATCGATCCCTGCCTGTCGCGCACCTTCGCGTGGACGGAACTGCCCGAGGCGCATCAGCTCATGCATGAGAACCGGCATCCCAGCGGCAACATGGCGATTCTGGTCGGCGCCGCCAAGCCGGGCCTTGGCGCCAACTCCGCCGAACCGACCCCGATGGCGCATCCGGTCGTGCCCGGTCCCGATCTCGACAGGCCGCGTGCGGCCTTCCCGATCTCCCAGCCCTTGCCGGGCGTGGCCGAGCAGGACTCGGACGTCGACATCCCGCCGTTCGAGGACGACGGCTCGACCGTGGGCCAGCTCATGCATCCGGGCCTCATCTCCTGCACCCGGCAGACGACGCTGGGTACGGTCGCCAACATCATGACCGAGAACGACGTTCACGCCATTGTGGTGATCGAGGACAACGAGGCGGTGGGCGTCGTGTCGCAAACCGACATGGTGCTGGCGCGACAGGGCCGGACGCTGGAGCAGGCGCGCGCGATCACCGCGGGCGACGTCATGAGCCGAGGTTGCGTCACCACCGACATCAACGACAAGGTCTCCGAAGCGGTCACGACCATGACCCGCATGTCGATCCACCGGCTGGTGGTGACCGAATCCAAGGACGGCAAGGCCGTACCCGTGGGTGTCCTCTCGATGACCGACATTGTGAGGCGCATGGTCGGCGGCTAAGCCATCCGCTCTCAAGAACCTTCGCTTGTGAACAGGGCGCCTCCATTGCTGGAGGCGCCCTTGTTTTATTGCGCTCCTAAGCAGACAGAGAACGCAGTTCATTCAGTTTGAATCAATCGCGCTCCCTTTTTCTTTGTTTGGTCGCATGATCTGGTCCGAAAAGTCCGCCAGTTTTTCGGGATCATGCTTTAGCGGCTCCAAAAAACCTTCGCTTGTGAACAGGGCGCCTCCAGCAATGGAGGCGTCCTTTTTTTGCGTTCCTAGAGTGCCTGGTCTGGATCAGAATTGACCTCTCCCCGCTTGCGGTTCGCTGCGCGGGGGAGGATGAGCTGTGACGGGCACCCGTAACACTCGTCTGCCCGAGCATGATACCGAAAAGTCGGCCGGCTTTGCGGACAAGCTGGTGCACTGGCTCACCGGGTCCGCACACCTCTCCCCGCTTGCGGGGAGAGGTCGACGCGCGAAGCGCGGCGGGTGAGGGGGCGGAGGCGCTGCTATGGCGCCTGAAATCGTTTTAATCAAACCAGTCCGCGTTTTCCGAGAGCGCAGAACACGGTCATCCTTGGATCGCGCGATCGGTCTTTGCGCCGGCCAAATTTGCCCCTCACCCGGATTTCTCGCTGCGCTTCGAAATCCGACCTCTCCCCGCAAGCGGGGAGAGGTCATATGCGCGGACTGGTGAGCCAGTGCACGATCTTGTCGGAAAGGTCCGCCAACTTTTCGGGATCATGCTTCAGTCTGGATCAGAACTGAATGACCTCTCCCCGCAAGCGGGGAGAGGTAATATGCGCGGACCGGTGAGCCAGTGCACGATCTTGTCGGAAAGGTCCGCCAATTTTTCGGGATCATGCTTCAGTCTGGATCAGAACTGAATGACCTCTCCCCGCTTGCGGGGAGAGGTAACGCTGCGCTGAACGGTGAGCCGACGCATGATCTTGTCCGACCGACTTTTCGGATCATGCGCTACGCTATAGGTTGGTGCTCAAACTGATGCGCGCGAAAACCCATCGAGCGGGGCGATCGGGCGGGGTAAGCGCGGGCGCGGCCGTTCGGCGCGATCGCTTGTCTTGAATCGATCGCGCTCTCCTGCCCTTTCTTTGGCCGCATGGTCTTGTCCGAAAAGTCTGCCGAGTTTTCGGGATCATGCTCCAAAGCGCGCGGATTGCCTGCTCGTCAGGTTCTTCCTTCGTTTTCGGGATCGGCGAAAAAAAACGGCGGACTAACGGAATAGGATTGACGAACATCAAACTTCTCCTCCGAGACCCGTCCATGATTATTGTTGCGATACATCGCAATCACGTACTCAAGAAAGTACGAAATCCCCTTCTTATGCTCCTGGATCGCCGGAGGTCCCCCATGTCGGTCGTGACCGAGCCTCAAACGTCTAAGAAGGCCAAGGACTTGTATGACATGGGGGAAGCGCCCCCGCTCGGCCATGTGCCGGACAAAATGCATGCCTGGCTGATCCGCTCGGAGCGCTTCGGCGAACCTATGCAGGCGTTCCAGCAGGAAGTTGTTGCAGTTCCACCGATCAAGGACGATGAGGTCCTGGTCTATGTGATGGCCGCCGGCGTCAACTACAACAATGTCTGGGCCGGGCTCGGCATCCCGATCGATGTGATCAAGACCCGCAACAAGGTGGGCGAGCCCGAGAGCTTCCACATCGGCGGCTCCGACGCGTCCGGCATTGTCTACGCCGTCGGCAAGGACGTCACCAATGTCAAGGTGGGGGACGAGGTGGTGGTGCACTGTGCCACCTGGGACCGCAACTGCCCGATGGTCAAGGCCGGCGAGGATCCCATGTACTCGCCTACCTTCCGCATCTGGGGCTACGAGACCAACTATGGCAGCTTCGCCCAGTTCACCAAGGTCCAGGGTCACCAGTGTGCGCCAAAACCGAAGCACATGACCTGGGAGGAGGCGGCCGCCTATATGCTGGTCGGCGCCACCGCCTACCGCATGCTGCACGGCTGGAAGGAGCACACCGTGCGGCCGGGCGACGTGGTGCTGATCTGGGGCGGCGCCGGCGGGCTCGGCTCCATGGCGATCCAGATCGTGAAGGCGGCGGGCGGCATCCCCATCGCCGTCGTCGCCGGCAAGGACAAGTTCGAGTTCTGCAAACAGCTCGGCGCGGTGGGCTGCATCGATCGGCGCGATTTCGACCATTGGGGAATGCTGCCGCACTGGAAGGACAGTGCCGGTTACAAGCAGTGGCTGGACGGCGCCCGGTCTTTCGGCAAGGCGATCTGGGATGTGCTTGGCGATAAGCGCAGCCCCCGCATCGTGTTCGAGCACCCGGGAGAGACGACCATTCCGACCTCGATCTTCGTGTGCGACACGGGCGGCATGGTCGTCATCTGCGCCGGCACGACCGGCTACAACGCCACCGTCGACCTGCGCTATCTGTGGATGCGCCAGAAGCGGCTCGAGGGGTCGCATTTCGCCAATGACGAGCAGTGCTACGGCCTCAATAACCTGGCGCTCGCCGGCAAGCTGGACCCATGCCTGTCGCGTACCTTTCCATGGGCTGAGCTGCCCAACGCCCACCAGCTCATGCACGAGAACCGGCACCCCAGCGGCAACATGTCGATCCTGGTCGGCGCCACCGAGATGGGCCTCGGCGCCACCTCCGCCGAGCCGATCCCGATGGCGCATCCGGTCGTGCCTGGCCCCGACCTCGACAGGCCGCGCGCGGCCTTCCCGATCTCCCAGCCCTTGCCGGGCGTGGCCGAGCAGGACTCGGACGTCGACATCCCACCGTTCGAGGACGACGGCTCGACCGTCGGCCAGCTCATGCATCCGGGCGTGATCTCCTGCACCCGGCTGACGACGCTGGGTACGGTCGCCAACATCATGGCCGAGAACGACGTTCACGCCATTGTGGTGATCGAGGACAATCAAGCGGTGGGCGTCGTCTCGCAAACCGACATGGTGCTGGCACGACAGGGACGGACGCTGGAGCATGCGCGCGCGATGACCGCGGGCGCTGTCATGAGCCGAGGCTGCGTCACGACCGACATCAACGACAGGGTCTCCGATGCGGTCACGACCATGACCCGCCTGTCGATCCACCGGATGGTGGTGACCGAATCCAAGGACGGCAAGGCCGTGCCCGTGGGGGTCCTTTCGATGACCGACATCGTCAAGCGCATGGTCGCCGGCTAAGCTGTGATCGCATGATCCCGAAAAGTTGGCAGACTTTTCCGACAAGATCATGCGACAAGAAAAAGAGCGTTCCGGCGTGATCGCCTCGGTTTGATCAGCCGGGTGTTCAAACCCGGGAAATCGGATTGAAGTGCAAGTTGGCCCGATCGCTCAATCGGGCCTTCTTCGGTTTCGGTAGCCCGCTCTTTTTTGGTTTCGGTAATCCGTTCGGGTTGGATGCGCGTTTCATTGCGTCTTAAACAATGGTGTGCAGCTTCTGGTGCGCGATGATCCTTGCGCTGCAAAACTGACCCTTCTTTATCAGGACCTTGCGATGCCATCTCCCCCGTCCCGTATCGAAGATTATGCGATGATCGGCGATTGCGAGACGGCGGCGCTGGTCGCGCGCAACGGCTCGATCGACTGGCTGTGCTGGCCGCGCTTCGATTCCGATGCCTGTTTCGCCGCGCTGCTCGGCGGTTCCGACAATGGCCGGTGGATCATCGCGCCGACTGATCCCGCCGTCCAAATCGAGCGGCGTTATCGTGGTGCGACGCTCATTCTTGAAACCGTGTTCTCGACGGCCGAGGGCGAAGCCGCACTGGTGGATTTCATGCCGCTGCGCGATAGTGGCGCTGCCCCTCCTCTTCTTATTCGAATCATCGAAGGCCGGCGTGGGCGCCTGCGCTTCAACACCGAACTGATCCTGAGGTTCGGCTACGGGCAGCACGTTCCCTGGGTCACCAGCCTGGACCCGCAGACGCTCACGGCGATCGACGGACCCGATCGTGTAACGCTGCGCACCTCGGTCGCGTTGCGCGGAAAGGACCTGCGGACAGTCGGCGATTTTGCGGTCGACGCCGGAACCACCCTTCCCTTCGTTCTCTCCTACTCGCCGTCGCATCTCCTGCCGCCGCCGCCGATCGATGCGCAGGCGGCACTCGCCGAGACCGAGGCCTTCTGGGAGAAATGGACCGGATGCTATCATCGGCAGGATGCACGGCCGGATGCGGTCGCGCGCTCCCTCATCACCCTCAAGGCACTGTCCTATAGGCCGACCGGCGGGATCGTTGCAGCGGCCACGACGTCGCTTCCGGAACAGATCGGCGGACCGCGCAACTGGGACTATCGCTTCTGCTGGCTGCGCGATGCGACGCTGACGCTGCTGGCCCTGATGGAAGCCGGCTACCATGACGAGGCCCATGCCTGGCGCGACTGGCTGGTGCGGGCCGCCGCCGGCAGCCCGGCGCAGATTCAGATCATGTACGGGATCGCCGGCGAGCGCCGCCTCCTGGAATGGGAAGCCGATTGGCTGCCGGGCTATGAGGGCTCGCGCCCGGTGCGCATCGGCAATGCCGCCCACGACCAGGTGCAGCTCGACGTGTTCGGCGAGGTGGTCGATACCCTGCATCAGGCAAACTGCTGCGGGCTCAAAGCCAACAAGGTCGGTTGGAACATGCAGCGCGCATTTCTCCGGCATCTGGAGGAGGTCTGGCAGCAGCCGGGCAGCGGAATGTGGGAAATGCGCGGCCCGCCGCGTCAGTTCACCTTTTCGAAAGTGATGTGCTGGGTGGCCTTTGACCGTGCCGTCAAATCCGCCGAGCAATTTGGGCTTGCAGGCCCGATCGACCAGTGGCGTGCCACCCGCGATGAAATCCACGCGGAGGTCTGCGCCAAAGGTTACGATGCGGCGATGGGCAGCTTCGTCCAGAGCTACGGATCGACCGGCCTCGACGCCAGCCTGCTGAAACTGTCGACCGTCGGCTTTTTGCCGGCGAGCGATCCGCGGGTGCGCGGGACCGTCGAAGCGATCGAGCGCCATCTCATGCCGGACGGGCTGGTGCTGCGCTACGACGCGCACACGGCCGATGATGGCCTTGCCGGAGGAGAGGGCGCGTTCCTGGCCTGCAGCTTCTGGCTCGTCGACGCCTATGTCGCGCTCGGGCGCATCGATGATGCGCGCCGACTATTCGAACGGCTGCTCGGGCTGCGGAACGATCTCGGCCTGTTCTCCGAGGAATACGAGCCGACCTCCAAGCGCCAGGTCGGCAACTTTCCTCAGGCCTTCTCCCACGTCGCGCTCGTCAACAGCGCCCGCAACCTCGCACGATACGGAAAGAGTGGCGCTTAGAGCATGATCCCGAAAAGTTGGCAGACTTTTCGGACAAGCGCGTAGGTGGGTTAGCGCCGCAAGGCGCGTAACCCACCGCCAGCATGCCCCCGATCGCTGGCCATTCCCGCGGTGGGTTACGGCGCTACGCGCCCAACCCCACCCTACCGGCTGCGGCTGAGGAGTCGACCGAAGGTCAGCGTCCCGAAGAATGCATGGTCCAGTCGTGCGCTCCCCGCAAGCGGGGAGAGGTGAAGGAAAGACGGCCCCGGGGAAAGACCATTTTCATCCTCCCCCGCGAGCGGGGGAGGTCGGCGAGCGGTGCAGGCAAGCTTGCGCAGCCTGCGCAGGCTTGGCTGCGTGCTCGCCGGGAGGGGGCATTGGCGG
>JANQIP010000207.1 GCA_028282095.1 Xanthobacteraceae bacterium | reverse complement strand
CATTCAGGTTGAATCGATCGCGCGCTCTTTCTCTTTGTTATGTCGCATGATCTTGTCCGAAAAGTCTGCCAACTTTTCGGGATCATGCTCTAGCCGCGCGGCGGCTCGGGATCGCCCCTGGACCGAGGCTACCGCGCCCGCAACATGTCGGTTGATGGTTCAGGCTCTTCAATCGTCCCGTTCGGGCTCAGCCTGTCGACGGTATCGGGCAGATACGCCGCCATCAGCACCAGAAGCCTGTCGGTTGGAAGAGCGGTCGCGGCCGAGAACTGCGCAAGCACATCCTCTCCGAGGGCGCCACGGAGTTGATCGGGCAAGACCGGAAGATTGGGGCCCGGCCCGAGCCAGGAATCGACTTCGCTGTCGAGCCCGCTTTGCCGCAGCCGCGTAAGAACACCTGCGACGTCACCGAGCTCGGTCTTGCCCAGATAATGCGAGACAAGCCCGGGTATTGCAGCGGGGTCCACATTGTTCATGAGCCCCTTGACCACGCCGGACATGACCTTGTCGAACAGACCCATCGCCTCTCCTCGGCACCGAACCAGAGCGCTTGAAACGCAATTCGCTCAGGGTGCCGCGTTTCACGCGATCCCGCAACCCGCGAGATGCCGGCGGGTTAGCTAGAGCATGATCCCGAAAAGTTGCAGACCTTTCGGACAAGATCATGCGGCAAAACAAAGAGAAATAGAGTGCGATCGATTCAATCTAAATGGATCGCACTCTAGAGAGCCTTGGAGTCGGGGAGCGCGGTTGCTTCGACTTGGATCAACCGCCTCTCTTTCGCGTCGTTTGATCGCATGATCTCATCCGCAAAGTCCTCCAACTTTTCGGGATCATGCTCTAGTTCCTGCCTTGATTGGGCGATAGGGCAGGGCGCTGTTGACCTGATTTGACCGCCCGCAGCAGTTTTCATCGCGGGGAAGGAACTTATGCAGACCGTTGTCGTGCTCATACACCTGATGGTCGTCCTCGCCATGATCGGGGTGGTGCTGCTGCAACGCTCCGAGGGCGGCGGGCTCGGCATCGGCGGGGGTGGCGGCGGCGGTGGTGGATTCATGTCAAGCCGCGGCACCGCCAATGTGTTAACGCGCGCGACCGCCATTCTGGCGGCGACCTTTTTCGTCACCAGCCTCGCGCTTTCGATCCTGGCCGGCCTTGCGCATCGCCCGGCCTCGATCATCGGGACCGATGCGCCAGGGGCACCGACGGTGCCTGGCAGCGCGCCGGCGCCGCTCGGCGAAGGCGGCGGCGTGCTCGACACGTTGCGCCAGCGCAGCGGTGAGGCGCCCTCACCGCCGTCGGCACCGTCCGCGCCCGCAGGGCCGGCGGTTCCGCAGTCGCAATGAGCTGGCGATCGCGCTGTTCTGTGGTCGCCGAGGTGGCCGCACCGGGCTGGCGAGCGGGTTAATTTTAGGTTCGAGCATATCGAACTAAATCATTGTTTTATTGCGAGTAAAGCGTGCTGCGGCACCGGCGCGGGCCGTCCCGCTTGGGGAAATGGCTCGTCGAATCGACGGGGTAGGGTTAGAGAGCAGGTCCCATGGCGCGGTACATCTTCATCACCGGCGGCGTGGTCTCCTCGCTCGGCAAAGGGCTTGCTTCGGCGGCGCTCGGCGCGCTGCTTCAGGCGCGCGGCTATTCCGTGCGGCTCCGCAAGCTCGATCCTTATCTGAACGTTGATCCGGGGACGATGTCCCCGTTTCAACACGGCGAAGTCTTCGTCACCGATGACGGGGCGGAGACCGACCTTGATCTCGGCCATTACGAGCGTTTCACCGGCCGCCCGGCAACCCGCAAGGACAATATCACCACCGGCCGCATCTATCAGGAAATCCTCACCAAAGAGCGGCGCGGCGACTATCTCGGCGCGACCATCCAGGTGATCCCGCATGTCACCAATGCGATCAAGGACTTCGTGCGCGACGGGAGCGAGGGCTTCGACTTCGTGCTGGTCGAGATCGGCGGGACGGTGGGCGACATCGAGGGACTGCCCTTCTTCGAAGCGATCCGCCAGTTCGGCAATGAGCTGCCGCGCCGGCATGCCGTCTACATCCATCTCACCCTCCTGCCGTTCATCGGCTCGGCGGGCGAGCTGAAGACCAAACCGACGCAGCACTCGGTGAAGGAGTTACGCTCGATCGGCATTCAGCCGGAAATCCTGCTCTGCCGCAGCGACCGGCCGGTTCCCCTGGAGGAGCGACGCAAGCTCGCGCTGTTTTGCAATGTGCGCGAGAGCGCGGTGATCGAGGCCCGTGACGTCGACAACATCTATGCCGTGCCCGAGGCCTATCATGCTGCCGGGCTCGACACCGAGCTGCTCGCCGCATTCGGGATCGACAATGCCCCGCCGCCCGATCTCGCCGGCTGGCGCCTCATCAATGAGCGCGTCCGCAACCCGGAAGGCGACGTGACCATCGCCATTGTGGGAAAATATACCGGGCTCAAGGACGCCTATAAGTCGCTGATCGAGGCGCTCTCGCATGGCGGCATCGCCAACAAGGTCCGGGTCAATCTCGACTGGATCGAGAGCGAGATGTTCGAGAGCACGGGGGACGCCGCACCGCTGCTCGAACATGTGCACGGCATTCTCGTTCCCGGCGGCTTCGGCCAGCGCGGGGCGGAAGGCAAGATCCGCGCGGTCCAGTTCGCGCGCGAGCGCAGCGTTCCCTATTTCGGCATTTGCTTCGGCATGCAGATGGCGGTCGTGGAAGCCGCGCGTCATCTGTGCGGATTGCCGGGGGCGAACTCGACCGAGTTCGGCCCGACGCCGGAGCCCGTGGTCGGCCTGATGACCGAATGGCTAAAGGGCAATAACCTGGAGGAGCGCCGCGCCGGCGGCGATCTCGGCGGCACCATGCGGCTCGGCGCCTATCCGGCAGTGCTCGCCCGCGGCAGCCGGGTGAGCCAAATCTACGGCACGACGGAAATCTCCGAGCGCCACCGCCACCGCTATGAGGTCAATACCAGCTATATCGGCCGGCTCGAGCAGCACGGCATGCGCTTTTCCGGCCTGTCGCCCGACGGCGTGCTGCCCGAGATCATCGAATATGCCGACCATCCCTGGTTCATTGGCGTCCAGTTCCACCCCGAACTGAAATCGCGGCCCTTTGCGCCGCACCCGCTGTTCTCGTCCTTCGTCGAGGCGGCGGTGGAGCAGAGCCGGCTCGTCTGACCAATGGCCCGTACGCTCGGATTGCTGGCGGCGCTGCTCGCCATCCTGCTATGGACGTTCGGTGGCACTATCATCGAGTTGGAAAACTACCGCAATGCCAACTCCATGGGGCTTTGCGACGAGGCATCCGCCGATTACGCCAACGATCCGCAGGCGCGCATGCGGCGCGATCAGTGCCTCGCGGGAACAAGCACCCGGACCAACGGGATCTGGCATCTCGGCTACGCCCTTGGAATCTTCTAGATTATGATCGCCGAAGAGCCTGCGAGGCCATGAATGCTTGCCGCAGCCGGTCGAGCGGCCTCTCTGGTTTGCCGGCGGGAAGCGGGGATGATTGCCGCCGGCATATCATGCGGATCAGCCGCATCAGCGGATGCGAGGCGATGATGGGGGCGACGTTCGCAATAACGCGGCAGAGCGTGTTGGGTTCCTCGCCGCGCTCCGTTTAGGGCTGCGGATTCCGTCACGATGATTTGTTTTAACTAACTGATTAGCAATCACTAACTGCCGATCACATCGACGTCAGTTTGAGGCCCCGGTGGCTTAACGCGGTGGGGCGCGAAGGCTATGTAGGCGCCGCGGCCGATGAAGGTGCTCGGTCGAGCACGGGGGAAGCGCACAGAGAAAGGAGCCTGTCTCATGTTGCGTAAACTCGCACTTGTGACCGCCGCCGGCGCGACGTTGGCAATCGGCACTGCCTTCACACCCTCGCAAGCCTCCGCCACGACCTTTTCTTACGGCTACTCCCCCAATCTAGGCCTCTACACACCGGTCTACTATCGGTATTACTGGCGGAGGCCTTACTGGCGTTACTACGGCTGGCGCCGACCCTATTACCGTCCCTACGTCTATGGCTGGCGCCGGCCCTATTGGCGCTATTACCGTTGGCGCCGTTGGTGGTAATCGCCGGCTCCCGTTAAAAACTCAGAGCATGATCGCGAAAAAGCTGGCGGATTTTTTTGGGGCAAGGTCATGCGACGAAACAAAGAGAAATAGAGCGCGATTGATTCAAGAAGAAGCCATCGCGCACTGGCCGGGCGACCCTCCCAAATTGAGGGAGGGTCGAGCGTTGCCATTCAATCGAGGGGTGAGCTCGGCGACGTTTGGTATGATGTTATCGCCGGCGCGCACGGCATCGACAAGTGGCCATAACATTATGATAAAGAGCATTAATTGCCGATCACATCCACGCTAGGTTGCGTTCAGGCGGCTTAACTCCGCTCTCTCCAGGCCCTAGCTTTGGCGTCGCGGCCGATCGAGCTCGGTCGCCGGACGGGGAAACGCTGAGGGAAAGGAGACTCCCCATGTTGCGAAAACTCACTCTCGGGATCGCCGCCGGCGCGACCTTGGCCGCAGGCCTTGCATTTGCGCCATCGGAGGCGTCCGCCAGGACCTATTACTATTACTACCCCTATTACGGTTGGTACGCGCCGGCCTATTATGGCTGGGGCACGCCGTACTGGGGGTATGGGTGGCGTCCGGTCATTGTTCGACGCTGGCGGTAGTGATTGCTCCGTCTCCGACGCGAGCATTCGGGGCCCCGGCCGCAAGGCCGGGGCTTTCGTTTGACGCGCCGGTTGACGCGCCGGTCTTGCTGAGCGTCTTATGGGGATTGCAGGTTTGAGTGATCCGGGCGAGACGTGTCTGTTCATCCCCCCCCAAAAACCGATCCGATCGTATCGGTCGGCGCCGTGCGCTTCGGTCATGCGCTGCCCCTGGCGCTGATCGCCGGGCCCTGTCAGCTCGAAAGCCGTGCGCACGCGCTCGAGACGGCCGCCGCGCTCAAGGAGATCGCGGCCCGCACCGGCATCGGGCTTGTCTACAAGAGCTCGTTCGACAAGGCGAACCGTACGAGCGCCACAAGCGCGCGCGGTCTCGGGCTTGCCGCGGCCATGCCGGTCTTTGCCGAAATCCGGGACAGGCTTGGGTTGCCGGTGCTCACCGACATCCATGAGACCGCGCAATGCGCGCCTGTCGCCGAGGTCTGCGACGTACTCCAGATCCCGGCCTTCCTGTGTCGCCAGACCGACCTCCTGATCGCGGCGGCGCAGACCGGCCGCGTGGTCAACGTCAAGAAGGGCCAGTTCCTCGCTCCTTGGGACATGGCGAATGTGGTGGCCAAGATCACGGGCGCGGGAAACGCGAAGGTGCTCGTCACCGAGCGTGGCGCGTCCTTCGGCTACAACACGCTCGTCTCCGACATGCGTGCGCTCCCGATTCTCGCGCGTGTGACGCAGGCGCCGGTCGTTTTCGACGCCACCCATTCGGTGCAACAGCCGGGAGGGCAGGGGACCTCATCGGGCGGCGAGCGCGAGTTCGTACCGGTGCTCGCTCGTGCCGCCGTCGCGGTCGGAGTTGCCGGCCTGTTCATCGAGACCCATGAGGATCCGGACCGCGCCCCCTCCGACGGCCCCAATATGATTGCACTGAAGGAGCTCGAAGGATTGCTGCGCCGTCTCGTCGCCTTCGACAAGCTTGCGAAGTCCTGAGCAGGATTTAGGTCTGAGTAGCGTTCGTTCTTGCTTGCCCCTCCGACAAAAAGGGGGCTAGAACATAAACAACGGCCTGGGGTGCCGCGCGGCCGCGCGGCTGAGATCAAACCCATCGAACCTGTCTGGGTCATGCCAGCGAAGGGAGGAGCCGATGCCGCAGGGCAACAGCCGCCATTCCACGCAACAGGAGATCGTGATCATCGGCGCCGGCGTCGTCGGGCTCGGTATAGCCTGGCGATTGGCGCAACGCGGCGCGTCGGTGACCTTATTCGACAAGAACCAGGCGGGCACGGGCGCGAGCAGGGCCGCCGCCGGGATGCTGGCCGCCTGCGCCGAAGCCGAGCCGGGGGAGGAAGAGTTGGTCGAGCTCGGCCGCCGCAGCCAGGCGCTGTGGCCTGACTTTGCAGCCGAGTTGGAGGAGATCTCCGGCGAGGCGATCGATCTGCGGACGGAAGGAACGCTGGTCGTCGCTCTCACCGCGGATGACCAGGCCCGGCTCGCGCACCACCTCGCATTTCAGAGGACATTGGGGCTGCCGATCGAATGGCTGTCGGCGGCGCAGACCCGACAGCGCGAGCCGCATCTTGCCGCGGGAATGGCAGGCGCCGTGTTCAGCCCGACCGATCACCAAGTCGACAATCGCCAGCTCGTGGCGGCGCTCCTTGCGGCGGCGACCCAGGCGGGCGCGCGGCTGCGCCAGCACGAGGCCGTCTCCGACATTCTGGTCGAAGGCGAACGCGCCGTCGGGATCAGGCTCGAAGACGGCTCAAGCGTCCACGCCGATCAGGTCGTGCTCGCCGCCGGAGCCTGGTCGCGCGACATCGAAGGGGTTGCGCGGGCCGAGCGTCCCCCGGTGCGGCCGATCAAAGGCCAAGTGATCATGCTGCGCATGGACCCGGCCGCACCCATCCTCAATCATGTGCTGTGGGCGCCCGGCGTCTATCTGGTGCCGCGCCGGGACGGACGGATGCTGGTGGGCGCGACCGTGGAGGAGAAGGGTTTCGACACGACGCTGACAGCGGGCGGCGTGTTGTCGCTGCTTGAGGCTGCCTGGCGAGTCCTGCCTGCGATCGAGGAACTGGCCATCGAGGAGACCGCCATCGGCTTTCGGCCCGGCAGCCGCGACGACGCACCGATCCTGGGGCCGGGACCGCTCGCCGGTCTCGTCTATGCGACGGGCCATCATCGCAACGGGATTCTGCTGGCGCCCATCACCGCGGATTCGATTGCGCAACTCGTGCTCGACGGCACGATCGATCCATCGATCGCGGCCTTCGGCATGGGGCGCTTCATGCCGCCGGTCGCCGCGTGATCAAGTGATGCGGCACCAACGCTTGAGTTCGCCTCATTGTGTTAGTGCCGCATCACAAAGCATTGGATCAGCTAGTGTTCCTTACCTGACGGTCCGGGATCGGACCGTCAGGTAAGGAACACTAGGAACAGGACACAACGCAATGACGACTGATAGCAAAGTGGCGAGCATCACGGTGAATGGAACGCGCGAGGTGCTTGCGGCAACCGACCTCGTCGCCCTTCTGCGGGAGTGGGGGATCGGCGAGGACGACCGCGGAATTGCCGTTGCCGTCAATGGTGCGGTCGTGCCGCGCGCCGACTGGGCCGCCACACAGCTTTCCGAGGGCGATGCAATTGAAATCCTGCGCGCCCGGCAAGGAGGATAGTAGTATGACAGACAATATTTCCGCCGATCCTTTGGTGATTGCCGGACGCACGTTCAACTCGCGCCTGTTTCTCGGTACCGCCCGCTACCCCAACTACCAGGTCATGCTGGATGCCGTTGCCGCGAGCGGCAGCGAGATGGTCACCGCTTCGGTCCGCCGCATCAGCCTTGGCGGCGAGGACGAAAGCCTGGTCGATGTCCTTGGCGGGCGGGTGCATTTCTTGCCCAACACCGCCGGCTGCTACACGGCCAAGGACGCCGTCTTAACCGCCGAGCTCGCCCGTGAGGCGCTCGGCACCGAATGGATCAAGCTCGAAGTGATCGGCGATCGCGAATGGCTCTATCCCGACGTGGAGGAGCTCGTCCGCGCAACCCAGACGCTCGTTGCCAAAGGCTTCGTGGTGCTGCCCTATTGCAACGAGGATCCGGTGACCTGCCGCAAGCTTGTCGATTCGGGCGCTGCCGCCGTTATGCCGCTGGGTGCTCCGATCGGCTCCGGGTTGGGCATCTGCAATCCGCATATGATCGAGATGATCTGCGCCCGCTCGCCCGTTCCGGTCGTGCTTGATGCCGGCATTGGAACCGCATCGGAGGCGACGCTGGCGATGGAGCTCGGTTGCGCGGCGGTGCTGCTCAACACGGCAGTTTCCAAGGCAAATAGTCCGGTGCGCATGGCGGCGGCGATGCGGGCCGGCGTCGAGGCCGGGCGGCTTGCCCACCTTGCCGGGCGCATCCCGCGGCGGAACTATGCCGAGCCGTCGAGCCCGCAATTCGGCCTGGTCGGCACGTGAGGATTCCCAGTCCGCCGCTCCTCGTCATTACCGACCGGCGGCAGTCAAGCCGTCCGCTTGCGGCGGTGCTGGAAGCAGCTTTCGTAGGCGGCTGCCGATGGGCGAGCCTGCGTGAAAAGGACTTGGCCGTCGATGAGCAGGTCGCGCTTGCCCGTGACCTGCATGGCCTTGCGAAACGGTTTGGCGCGCGGTTCACGCTGCATGGCGATCCTGCGACGGCGCGCGCGGCCGGCTTGGATGGCGTTCATCTGGCCGCCGGCGGCGATGCGCGCGCGGCCCGCGCCCTGCTTGGGCCGGCGGCGCTGATCGGGATATCGGTTCATGCGGCCGAAGAGGTTTCCCGGCTCGATCCTGCCGTGGCCGACTATGCCGTGATCGGTCCCGTCAATGAAACCGCCAGCAAGCCCGGCTATGGCCCTGCGCTCGGTCCGGGTGGCGTTCGGGCGATCGCGGCCGCCACCTCCGTCCCGCTGATCGCGATCGGCGGCATCACCGAGGATGCGATCGAAGCTCTGTCTGCGGCCGGCGCGGCCGGTATCGCCGTCATGGGCGGTGTGATGCGGGGATCAGAACCCGCTGGCGCGGTTCGCTCGCTCATTGCGGCTCTTGAGCGTTCGCACGGCCGGCCCGCCCCGGTGGCAGCCAGCTACTAGACCCCGTTCATTCCCGCGAAAGCGGGAATCCCGCATGGGCACAGCATCTGGTTCCCCGCTTTCGCGGGGACGAACGGACTAATATTAAGCGAATCGATATCGCTCGATGCCGATTTTGCTAAATAATATAACGAGATCTTCGGGGCTCCTGCTGTATTGCCGCTTGGATGGACGGCCTTGTCAGGGCCGGGCCTTCGAGAAACGCAGCAGACGTGTCACACCTGTGTTCCTTTGACAACACGCGGACAACTTTGACGGGGCCGCCCCTTCCGGAGGCCTCTGCGCCCCTTTTCCGCCACACGCCTCCGTGATCTCGAAGGGGTGAGATGGTAGGTTTTGAGAACCTTCGGTCTATGTGATTTCGACTAGGTGGAGTGGGACGGGTCAATGGACGCCAAGACCGGCACCAAGCGCAGGCTTCCCAGCCGTCACGTAACGGAAGGCCCGGCGCGTGCCCCCCACCGCTCGTACTACTATGCCATGGGTCTGACGCGGGAGGAGATCGCCCGGCCTTTCGTCGGTGTCGCGACCTGCTGGAACGAGGCGGCTCCCTGCAATATCGCGCTGATGCGGCAGGCTCAGGCGGCTAAGAAAGGCGTCACGAGCGCCGGAGGAACACCGCGCGAGTTCTGCACCATTACGGTGACGGATGGTATCGCCATGGGGCATGAGGGCATGAAATCCTCGCTGCCCTCGCGGGAAGTGATCGTCGACTCGGTCGAGCTGACCATGCGCGGCCATGCCTATGATGCGCTGGTGGGGCTTGCCGGCTGCGACAAGTCGCTGCCGGGCATGATGATGGCCATGTGCCGGCTCAACGTGCCCTCGATCTTCATCTATGGCGGATCGATCCTGCCCGGCACTTTCAAGGGCAGGCAGGTGACCATCCAGGACGTGTTTGAAGCGGTCGGCCAGTATTCGGTCGGCAAGATGTCGGATGAAGATCTCGACGAGCTCGAGCAGAACGCCTGCCCCTCGGCCGGGGCGTGCGGCGCCCAGTTCACGGCGAACACGATGGCGATGGTGTCGGAGGCGATCGGCCTCGCGCTGCCTTATTCCTCCGGGGCGCCTGCGCCTTACGAGATCCGCGACCAATTCTGCAGGGTCTCGGGCGAGCAGATCATGGCGCTGATCGAGCGCGACCTGCGTCCTCGCGAGATTGTGACCCGCAAAGCGCTCGAAAATGCCGCCGCGGCTGTTGCAGCATCCGGCGGTTCGACCAATGCTGCATTGCATTTACCAGCGATCGCACATGAGTGCGGTATCGAATTCGATCTGTTCGACGTTGCCGACGTGTTCAAGCGTACGCCATATCTCGCAGATTTGAAGCCGGGCGGCCGTTATGTCGCCAAGGATCTGTTCGAGGCTGGTGGTGTTCCGCTGCTCCTGAAGACACTGCTGGATCATGGGTATCTGCACGGTGACTGCTTGACCGTGACCGGGCGTTCTATGGCCGAGAATCTGAAGTCCGTGATGTGGAATAAGGATCAGGACGTCGTTTTTCCGGCGAACCGACCCTTGCTTCCGACCGGCGGCGTTGTCGGCCTATCCGGAAACCTCGCTCCGGACGGCGCCATCTTGAAGGTGGCCGGGCTTGAAAGCCTGACATTTACAGGTCCAGCGCGCTGTTTCGACGGCGAGGAGGCCTGCTTCGAAGCGGTTCGCAAGCGTCAATATGCCGAAGGCGATGTCCTTGTGATCCGCTATGAGGGCCCGAAAGGCGGTCCTGGCATGCGCGAAATGCTGGCGACCACCGCAGCGCTCTATGGGCAGGGAACGGGCGGCAAGGTCGCGCTTATTACCGATGGGCGCTTCTCTGGCGCGACGCGTGGCATGTGCGTCGGGCATGTTGGTCCGGAGGCGGCGGTCGGCGGACCGATCGCGCTTGTCCGCGACGGCGATATCATCGAAATCGACGCCGAAAACGGCACGCTCAACGTCAAACTCACCAATGCCGAGCTGGAAAAACGGCGGCAGGGCGTCAAGCCCAAGCCGTCCGATTTTACCTCCGGCTATATTTGGAAATACGCCCAACAGGTGGGGCCGGCCCGGACCGGGGCGGTGACCCATCCGGGCGGTGCGGCTGAGAAGAAGTGCTATGCGGACGTCTAGGTTGTTGACCCTTGTCGTGTTGAGTTCAGCTCTGGGGCTAGCCTCGGCGCTTGCTTTTGAAGGAACGCGCGGGCCGGATGACATCGCCCCGGCCTCGAGTGTCGACATGTTCCGGCGCGGCAATCTGGAGGCTTCGCTCGGTTCGACCAATCTGCAGGCGCCGCCGGCCCTGCGCGACCTCACCCCGGTCCAGGCCTTCCGCACGGGCACCCGGGCGCTGCGCGCCGGCAACACCGAACGCGGCGTCGCATCGCTCGAACATGCCGCAGAGGGCGGGCACCCGATCGCTCAGTGGAAGCTCGGTCGCATGTATGCCGAAGGCGACGGAGTCAAACAGGACGACCTGCGCGCATTCGAGTATTTCCGCGACATCGCCGATGCGAATGCCGACGAAGCACCGGGAACCTTGCGTGCGCGCTTCGTCGCCAACGCCTTTGTTGCGCTCGGGACCTATTACCTTGACGGCATCTCGAAATCGCCGATCAAGGCCGACCCCGATCGCGCCCGCGAAATGTTCACTTACGCCGCCTCCTATTTCGGCGATGCCGATGCCCAGTACCAGCTCGGACGGATGTATCTCGAAGGCCATGGCGGCTTGAAGGACCAGCGCCAGGCGGCGCGCTGGCTGCGGCTTGCCGCCACCAAGGGCCAGTATCAGGCCCAGGCCCTGCTCGGCGCGTTGCTGTTCAAGGGTGAGCTCGGCTCCCGGCACGCCGCCCGCGGTCTGATGTGGCTCACGCTTGCCCGCGACGCCGCGTCCGCGCAAGAGACCTGGATCGCCGATCTCCACGCCCGCGCTTTCGAGAAGGCGAGCTATGAGGAACGCGCGACCGCGCTTGCCCATATCGAGCGCTGGGTCGGCGGCAAGCGCCGCTACCGGTGACGAGCCTGATCCTGAAGAGTTGGCACTTGAACGGGCGGTCAATCGCGCTCAAGCGCCGCTATTCCATGAGCCTGAATAGCTTGGCCTAATAGTCGCGGCCGTAGCGAATTGCCGCCGCAATATCGACGCGCCGCAGGTCGGGCGATTGTTCGCGCAGGCGACGAGAGAGCTCGAGCTTTTCTTCCGGCATCAGCGGCGCTGCCGCTTTGAGCAGGTCTCTTAGCTCCTGCTCAAGCGAGTGCCCGCGCAACTCGGCCTTGAGCTTGAGGTTTTCGATGATCCGGTCGTCCAGGTCGCGGACGATCACCTGTCCCATTTCATGCTCCGCCCTTATCCGAAGACAATACTACCAAAAGTAGTAGCAATTCGGACGACATATGCAAGGCTCGACATTTGAAATGCGAACCAGCCCGATTGGCGAGTGTATTACCGGGTCGGGATTTCGAGGTCGCACCAGACCGGCACATGGTCGGATGGCTTGTCCCAGCCGCGGACATGCTTGTCGATGCCGGCACCGGCGAGCCGGTCGGCCGCTTGCGGCGAGAGCAACAGGTGGTCGATGCGCAGCCCGATATTGCGCTGCCAGCACCCCGCCTGATAGTCCCAGAAGGTGTAGAGCCCGCCTGCCTCCGTGCCGGCTCGGATCGCATCGGTAAATCCAAGATTGGTCAGTGCGGAGTATCGATCTCGCGTCGCCGGCAGGAACAGCGCGTCCTTGGTCCAGGCGTCCGGATTGGCGACATCCTGCGGTGCCGGGATAACGTTGTAGTCGCCCGCGAGAATGAGCGGCTCCTCCAAGGCGAGGCGCTCGCCGGCGTATTCGGTCAGCCGATCCATCCAATTGAGTTTGTAAGGATATTTCTCGGTCTCGACCGGGTTGCCATTGGGCAGATAGATCGAGGCGACGCGTACGACTCCGGCGGGCGTCGACACCAGCACCTCGATGAAGCGCGCATGATCGTCGGCGTCGTCGCCGGGCAGGCGAGGGGTCACCTCATCGAACGGCAGTTTGGAGAGGACCGCGACCCCGTTGAACGTCTTTTGCCCATGCACGGCGACATTGTAGCCCAGGGCCTCGATCGGCTCGCGCGGGAATGCATCGTCGAGGCTCTTCGTCTCCTGCAGGCAGACGATATCCGGCCGCCTGATCTCGAGCCACGTAATCAGCGCGTCGAGGCGCTGCTTGACCGAATTGACGTTCCAGCTCGCAATCAGCATCGAAGACTCACAATTCCGGCGAACTGCAGCAATGCGTAGGGTGGGTTAGCGCCGGAAGGCGCGTAACCCACCGCTAACACTGCCTCCTATCGCCGGCCAGTCCCATGGTGGGTTACGGCGCTGCGCGCCTAACCCACCCTACAAGCTCGCTTGCCCGCGCCGCAAACCGACCTCCCCCTTTCAGGGAGAGGTGGATCAAGGATCAATTACATTTTGGCAAGCTCGGCCGCGCGGGGCTGCGCCGGGCCGGCCGGCATGTTAAATTAATTGCGCGAACCGGTTGAAGGCTCGGCCGCTTTCCAAATGGCCGCCCGTCGTCGGGCCGCCGTTCGGCGCCGAGATTGCTGGGCTTCGCCGATGACGGACGGAAACGGGCCGTCGTGCGGGCAGCAATCCGAGAAAGAAAAACGCTTCATGACGAAGCTGAAGCTCCTTGTCACGCTCGTTGGGATCGCGGCGCTCCTTGCCGGCATCGCCGCCGTGCAATGGTTCATCCCGAACGAGCGGGCGGCCGCACAGGCTTCGCGCGCGGCGCCGCCGCGCGTCGTGTCGGTCGAAGTGACGTCGGCCGTGAGGAAACAATCGCCGGTGGTGATCGAAGGGCTCGGAACGGTCACGCCGCTCGCAAGCGTTGCCGTGCGTGCGCGGATCGACAGCGAGATCATCGGCATTCACTTCACCGATGGCGCAACGGTAAAGAAAGGCGACCTCCTGGTCAGCCTCGACAAGCGGGCGCTCGAGGCGGAGATGCGCCAGGCTCAGGCCCAGCTTGCACGCGACCAGGCGCAGCTCGACGGGGCCATGCGCGACGTACGCCGCTTTACCGCGCTGGTCGCCCGCAAATCGACGCCGCAGATCAATCTCGACAATGCCCGCACCCAGGCCGACGTGTACCGCGCCGCGATCGGAGCCAGCCAGGCAACGATCGACAATCTCAAAGTGCGGCTCAGCTATTGCACCATTCGCGCGCCGATCGCCGGACGGATCAGCCAGGCGAATGTGAAGGTCGGCAATCTCGTGCGCACCGCCGACGCGCAGCCGATCGCCACGATCAACCAGATTGCGCCGGTCTATGTCTCGTTCACCGTCCCGCAGCACAGCTTGCCGCAGGTGCGCCAGGCGCTTGCGCGCGGCAAGACGCCGGTCGAGGTCGTCGTGCCTGGTGAGGATCGGCGCGCGCGCGGCGCGGTCAGCATGATCGAGAATGCCGTCGATACCAGAACGGGCATGGCGACCATCCGCGCCACCATGCCGAACGAGGACGAATTGCTGTGGCCCGGCACACTGGTGACCGCGCGGGTCACGCTGCGCTCGGAGGAGGCCGTCGCTGTTCCGGCGGTGGCGGTCAAGGTCAGCCAGCAGGGCACCTTCGTCTACGTCGTCGATGACGAGGTCGCCCGCATGCGGCCGGTCGAGGTCGCGCGCCGCCAGGACGGTGAGGCCGTTCTCGCGACCGGGCTCGACGGTGGCGAGATGGTCGTCATCGACGGCCATCTCAGGCTCAACGACGGCGTGCGCGTGAGCCCGCGCGCGGTGCAGCAGCCGAACGGGCGCAAGGCCGGCACATGAACCTGTCGGAAGTCTGCATTCGCCGCCCGGTGATGACGATCCTGATCACCGCGTCGATCATCGTGTTCGGCTTTTTCGCCTATCGGCTGCTGCCGGTGGCGGCGCTCCCGCAGGTCGATTATCCGACCATCTCGGTCTCGGCCTCGTTGCCCGGCGCGAGTCCGGAGACGATGGCCGCCTCGGTCGCCTCGCCGATCGAACGCCAACTCTCCACCATCTCCGGTATTTCCTCGATGATCTCGCGGTCCTCGCAAGGATCGACGCGGATCATCTTGCAGTTCGATCTCAACCGCGACATCGACAGTGCCGCGCTCGACGTGCAGACCGCGCTGTCGGTCGCCCAGCGGCGATTGCCGGTCGAGATGACGTCGCGGCCGCGGTTCCGCAAAGTCGATCCGAGCCAGTTTCCGATTCTCTATATCAGCCTGGTCTCGCCCACCTTGCCGCTATCGACGGTCAACGACTATGGCGAGACGACGCTAGCCCAGCAGATCTCGCAGCTACCGGGCGTCGCCCAGGTGCTGGTCTATGGCGCCCAGCGTTTCGCCGTCCGGGTGCAGGTCGATCCGGTCGCCGCCGCCGCCCGCAGCGTCTCGCTTGACGAAGTCCGCCGCGTCGTTGCGATGGCCAATTCCAATACGCCGGTCGGGACGATCGCGGGCGAAGACCAGAACGTGACGCTGACCGCCACCGCCGCAATCCCCAATGCCGCCGAATACCGGAAAGTGGTCATCGCGTATCGCAACGGCGCGCCGGTCAAGCTGAGCGACGTCGCCCGCGTCATCGACAGCGTCGAGAACGACAAGATCGCGAGCTATTTCAACGATGAGCGCGCGATCGTGCTCGCCATCCAGCGACAGCCTTCCGCCAACACCGTCGCCGTGGTCGATGCCATACGCGAGAAGATCCCGTCCTATCGCGCCCAGGTTCCGCCCGCGATCCGGATGGAAGTGCTGATGGACCGCTCGACATCCATCCGCGAGTCGATCGCCGACGTCCAGCACACGCTGATGATCGCGATCTTTCTCGTCATCCTGGTGATCTTCCTGTTCCTGCGCAAGCTGCCGGCGACCATCATCCCCGGCCTTGCCGTGCCGGTCTCGCTCATCGGCACCTTCGCGGCGATGTATGCGCTCGGCTTTTCCATCAACAACATGACGATGCTGGCGCTCACGCTCTCGGTCGGCTTCGTCGTGGACGATGCCATCGTCATGCTGGAGAACATCGTCCGCCATATCGAGAAAGGCATGCGCCCGTTCGAGGCGGCGCTCAAGGGTTCGCGCGAGATCGGATTCACCATCGTCTCGATCACAGTATCGCTGGTTGCTGTGTTCATTCCGGTGCTGCTGATGGGCGGCCTGGTCGGCCGCGTCTTTCGCGAATTCGCCGTCACCATTTCGATCGCGATCCTGATCTCGGGCTTCGTCTCGCTGACGCTGACGCCGATGCTGTGCGCGCGCCTGCTGCATGCCGGGCAGCAGGCAAGGCAGAATGCGGTGCTGAGAAGTTTTGAGGCCGCCTTCAACGCAATGCTGCGCGCCTATGAGTGGTCGCTCGACCGCGTGCTGCGATACAAGTTCGCCATGCTGGTCGTGACGATCGCGACGCTGTTCGGCACGGTCTGGCTTTATGTAGCAATGCCCAAGGGATTCTTCCCGACCGAGGACACCGGCTTCCTCTCCGCCACCGTCGAGGGGCCGTCGGACATTTCCTTCAACGCCATGCAGGAACGCCAACGCAGGATCGCCGAGATCGTGCGCCGCGATCCCGCCGTTGCCTATGTCAATTCGACTGTCGGATCGGGCGGGCCCAACTCGACCACCAATCATGGGCGGATGTTCATCGGACTGACGCCGAAGAAGGAGCGGAACGAAAGCTCCACGGCGATCATCCAACGGCTACGCGAGAAGACGGGGACCGTCATCGGCATGGCCGTGTATTTCCG
The DNA here is from genome assembly GCA_028282095.1 of Xanthobacteraceae bacterium. GTDB lineage: Bacteria > Pseudomonadota > Alphaproteobacteria > Rhizobiales > Xanthobacteraceae > Rhodoplanes. Next base: position 3,055 of record JANQIP010000207.1, on the reverse strand, counting down.
CGATATCCAGAGCTTGAATGTCGGCGGCCGGTTCTCGAAAGGCCAATACCAATATACCCTGCGCTCGTTCGAGACCGATGCGCTGTTCCGCCATGCGCCCGAGATGGAGGACAAGATCGCCCAGCTCGACGGCGTGCGCGATGTGAGCAGCGATCTTTACGTCAGCAATCCGCAGATGACCGTCGAGGTCGATCGCGAGCGTGCGGCGTTCTACGGCATCTCGGTCGATCAAATCCGCCAGGAGTTGTTCAACGCGTTCGGGACCAGGCAGGTCGCGACCATTTTTACGTCCTCCAACGATTATCCGGTGATCCTGGAGAGTCTCCCCGAGTTTCGGGCCGACCCTTCCGCGCTCTCCAAGATCTTCCTGAAGACCAATCTGAGTGGGAGCGGCGGCGGCACCGGTCTCGCTGCCCCCGGCTCCGGCGTCACCGGCAGCACCGAGCCGACCGGACCTGCCATTCCGCTTTCCGCGGTAACGCGGATCACGCCGTCGGTCGGGCCGATGCAGGTCAATCACCAGGGCCAGCAGCCGGCGGTGTCGATTTCGTTCAACCTCAAGCCGGGCTATTCGCTCGGCCAGGCGGTCGATGCGATCGGCGCCATCGAGCGGGAAATGAATCTGCCGGCTTCGGTCACGACCGGCTTTGCGGGGGCGGCCCAGGTTTTTCAGGACTCGCTGCGAGGGCAGGGCATCCTCATCCTCGCCGCCGTGTTCGCCGCCTATGTCGTGCTCGGCATCCTCTATGAGAGCTTCATCCACCCGATCACGATCATCTCGGGTCTGCCCTCGGCCGGCATCGGCGCGCTGCTGACGCTGATGGCGTTCAACATGGACCTGTCGGTGATCGCCATGATCGGCATCGTGATGCTGGTCGGCATCGTCAAGAAAAACGCGATTCTGATGATCGACTTTGCCATCGACCGCCGCCGCCAGGGCTTTGCCGCCGAGCCCGCGATCCGCGAAGCCTGCCTGTTGCGGTTCCGCCCGATCATGATGACCACGTTCTCAGCGATCTTCGGTGCTTTGCCGATTGCGCTCGGCGCCGGCGCCGGTGCGGAGCTGCGCCAGCCGCTCGGCATTGCCGTGGTCGGCGGGCTCGTCCTCTCGCAGCTTCTGACGCTCTACATCACACCGGTCGTCTATATCTATCTCGACCGCTTCGACCGGCCGCTGCGCCGACGTCTGGACCCGCAGCTCGATGAGTTGCGTACGAGCCAACAGCCGGCCGTCGCCGCCGAGTAGAAGGCCCAGCCGCCTCCCCATCAAGCGGAAAACGGCCAGGCGGTTAGAGCTTTTCTTTATTTGGTCGCATGGTCTTGTCCAAAATGTCTGCCAACTATAACGGGATCGTTCCTTAACCAGCACGGAGACGCCGGTGCCCGAGACCACCTTCGACGTCATCATCATCGGCTCGGGTCCCGGCGGCTATGTCACCGCGATCCGCGCGGCCCAGCTCGGCTTTTCCACCGCGATCGTGGAGAAGAGCCATCTCGGCGGCATCTGCCTCAATTGGGGCTGCATCCCGACCAAGGCGCTGCTGCGCTCGGCCGAGATCTACCATTATCTCCAACATGCCGAGAACTTCGGGCTGAAAGTTGAGAAGGTGAGTTACGATCCGAGCGCCGTGGTGAAACGCTCGCGCGCGGTGTCGAAGCGCCTCAATGACGGCGTCGGCTTCCTCATGAAGAAGAACAAGGTCGCGGTGATCTGGGGGAAGGCAGACATCGACGCACCCGGCGCGGTGACAGTGAAGCCCGTCGAGGCGCAACCGCCGAAAGGCGCGCTCGGGCCCGGACAATACCGCGCCAAGCACATCATCATCGCGACCGGGGCACGCCCACGCGTGCTGCCCGGGCTGGAGCCGGACGGCAAGCTGGTGTGGACCTATTTCGAGGCGATGGTACCGAAAACTCTGCCGAAATCGCTGCTCGTCGTCGGCTCGGGCGCGATCGGGATCGAGTTCGCTTCATTCTACCGCACCATGGGCGCCGAGGTGACCGTGGTCGAGATCCTGCCGCAGATTCTGCCCGCGGAGGATGACGAGATCGCAAGCTTCGCGCGCAAGCAGTTCGAAAAGCAGGGCATCACGGTCCTGACCGGCGCGCGCGTGCAAAAGCTCGACAAAGCGGCCGACAGCGTGACCGCGACCATCGACGACGGCAAGGGTGCAACACGCACGCTCACCGTCGAGCGCGTCATCTCCGCCGTCGGCGTCACCGGCAATATCGAAGGACTCGGGCTTGAAAAGCTCGGCGTTGCGACCGAGCGCGGCGCCATCGTCATCGACGGCTATGGCCGCACCAATGTGCCCGGCCTCTATGCCATCGGCGATGTCGCCGGCCCGCCTTTGCTCGCGCACAAGGCCGAGCACGAAGGCGTCATCTGCATCGAGGCGATCAAGGGCTTGAACCCGCATCCGTTGGACAAGCTGATGATCCCCGGCTGCACCTATTGCGCGCCGCAGATCGCCTCGGTCGGTCTCACCGAAGCGGCGGCGAAGGGCAGGGGATATGAACTGCGCGTCGGGCGCTTTCCCTTCGCCGCCAACGGCAAGGCGATCGCGCTCGGCGAGGACCAGGGCTTCGTCAAGGTGATCTTCGACAAGAAGACCGGACGGCTGCTCGGCGCACATATGGTCGGCGCCGAGGTGACCGAACTGATCCAGGGTTTTGTGGTCGCGATGAATCTGGAGACCACCGAGCACGAACTCATGCACACGGTATTCCCGCACCCGACGCTCTCGGAGATGATGAAGGAGGCCGTGCTCGACGCCTATGGCCAGGCGCTGAATGCATAGACCCGGTTTCGAGGCTGCGGCCTTTGGTACCAGATTGGGAGCTTTCGCGCCGGCCGGCACGCGCGTATCCCGTGAGCGACAGTTGCGTGTTGAGAGATTCGGCTTTTCGTTCGTAAGCATTTGCCGCGTCACGCTTCTGCCGTACTCTGGCCGAAGCTGGAGCATGATCCCGAAAAGTTGGCAGACTTTTCGGACAAGATCATGCGACCGAGCAAAGAGAAGCATGATCCCGAAAAGTTGGCAGACTTTTCGGA
>JANQIP010000054.1 GCA_028282095.1 Xanthobacteraceae bacterium | reverse complement strand
GACGGACCGGGCTTTTTTGGTCTCTGCTGCCGGCTTCCACCACCGGCTCGGGTCGCCGAAGAGGCTTGTTCATCATTGCCGGGCGTGCGGTTGGGGCCTCCCCATCCAATCCAAGGCAGCACGGACGGGTGTGACCCACTCGGCATCGACGCGTCCCCATCGCGCGTCGGTGCGAGCGTTTCACCCGCATTCATGCCGGGGCGGTTCACCGCCCCCGATGCCTATTGGGGAGAGCGCCATGACCGAGCGCATCCGCGATTTTCTGCGCCGCCGTCGCGATGACGGGCCATGCCTCGTCGTCGACCTCGACGTCGTGCGCGAGAATTTCCTCGCCTTTGCCCACGCCCTGCCGGACACGCGCGTGTTCTATGCCGTCAAGGCCAATCCGGCGCCGGAAGTGCTGTCGCTGCTCGCCGGCCTTGGCTCCTGCTTCGATGCCGCCTCGGTCGCCGAGATCGAGATGGCGCTCGCGGCAGGCGCGACGGCGGACCGCATCTCGTTCGGCAACACGATCAAGAAGGAGCGCGACATTGCGCGCGCCTACGAGCTCGGCGTGCGCTTGTTTGCCGTCGACTGCACGGCCGAGGTCGACAAGGTCGCGCGCGTTGCGCCCGGCGCCCGCGTGTTCTGCCGGATTCTGTTCGACTGTGCCGGCGCCGATTGGCCGCTTTCGCGCAAATTCGGCTGCGATCCGGCGATGGCGGTCGAGGTACTCGAGCATGCGCATCGCTCGGGGCTCGAGGCGCATGGCGTGTCGTTCCATGTCGGCTCGCAGCAGCGCCGCACCCAGGCCTGGGACCAGGCGCTGAAGGCGGCGGCTTCGATCTTCCGCGCCTGCGCCGAGCGCGGCATCGCGCTTTCTATGGTCAATCTCGGTGGGGGCTTTCCGGCCAAATATGTCAAGGAGGTGCCGCCGGTCGAGACTTATGGGCGCTCGATCTTCCGCGCGCTGCGCAAGCATTTCGGCAACGCGATCCCCGAGACCATCATCGAGCCGGGTCGCGGCATGGTCGGCAATGCCGGCGTGATCGAGGCCGAGGTCGTGCTGGTGTCGAAGAAGAGCGAAGCGGACAAGCTGCGCTGGGTCTATCTCGACATCGGCAAATTCGGTGGGCTCGCCGAGACCATGGACGAGGCGATCCGCTATCCGATCAGGACGCCGCGCGACGGCGACAGGGTCGGCCCGTGCGTGCTCGCCGGCCCGACCTGCGATTCGGTCGATGTGATGTATGAGAAGCAGCCTTATGAGCTGCCGGTCAGCCTGGAGATCGGCGACAAGCTGCTGATCGAGGGCACCGGCGCTTACACGGCGACTTATTCCGCGGTCGCATTCAACGGCTTCCCGCCACTGAAGACTTACCACATCTGAGATCGCTTGTTTGCGTGTCCCGCGCAGCGCGGGCACGCAATCAGCGCATGATCCCGAAAAGTCGGCAGACTTTTCGGACAAGGTCATGCGACCAGACGATGAAAAAGAGAACGCGATTGATTCAATCCGAGGCAATCGCGCTCTAAGTCCCGGAGCAGCGGCCCGCCGCGCACCATCAAATTCACCACGATTGTAGGCTCGTCGGCGTGCGCCCGCCTCCGGGCTCGATGTCATCCCGCAAGGGGAGGACAGGGGTCATGATCCATATTCGTCACGAGCGGCCGACCGATGCGCCTGTCCGCGAAGCGCTGCTCGATCTTGCCTTTGGCGCCTGCCGGTTCGACAAGGTCTCCGAGCACCTACGCGAAGGGTGTGAACCCGCAGCCGGGCTCTCCTTCGTCGCCACCGCCACGATGGCGGGCTGTGCGCCCTGCCGCATGGTCCCCTTCGTCATATGGATGAATGACCGGGTGCAGCGCGGCCAGAACGAGACCTTGGTCGGCACCGTGCGGCTATGGCACATCGCGGCTGGCGCGCGCGCCGCGCTGCTGCTCGGACCGCTCGCGGTGCATCCGTCTTGGCGCGGGCGCGGCATCGGCGCGGCGCTGATGCGGTGCGCGCTGGCGCAAGCCCGGCTGCGTGGGCACTCCGCGGTGCTGCTCGTGGGCGATGGGCCGTATTATGCACGTTTCGGCTTTACCGCCGAAAAGACCGAGCGCCTGTGGCTCCCCGGCCCCTATGAACCGGAACGGTTGCTCTCGCATGAACTCGAGCCGGGCGCGCTCGACGGCGCGCATGGCCTGATTCGGACGGCTCCCGTATTATCGGCCCGGCTCGGCCGCGGCGTTACCTTCCCTGCCCCCGTGCATCATCGCATGGAGCATCATCGCATGGAGCTCGATGAGGCGGCCTGATGTCGTGTGGCACGTTTCGTTGACGGCTGGAGCGCAGTTCATTCAGGTTGAATCGATCGCGCTCGATTTCTCTTTATTTTATCGCATGATCTTGTCCGAAAAGTCTGCCAGCTTTTCGGGATCATGCTTTAATCCCGCCACTCTGAGCGCTGGGTTGTTGGGGGAAACACCACCCCCGCGCGCGATCCGCATACTACTCTGCGCTGGTAGGGCAGCACCGGGGGGATGAATTTTACTGAGTCGATGTTTTATGCGATTGACGATTCTCCCCAACCCCACCTTCACACAAGGCGCCACTCTAATCGCCTGCACCACAATCGCCCTTGCTGCCACATTCTGTCTTTGGAGTCCCTTGAGATGACCACCTGGCCTGTGCATGCCCGGATCGACGGCCCCATCGTGATGATCGGGTTCGGTTCGATCGGGAAGGGAACCCTGCCGCTGATCGAACGTCATTTCGCGTTCGACAAGTCGCGGCTGGTGGTCATCGATCCCGACGACAAGGACCGCCATATCCTCGACGAACGCGGCATCCGCTTCATCCACCAGGCGGTCACCCGCGAACGCTATCGCCATCTGCTCACGCCGCTCCTGACCGACGGACCGGGGCGCGGCTTCTGCGTCAATCTCTCGGTCGATACCTCCTCGGTCGATATCATGGAGCTGTGCCGCGAGCTCGACGTCTTCTATATCGACACCGTGATCGAGCCCTGGCCTGGCCTCTATTTCGATGCGAAGGCAAGCCCGGCCGCGCGCTCCAATTATGCATTGCGCGAAGCCCTGCTGGCGGCGCGGCGGCGCAGGCCGGGCGGGACCACCGCCGTATCCTGCTGCGGGGCCAATCCGGGTATGGTGTCGTGGTTCGTCAAGCAGGGCCTCCTCAATATCGCGCGCGATATCGGGATCGAGTTCGACGAACCGACGTCGCGCGAGAACTGGGGCCTGCTCGCCATGCGGCTTGGCGTCAAGGGAATCCACATCGCCGAGCGCGATACCCAGCGCGCCCGGCTGCCGAAGCCGCAGGGCACCTTCGTCAATACCTGGTCGATCGAGGGCTTCCTCTCGGAAGGCGTGCAGCCCGCCGAGCTCGGCTGGGGCACGCATGAGACATGGATGCCGAAGAACGGGCGCCACCATCCGCATGGCTGCCAGGCAGCGATCTACCTGCTGGAGCCCGGCGCCAATACCCGCGTGCGCTCATGGACGCCGACGGCGCAGGCGCAATATGGTTTCCTCGTGACCCATAACGAGTCGATCTCGATCGCCGATTACTTCACGCTGCGCGACGGCGACGAGGTGGTGTACCGCCCGACCTGCCACTACGCCTATCATCCCTGCAACGACGCGGTGCTGTCGCTGCACGAGCTGTTCGGCAATGGCGGCGTGCGGCAGCAGAATTTCCACATTCTCGACGAGCACGAGATCATCGACGGCATCGACGAGCTCGGCGTGCTGATCTACGGGCACGCAAAGAATGCGTACTGGTTCGGGTCCCAACTCTCAATCGACGAGACACGAGATCTCGCGCCCTACCAGAATGCGACCGGACTGCAGGTGTCGTCGGCGGTGATGGCGGGCATGGTGTGGGCGATCGAGAATCCGCAGGAGGGTATCGTCGAGGTCGACGATATGGACTACCGCCGCTGCCTCGCGCTGCAACGGCCTTATCTCGGCCCGGTGATCGGGGTCTACACCGACTGGACGCCGCTTGCCCATCGCCCCGGCCTGTTTCCCGACGAAATCGACGTGACGGATCCGTGGCAGTTCAAGAATGTACTGGTGCGGTGAGGTGATACTATTTCCGGCTGATTAGTTCGGTGATGAACCATGCTGTGGCTTGAGGGCTTTTTTTTCCTCTCCCCGCTTGCGGGGAGAGGTCGACGCGCGAAGCGCGGCGGGTGAGGGGCCAGCATAGCATCGCGGAGAAGCAAAAGCCCCTCATCCGGCTCGCGGCATTGCCGCTCGCCACCTTCTCCCCGCATGCGGGGAGAAGGAAACGTGGGGGCAACTTCATCTGCGACAGAGGCCGTTCTGTGGACCCCTTCCCGGCGAGCACGCAGCCAAGCTTACGCAGGCTGCGCACGCTTGCCTGCGCCGCTCGCCGACCTCCCCCTTTCAGGGGGAGGT
>JANQIP010000277.1 GCA_028282095.1 Xanthobacteraceae bacterium | reverse complement strand
CCTCGACGGAGATCGTGCGCTCCGCGATCGCGCGGATTGGCGCCATCGACCCGACGCTCCACAGCTTCATCACCGTTGCAGGGGACCGCGCGCTGGCCGAGGCCGAGGCCGCCGATCGCGAAATCGCCGCGGGACATCGGCGCTCTGCGCTGCACGGCGTGCCATTCGCCGTCAAGGACAACTACGACACCGAAAGCGTGCCGACGACGGCGGCATCGCGACTCAGGCTTCAGTCTGTCCCGGACCGCGACGCCGCGCTCGTGGCGAAGCTTCGCTCGGCCGGGGCGGTCCTGCTCGGCAAGCTTGCCACATGGGAATACGGCACCGGCAATGGCGGAGAGTACTTCGACCTTCCCTTCCCGCCGGCGCGCAACCCGTGGGACTTAGACCGCTTCACAGGCGGATCGAGCACTGGCGCGGGCGCAGCGGTCGCCGCGGGCCTGACGCCAATCGCATTGGGTTCGGATACGACAGGGTCCGTACGCCTTCCCGCCGCCGCGACGGCGACGGTCGGCCTGGTACCGACAGCGAGCCGTCTCGCCACCGACGGTATGTTGCCCAATACATTTTCCCTGGACCGGCCGGGCATCGTGACCTGGACAGTCGAAGACTGCGCCCTTGTCGCGAGCGTCCTGCTAGACGATGAGGAAGCCGACTTTCGAGCCGTTTGCGCTCGGCCGGCGCGTGGCATGCGTGTCGCCGTGGTGCGCACGCCGGGGCAAGGCCTACCCGAGCCAGACACGCCGCTTGCCGCGGCGTTCGAACTCGGCCTCGCGGTCCTTAGCGAGCTCGGCGTGCACATGGAGGAGGTCGACCTCCCGGTCGCGGCCTCGGAGTGCTACGACATTACCCGGATCATTGGCGCCGCCGAGACCGCGGCGCTGCATGAGCAAGAGCTGCGCGAGACGCCCTCAGCGCTCGGCCACGCTTTGCGTGACAAGCTGCTCGCCGGCTCGACCGTCCGCGCGGTCGACTACATTGCCGCGTTGCGGCGCCGCGTCGTCGTCGCCGAAGCACTCAGTGAGCTGATGAAAAGGTACGATGCGCTGATTACCTACGGCGCATTGCATATGCCGCCGTTGCTCGGCGTCGAACCGGAAATGACGCGGTTCACGGTCGATACCATGCTGACACCGTTCAATCTGTCGGGACATCCGGCACTGGTTCAGTGCAACGGCATGACACCTGACGGACTGCCTACCCATTGGCAGTTGGTCGCCAAGCAAGGCGACGAGGCCAGCCTGATCAGGCTCGCCAACGCTTACGAGATGGCCACGGACTGGCGAGCGAGGCGGCCGACCATCGATGTTGGCGAACGCCGGCCGGCCCAAGACGCACCGCAGGGCCAGCTTGCCGCCGACGTTCCGTCGCCGAGGCTGGCCGAAAGTCGTGCTTATGCCGCGCGCATCGGGCTTGGCGCATTGAGCGATGCGGATCTGGCCAGGCTCTCGTCAATCAGAACCAGCCTGGAGGAAACCGGCGCGGCCCTGCCGCGCGTACCCGACAAGCGTGTTCGGCCGTTTCACGATTTCCGGCGGCTCCTACCCGCCCCACCGCAGGACCACTAAATTTGAACAATCAAAAGAGAGAGAAAGGGATGCAGTCATGTCTGAGACAGAGTTGAAGAAGAACGTAGCCACCGCCGGCGCCAGCCGCCGCAGTTTCCTGCA
>JANQIP010000267.1 GCA_028282095.1 Xanthobacteraceae bacterium | reverse complement strand
TCATGCCCTAGTGATGCGGCACCAACACTTGGGCTCGTCTCATTGTGTTGGTGCCGCATCACAAAGCACCGGATTAGCTAGTGTTCCTTACCTGACGGTTCGGGGTCGGACCGTCAGGTAAGGAACCGAGCATGATCGCGAAAAGTTGGCAGGCTTTTCGGACAAGATCATGCGAGAAAACAAAGAGAAATGGAGCGCGACCGATTCAGTCTGAAGGAATCGCGGTCCAAGATATACGGGGAGACGCAGACGGTGGCTGTGAGGGCTGCGACCGATATTCCATTCGACAAGCTCGAAACGCGCAGCGTTGACGAGCGTGATGCCGCGTTGACGGCGGCGCTGATCGACCTGATCGCACACGCCAAGAATGCGAGCGCCTATTACGGTAAGGCGTTTGCCGATATTGCCCCGCAAGAGATTGCGGGTCTTAATGGGCTCGCTCGCCTACCCGTCACGCGCAAGGCGAACCTGATGGCGCTGCAACGCCGCGCTCCGCCGTTCGGCGGCCTCGAAGCGGCGACACTGCGGCTTTCCCGCGTGTTCGCCTCTCCCGGCCCGCTGTTCGAACCAGAGGCGGCCCGTCACAACTATTGGCGCTTCGCTCGCGCGCTGTGGGCGACAGGGCTTCGCCCGGGCGATCTGCTGCACAATTGCTTCTCCTATCACTTCACACCGGCGGGTGTGATCATGGAGAGTGGGGCCCTCGCGCTCGGGGCGGCCGTGTTTCCGGCCGGGACCGGGCAGACCGAACTGCAGGTCCAAGCGGCGTCAGCTCTAAAACCGGTCGGCTATGCCGGCACGCCGGACTTCCTGCGCACGATCCTTCAGAAGGCGGACGAACAGAGGGCCGATCTTTCCTGCTTTCGGCTCGCTCACGTCACCGGCGGGGCGCTGCTGCAGGACGCGCGTGCCTTCTATGCGCAGCGGGACATTGCAGTGATGCAAAGCTACGTGACGGCGGAGCTCGGACTCATCGCCTATGAAAGCGCCGCACATGAGGGAATGATTGTCGACGAGGGAGTGATCCTCGAGATCGTGGAGCCGGGAACCGGAACTCCGGTCGCGGAAGGCGAGGCGGGCGAAGTGCTCGTTACCGTGCTTAATCCCGACTATCCGCTCATCCGCTTCGCCACCGGCGATATCTCGGCGATTCTTCCCGGTGTCAGCCCGTGCGGGCGCACCAATCGGCGCATCAAGGGCTGGCTTGGGCGCGCCGATCAGACCACCAAGATCAAGGGCATGTTCGTGCATCCGCACCAGGTCGCCGAGGTTGTGCGCCGCCATCCCGAGATCGACCACGCGCGGCTGGTGGTCGCGCGCGAGAACGGCGCCGATGTCATGATCTTCAAGGTCGAAACAAAGAACGCGGGCGAGGTGCTCGCGCATGCGGTCGAGGCCAGCGTCCAGGCGGTTACGCGGCTAAAAGCACGGGTGGAGTCGTCCGCCCCCGGAAGCCTGCCGCGCGACGGACGCTTGATCGAGGATGTACGCGACTACGGCGCCCGGTCATAGCGGTCAGGCCGGCGCGAGGCTTGTCGCGTGTGGTTCCTCGTCGCGCATGACGCCGGACAAGGTCTCGGCTGCGGTCTTCAGCGACGATACGATCTCGGTCGATGGCGGACCGCCGAGCCGCGCGGCGCAACCCACCAAGCCGAGGCTGTAGACCACGCCGACGCCGCCGAGCCGTATCGGACAGGCATAGCTCAGAGCGCCGGGATCGAACTCCTGGTCACAGACCGCAAATCCCTGCTCGCGCACCCTCGCGAGCTCGGCAGTGATGTCCTGTCGCGACGTTTTTGTCCGTGGCGTGAACTGCTCAGGGGCCTTCGCCAAAAGCTCGCCGAGCAGCCGCTCGTCCGCAAAAGCGATGATTGCCTTGGCCGATGCTGCGGCATGGAATGGCATGCTGCGGCCGGGATGCACGAAAGCTTGCCGCCCGCCTGCCGCAGGCGCGACCGCGACGGTCTCCACCTCGTCGCCTTCGAGCTTGGCGATGAAAGCGGTCTCGCCGAAATCCGCCGCCAGCCGGTCAAGAATCGGCTGCGCGACCTGGCGAATCTTGCGCAACGGAATGCCAACACAGAGCAGGCGGCGCAGCCTTGAGCCCAGCACATACTGCTTGCGACGCTCCCCGGGCGCCAGGAAGCCGACCTGCACCAGCGCATGAACCAGCCGATACACGGTCGCCTGCGGCAGAGCCGTGCGTTGGCCGATCTCCGCCAGCGTCAATCCGCCCAAGGCGCGCGCCACCGTATCCAGAATGAGGGCGTAACGGCTGAGAATCGTGCATCGGCCTTGAGAACTCTCTTCGCCGAGCTCCGGTTTATTTGGTTGGTGTAGCATGGCTGTCGCCGATTGATCCCATCTTACCGAACTTGGTTATCAGCATGTGAAATATCAGCCTCGCCGGTAAGTTTTGTCAAGCCCGAAAAATACCGTGAGGATATTCGTCGTCGCAAAAGCATGAAAAAACACAACCATAGTTAAATATTAATAAGCACATCAGAGTGATGAACGAGTGGATTCTTGGCTAACGTGCGGCGAACAACAATATACAGAGCCTTTTCTGCTGCCAAGCTAAGCTCATCTTCCCGAAAAGGTTGTAGATTTTCGATTGAAAATAAAGCGAAGGGCGGGCTGGCGCCTAGCGTGGGCCAGAGCATGATCCCGAAAAGTTGGCAGACTTTTCGGACAAGATCATGCGACCAAACAAAGAGAAATAGAGCGCGATCGAATCAACCTTTAGCCATCGCGCTCTATTGTTCCTTCTCTGACGGTCCGACCCCGGACCGTCAGAGAAGGAACACTAGCTAATCCGACGCTTTGTGATGCGGCACCAACACAATGAGGCGAGCCCAATCGTTGGTGCCGCATCACTAGTGCATGATCCGCAATCGTAGGCAGACTTTTCGGACAAGATCATGCGACCAAACAAAGAGAAAAAGAGCGCGATTCAACCTGGTTGAACCGCGCGCTACTACCACGCCACTACGGTGCGTCGCGGCGGAAATATACATCCACCTGCATGCCCACCGTAAGCGGACCAGGATCGGCCAGATCGATGACGACCTCGACCACATCGACGTCGGTGAGTTTGCGCGGCCCGCGCAGATTGCTGCCGCCCGATCCGACGAGCTGAGCAATCGAGGTAACCTTTCCCTCGAATTCACGCCCGCGAAAGGCATTGGCACGAACGACGACGCCCTGCCCAACGCGCACCTGACCGATGTCACGCTCATCGAGCTCGGCACGCACGCGCAGCGCAGAGATATCGGCCATCAGCAGAACCGGCTGGTCGGGCGACGGCGTCACCATCTCGCCGGGCTTGGCCTGGACCTGCAGCACCGTCCCATCGATTGGCGCGCGGATCCGCGTTTTTTCGACGATGACCTCGGCCAAGGCCAGTTCCCCGCGTGCCGCGGCGAGTTCACCTTCCGCACGGTTCGGCAATGGTGTGCCCGAGTCTGCCTTGATGCTGCGCAGCTTCGCGCGCCGCTCGTCGAGCCGCTCGCGCGCACGGTCGAACTCAGCCCGCGCCGCCGTAAGGTCGTCCTCCGAATTGCCGCCGCTTCGCCGTTCCGCCGCGGCCTTGTCGAGCGCCGCGCGCGCGTCGGCAAACGCCCGTTCCGCGTCGGCAAGCGCATCCTCGGCCCGGCGCCGTGGACCCGACCGACGCGGCGCGGCCCGATCGTCGCGCACGCGCTTTCGCGCAGCGGCCTGCGCCTCGGCGATGGCAAGCCGCGCCTTCTGTTCGTCGTCGTCGAGCCGTATCAGCACCTCGCCGGCGAACACTTTGTCGTTGGGCTTGACGAGAACTTCGGCAATGCGTCCGACGGTTGGCGACGCAATCCTGATTTCGCGCGATACCGCTTCGACCCGACCGGGCGCAACCGCCGCCCACTGTCTCTGGCCGTTCGTATCCGCCTCCTGGGCGCGAAGCGGTCCGCAGAACGGCGCAAGCGCCATCACGCCCGCGACCGCAACGGCAAGCAGGGCCGATCGGCATGGCGCTGGAGCGAATTCCGTTTCGACAGAACCGGAATGCGCGCTGATTGATCTTTGTTGGTTATGTTCTCGGCGGCGAAGCGGTTTCCACTTCGCCTGAAAACCCGCCAAACTCGGCGCAAGCAACACTCTTACCACGCCTCCGCCTCCGCTGTTCACTGGTGCTTGGGACTGACCCGTTCCTCGCCGACGATGCGGCCGTCTTCAATGCGGACGATACGGTTGGCGAACGGCAATATACGCGGGTCGTGGGTGACGACCAAGACCGTGCGCGAGAGGTCTTTCGCGATCCTTGCCATCACCGTCATAATGGCGTGACCGTTTTCGCTGTCGAGCGCGCCAGTCGGCTCGTCGGCAAGGATCGCCGAGGCGTTCCCGACGATCGCACGCGCGATCGCGACGCGCTGCTGTTCGCCGCCGCTCAGTTCGCGCGGGAACGAGTTGGTCTTGTGGGAGAGGCCGACGGTTGCCAGCGCTTCAGTCGCCTTGGCAAATGCGCCCGAGCTGCGGTCGCTGCGCACGTCCAAAACGAGAAGCACGTTTTCGACCGCCGTCAGCGTCGGGAACAAGTGATAGGACTGGAAGATGAAACCGACATGCTGCCGTCTTATCTCCGCAAGGTCTTCCGGCCGCGCATCGGTCGTTGCCCGGCCGAGAATGCGGACCGTGCCCTGGGTCGGCGTCAGCATGCATCCGAGCACCGACAACAGCGTCGTCTTGCCGCTGCCGGACGGGCCCATGAGCAGCGTCATCTCCCCGCCTTTGAGCGAGAGGCTCACGCCCTTGAGGGCTTCGACCTGACCTGCCCCCTCGCCGAGCCTCTGCACGATATCGACGCCCTCGATGATCGGCGCTGTCATCGGTGCTGTCATCGGGTGAAGACCATCGCCGGATCGATGCGCATCACTTCGAGGATGGCGGAGATGGCCGACACCGCGCACATGACGACCGTGAGCACCAGCAAACCCACCATCAGCCCCGGCGTCATGATGACCGGAAGGGCAGTGTTGGCGGTCAAATAGACGATGATGAGGCCGATCCCGGCGGCGATGAGGAAGCCGACCACCGCGCTCAGCAGCGCCTGCCACAGGATCACTTTGATGATGTACGCGCTCGACGACCCGATCGCGCGCAGCGTTGCGAACTCGTTGAGATGGTCCTTGGTGCTCGAGTAGAGCGTCTGGGCGACGATGACGGTACCGACGATGATGCCAAGCAGCGCGCCGGCGAACAGCGCGGCGCCGGCGCCGGTTCCGAACAACCAGAAGGCACGGCTGCGGACGCGGAATTCCTCCGTGGTCAGAACTTCGGCGTCGTCCTTGATATTGTCGGCGATCCGATCGCGGACGCTCTCAGCGTCGTAACCCGGGGCGATACGCACGAGGAAATAGGTGGCCTTGTTGGTGGCAACGCCGATATAGGTGCGCGCCTGATCGAACGAGGTGAAGACATAGGGCGTCGTCGTGAACGAGCGGATACCCTCGGTGATCGCCGCAACCCGCGCCTTGCGCTGGCGAATTTCCGCGATATCGCCGAGTTCCGACACGCCGAGCCGCTCGAAATAGGACTTGTCGACCGCAACCGCGTCCTTGGTCGAGAGCTGGTCGAGCCCGCCTGCAATCACGTTCCAGGGCCGCAATCCCGGCTTGTCCGGGTTGGATCCGACAACGAACACCGGCGTCGCCCCGCCTTCCGGCAGGCGCCATTCGGCAAAGCCGATGACGAGCGGCGTCGCTGCGGTCACGCCCTCGATCGACAGCGCGCGAAACCGCTCGCGTTCGTCCAACAAGGACGGATCCTCGAAGCACTTAGTGCCGCGCGGCACGATCCACAGATCGGCATCGGCGTGGTCGATCATGGTGGTGACCATCCGCTCGAAGCTCAGGAAGAGCCCGATCTGCACCGTCACGAGGATGATGGAGAACACGATCCCGATCACGGTGGCGATCAACCGGACGCGGTCGTGAAACAGATTGCGGGAGGCAAGCGTGAACACCAACGGCATGAGACGACCGCCCGAGTGACCCTGCATCGATCGAACGCTCCTTTCGACGATCGCCTTTACGGCGGCGACCGAGCCCATTCAGAACTTGCATCGCGGGGTCACCCTGCCCGACCCGCCGGTTCCGCATCTAACGACTGAGGAACACCCGAGCGGCATGTCCGTTCACTATGACGCTTTCGCGACCACGCGCCGCTCGCCGATCAGGCGCGTTCCAAAGGGAATGCGGCGGATCGCAGCGACCGAAGCCCAGCTCATCAGCAGCGTGCCGGCGAACACGAGCGCCGCCTTGGCGATGGCGGGAAGCGGCGCGGCGAGCAATGCATATTGCAGCCAGACGACGAATACGTAGTGAACCAGATACATGCCGTAGGCATTGTCGCTCAAGCTTTCTGCGACCCGCGAGCGCATCGTGGCAAATCGCAGGAACAGCGAGAAAGCGCAGAAGCAGGCGCAGGCGCAGGCGAGAACGAAACTCACCGCCGCGGCGCCGCGCAAGGCGAGCGGGACGCTTGCGCCTTCCACCATGGTTTGTGCGGTCAGTGCCATCCACAGCACGAATGAGATCAAGGCGGCCGCGAGCCAGGCCTTCCACCGCTGCACCAGCATCCCGTTGGACGACAGAACGCCGCGATCGAGGGCGGTCGCTCCGATCGCCGCGCCGGCGAAGAAATAGACGGCATAATGCAGCGGGCGGGATTGTTGCACCCCGAACGGGCCGAACTGGAACCAGTCCCAAGGATTGAAGGCAAGCGCCAGCGGCACATAGGCAAGGGCAGAAGCGCTTGCGACAACCGCAAACAAGCGCACAGGATGCTCGGCCAGAGCGAAAGCCCCGGCGCCGAGCGCGCGCAGCGGAGCCGGCCAGAACCGATAGAGCGCGGCGGCGATGATGTTCAAGGTCAAGAGCTGCCACAAGAACCATTGCGGGCCGCTCGGCCAGAATGGCAGCGCCATGAACTGCCGCCAGTACTCGGACACACTCGGATCGGTGGCCGTGGCGCTGTAGGTGGCGTACAGCGTCAGCGGCATCAGCAGCGTCAAAGCAAGGACGAACGGCACGCCGAGCCGGATGAAGCGTTCGGTCAGGAAGGTGACGCTTCCCTTGCGCACAAGGCTCGGCCAGACGAAGACGCCGGACAGGAAGAACATCAGCGACATCAGGTAGACGTCCTGATACGCACAGAACAGGTCGAACCCGATGAAGCGCACGTCGTCGATGATGGGGAAGGACTGCCACTTGTGCGGCGGCGCGTCGAAACGGTAGCTCGAGGCTGGCAGGAAATTGAGATAGGCCAGGACCGAATGAAAGCCCAGGACGACAAGGATGACAAAGGCCCGTAGATTGTCGAGCGCCACACTGGACCTGGACATCGGCGTTCCGTCACTCCGTCGTCCGACTTCGGCGTGATCCGGCGAGCCGAACAGCATACGCCTGAACACAACAGTCGCCGCGCTTTCGGACGGCGAGGCTGGTCCGCTGCTGCCGCCCGCGTTGCGGATGTTTCTCCGGCAAGCCCCCTCGCCAGCCGGAGAAGATGGAAAACCTCAGCAAACGCGACCGCGCATGTTTGTCACACTCAGAACGCGCCCGGTTCGCAGCGGTCGCGAACTTAAAGAGGTTGCTCCATTTTGGCGAGGGGGTCCGACCGTTCGACGTCAGATCGAATTGTAATTCGGTGAATCATCTTTCGCTGCGGTCCACGCTGTTTTGGTCGCATGATCTATGGCAAACCGATTCCGCCCCCAAAACACACAGTAATGCGTAAGCTTCCCTGAAAACGCTTTCGTGCGCTCTTCGTTGCGGTTTGATCGGTAAGGAAAGGTAGTCCGCTCATCCACGCACGCGACCGGGATTCGAGGATGGGTTAACAAAAAGCTGGATTTCCGCTTGCTTTCGCCGGGACGCGCGGAATGCCGATCAGCGGATCGCAACCGCTCATCCTCCTCATGCTGTGGCAAGGCTGACATCCGACCGGATCCTCAGGACAAAGGTAGACCTGAAGCGCGATCGCTTCAGGGTGAATCAACCGCGCTCCGTTTCTCTTTGCTTGGTCGTCTGATCTTGTCCGAAAAGTCGGCAGCTTTACGGTAAAATGCTCCAGTGATGCGGCACCAACGCTTGAGTTCGTCTCATTGTGTTGGTGTCGCATCACAAAGCACCGGATTAGCTAGTGTTCCGGGCCGACGGTCCGGGATTGGACCGTCAGGTAAGGAACACTAGCTCAACCGAATGACCGAGTCCGGCGCAGCCAACGCTGCATGCACAAGCACGCGAAAGCGCGACTGCGCGCTATCCTGACGCAGCAGCGCCAGCCGACCAACGGGAACCGGGCGACCACCGCAACGCGCGTCAAATCCCCGCTGCATCAACATGCGCAGGTCTTCGCGTCGTTCCGGCGCCACGGGTCCGGTCAATGTCATATGAAAGCGGAACGAGGAGAAAACGAACGGATAGCCCCAGCGATCGAGATTGGCGATCTCGGCCGCGTTGAGTCCGCTCGCCAGGCGCCGGTCGCGCTCTTCGGCCGTGAGCGGCGCGCGAAAATGATCGAATTCAGCAACGCAGCGCGCCGCAAGCTCATCGAGGACAGGGCAAGGTTCCTGCGGCACGATCGCAATGAATGCCCCCAACGTGCCGACGCATGGCTCGATGACGGGGATGTCGTGGTCGAGGCCGGCGAATGCAGTGAATTCCTCCATCAGCATTGCTTCGTCGACCGAAGGCTGCAGCCGGAACGGGGCCTTGAGCGTTGCGTGAAATCCGTAAGGGCGCGCCTCGCGCGTCAGCGCCTCCCATTCGGCCGGTGTAAGCTTGCCGAACTTGGGGTGTGCGACCTCTTCGCCGCTGTAGCAGTCATAACCGAGCACCGCGCAACCAAACCGGTAAAGCGGCCGATGGGCAGCGGGCACGAAATAAATCGCATAGCGGGGAGTGGCAGCCATGCCGAGGACTCTTTGCGGTGATTGCTGTATGCGGTCGCGCGGTCGCAGTGCGCTTTATCAGCACGGATCGGGCCGCGTTTCCAGGCGCTCAGCGATGCCGGACCGGCACGATTGTGCCGATTCGATCCGCGGAGCATGATCGCGAACGTTGAGTTTTCCGCCAAACCCCGCCCTCGCGTCGGAATCGATCCGAGCGTCATGCGCGACCCGGTGGGAGGCGCGCCGCTCACAACCGGGAGCGTAAAGTGAAACAAACATGACATATTTATGCATCAAAATAGCGTCGTCGCAGCGATGCCCCGCGGGATCATCCTGGGATTCGCCGCCGGCCACCCCCGTATGATCCGCCATGGAACGATCGCCGGCGAAGCCGCCACTTGGTTTTGATCCGATTTGCCACAAAAACCGCAACCAGTAAGGAAGAATGGAGCATATTCCGACGCTGCCGAATTCGGGATCCGCTCTAGCCTCAAGAACACACCTTCCGCCATGACGTTTGAGAACTCGGACTTTGTCCTTTCCAATGCCAGGCTCGTTCTTGCCGATGCGGTGATCGAGACCGGATGGGTCGCCGTCGTCGACGGGACGATCGTCGAATTCGGCGAAGGAAGCGCGCCCGACCGTGGGCTCGACCTTGCCGGCGACCTTTTGATCCCGGGTCTCGTCGAACTCCACACCGACCACATCGAAGCGCATTACATGCCGCGCCCCAAGGTCTATTGGGACCCGGTCGCCGCGGTGATCTCCTATGACGGACAGATGGCAACAAGCGGCATCACGACGGTGCTCGATTCGTTGCGCATCTGGAGCGAAGAGGGAATCGAGGAGGTCGACGGCCAGGCAACGATTCTCGCCAAGGCGATCACCGAGGCGCGCGAGGCGGAGCTGTTGCGCATCGACCATTGCCTGCATCTGCGCTGCGAAGTTCCAACCCCCAATGTCGTCAAGGAAACCGCGGAACTGATCGGCCAGGCCGATGTGCGGCTGATGTCATTGATGGACCACACACCAGGCCAGCGCCAGTTCCGCGACGACGAGAAGCTGCGCGAGTATTATCGCGGCAAGAAGGACGGGATGACCGACGCAGCGCTCGACGCCCTGTTCGCGCAGCGTTTCGAGTATCAGGCGCGATACGCCGCGCGCAATCATGGCGCACTGGTCGACCTTGCCCGTAGCACCGGAACGCCGCTTGCGAGCCATGACGATACGACGCTCGACCATGTCGAGCAGTCCCGGCGCGATGGTGTTGCGATCGCCGAGTTTCCGACCACGGTCGAGGCGGCGACCGCGCTGCATGGCGTCGGCATTCGCGTGCTGATGGGCGCGCCCAATCTGGTGCGCGGTCGCTCGCACAGCGGCAATGTCGCGACATTGGAGCTTGCGAAGGCCGGCGTGCTCGACATTCTGTCGTCCGATTATCTGCCGGCGAGCCTGCTGACGGCCGCGCTCGCTCTGCCGCAGGTCGCCCCGAATATCGACCTGCCGGCCGCGGTCCGCACCGTCACGCGCACGCCGGCGCAGGCGGTCGGGCTCGACGACCGCGGCGAAATCGCGCCCGGCAAACGCGCCGATCTCATCCGCATCCATCTCGTCAATGGCCGAGCCGCGGTGCGCAATGTCTGGCGGCAGGGCAACCGGGTCGCGTGAGACGCGGTCGCAATTCTTTCATAGCGCGAGAGGGTCGGATCGCAGGTCGCATCCGAGCACTATCCCGAAAGAGAACAAACACCGAGAGAGCGCGAACCAAGCTGAACCGACCGCGCTCTCGACCCCCTCCCGGTTTGCTGCGCAAACCGACCTCCCCCTTTCAGGGGGAGGTGAACCAAGCCAACCCGCCGCGCAGCTTCGCTGCGCTCTTCACCATGAGAGGCGCCCCCTCACCCGCCGCGCTTTGCGCGGCGAGTTCACGATCGGCTTGATCTCAACTCCGTTCATTCCCGCGAAAGCGGGAATCCAGTTCATTTCTTAAGGGAACTCTGGGTCCCCACTTGCGTGGGGACGAACGGACTAGTCTAGCCCTCGGATGCCGCCTTGACGATCACCTTGCCGGTCGTGCCGCGATCACCGAGCGCCTCAAGTGCCTGCGGCAGTTCGTCGAACGGGAAGATCGCGCCGACATGCGGCTTGATCGCCCCACTCGCCACAAGCTCGCTGAGCCGCTCGGTCGTGCGGGCCAGCATCTCGCTGTCATGTATCGTGTCCCAATACACGCCGATCGCCGAAAGCCGCCGTAACATCAGACGGTTCGCCGGGATCTGCGGGATCTGGCCGGAGCTGAAGCCGACGACCAGCAGCCGGCCGCCCCAGGCGAGCAGACGTAGCGCGTCCATCGTGGATTCGCCGCCGACCGAATCCACCACGACATTGACGCCGCGGCCGATCGTGAGCGCCCGCACCTGATCAAGCAGGCTTCCGCGCCGGTAATCGACCGCCAGGTCGGCGCCATGGTCCTGCGCGAGCGCGCATTTGTCGGTCCCGCCCGCGGCCGCGATGACGAAGGCGCCGAAGTGCTTTGCGATTTCGATCATCGCAAGGCCGGTACCGCCGGCGGCCGCGAGCACCAGCACGGTATCGCCGGCCCCGACCGTCGTGCTTTCGGCGAGCGCGACCAAAGCGGTCGTATAGGCGATCGGAAGCGCAGCCGCCGCTTCCATCGAAAAGCCGGGCGGAACGCGCATGGCGTGGTCGTTTTGCACGATCGCATACTCGGCAAAACCGCCATAGATGACTTTGCTCGCGACCCGCTCGCCGCTGGCAAATGCGGTGCCCGGCCCGGCCGCGACCACGGTGCCGGCGAGTTCCTGGCCGGCAACGAAGGGCCGCTCGGGCTTCACCTGATAGCGGTCGTCGAGCATCAGCAAGTCGGCATAGTTCAATGCCGCCGCCTCGACCCTGACCAGCAATTCGCCGGGCTTGGGCTCGGGCAGCGGCGCCTCGGCGCGTTCGAGGCCGGCGAGCCCCTTCGTGTTCGAGCGCCAGGCACGCATCGTCGTCGCTGTCATCTTAGCCGTCACTTCTTCTTGCCGCGCTCTTGTCGCGGGAACCCCGAGCACGCCAACCAATAGGCGACCGAAAAGAGCGGATTGCGTTTCGGTGAAAAATGAAATTCGCGCCGTTTGTCTCTTGTTGCTTGCGTTTTCTGCGGCGAAGCGGTCCCCGCTTCGCCGCAAGATGCTCTAGAGATTTTCACGGGACGTGTGAAGTCGATCTTGATGGAAGGCCGCGGGATTGGACGAAAATCCCGTGGTTATAGTGGTGCGGCACCAACGCTTGAGCCCATCTCATTGTGTTGGTGCCGCATCACAAAGCATCGGATTAGCTAGTGTTTCTTACCCGACGGTCCGGGGCCGGACCGTCAGGTAAGGAAACACTGGAGACTGGAGCGGCCGCGCATTCGGCGCAGACCGCTCTATTATGCAAGACAAGGCGCCCTGCCGAAAACTCTGCTCACCATCGAACGCGTGGCCGCAACCTTTGGGCGGTGCAACGAATGGGCGGCCGGCCCGATGCCCGACAGCCGCGGCAGTATGACGCTTCGCGCCGGGCGAGAACTCGTCCGCTCTTTGGCTTGCGCAACAGCAACCGCGGCCAGGCGAGAAACCGAAAGGCGAGTCGACGCTAAGACGCGCCGGCAACGCCACCTACCGGCGCCGTCCCCAAGCAACGTCTCAGGGGCAAGAACGGCGGCGACAACCTTAGAGTCCATTTAATTTGTTTGCCTCCGTATTGCCGCCATTTATGATGCACAAGCTTCCGTGGCCCAGGCCATCTGCCGGACGGCCGATCAACCGATAGCTCCATCAACCCAATCTGGCACCAATGCGCCCGGGTAACCTATTGTTAACCCTCACGATCGGTCCAATCCGATTTGAGTGAGTGGCAACCAGGGAGGTTAATGCTAATGCGAAAATCACTTGTCGCCGTCGCTGCGGGTACGGCCCTCTTGGTCTCGGGGGCTCCGGCCTTCGCAAAGTGCGATCCGGGGGAAGTGGTCGTCAAATTCAGCCATGTGACCAACTCCGACAAGCATCCTAAAGGCATCGCCGCCTCGCTTCTCGAGAAACGCGTGAACGAGGAGATGAACGGCATGGCCTGCATGCAGGTGTTCCCTAACTCCAGCCTCTATGACGATAAGAAGGTGTTGGAGGCGCTTTTGCAGGGCGACGTTCAACTGGCCGCCCCGTCGCTGTCGAAGTTCGAGAAATTCACGAAGAAGTTCCGAATCTTCGATCTGCCCTTCATGTTCGAGGACATCAACGCCGTCGACCGGTTCCAGAACTCCGAGGCCGGCCAGAAGCTGATGAACTCGATGAATCGCAAGGGCCTCAAGGGGCTCGCCTTCTGGCACAATGGCATGAAGCACATGTCGGCCAACCGGCCGCTGATCAAGCCGGAAGATGCCAAAGGCCTGAAGTTCCGCGTTCAAGCCTCCGACGTGCTGGTCGCGCAGTTCAACCAGCTCGGCGCCAACCCACAGAAAATGTCCTTCAAGGAAGTCTATGGCGGGCTGCAGACCAAGGTCATCGACGGTCAGGAGAACACTTGGTCCAACATCTACGGCAAGAAGTTCTTCGAGGTGCAGGACGGCATCACCGAGACCAATCACGGCATCATCGACTATCTGGTCGTCACCTCCGTGGATTGGTGGAACGGCTTGAAGCCCGAGGTACGGGACAAGCTTGCCAAGATCATCAAGGAAGTCAGCGAGACCCGCAACCGGGAATCGGTGGCCGTCAACGAAGCAAACAAGCAGAAGATTCTCGAGTCCGGCGGAAAGGTCCGCACGCTCACGCCTGAGCAACGCCAGGCCTGGGTCGAGGCATTGAGGCCGGTGTGGAAGAAGTTCGAGAAGGACATCGGCGCCGACCTGATTTCCGCGGCGCAATCCGCAAACACGGGCAGCTAGTGATACGGCACCAACGTATGAGCCCACGTCTCATCGTGTTGGTGCCGCATCACAAACCATCGGATCAGCCAGTGTTTCGGGCTAACGGTCCGGGACCGGACGGTCAGAGTGAGAACACGAGCCGGTCGTTCGCGACACAATAGTCTCAAAAAGTGATGCACGGCCGTCGATCTCGGCCGTGCATTGTTGTAATCACACGCGAATTGGGGGACATGCGACCATGGCGGGCGTAGCGCGCACCAAGTTCGGCCGTGCCACTGACCAAATCGAGGAGACGCTGATCGCCGTTCTACTCGGCCTGATGACCATTCTCACTTTCGCCAATGTCGTTGCGCGCTACGTTTTGAACACCAACATTCTCTGGGGCCTCGAAGTCACCGTCTTCATCTTCGCCTGGCTGGTTCTTCTCGGTGCCTCCTATTGCGTCAAGAAATCGGTTCATCTCGGCGTCGACGTTCTCGTCTCGGCGCTGCCGCCGGTTGCGCGCAGGGTCTTCGCCTTCGTCGCCGTGACCTGCTGCTTGGCCTATGGGCTCCTACTGCTCAAAGGCGGCTGGGACTACTGGTATCCGTTCGCCACGAAACGCGCTTTTCTGGAAACCGACGACGTTCCCATGCCGGAGTTCCTCCAGTTTCTTGCGGACCGGATGAATGAAGGGGAACGCTACGAGAAGCTGCCGCGGTTCATTCCTTACTTCGTCTTGCCGCTCAGCATGGCGCTGTTGACCTACCGCTACCTGCAAGTGGCTTGGCAGGTCGTCAAGGGCGACACCGACATGATCATCGCCACCCACGAGGCGGAGGCGGAGGCCGAGTCCGAGCACGTCGCGCTTGACCGTGACGAAACGACCACCAGGGAGGGCTGAGCCATGGAGGTCGTCGTCCTTTTCGCCATGGTGATCGGGCTGCTGTTCTTCGGCGTGCCCATTGCGATCGCGCTTGGCCTCTCCAGCATGGTGATCCTGCTGATGTACTCCGAGGCCTCGCTGGCCTCGATCGCGCAAACCCTGTTCTCGGCCTTCGAAGGACACTACACGCTGCTGGCGATCCCGTTTTTCATCCTGGCATCGACCTTCATGTCGACCGGGGGCGTCGCCCGGCGCATCATTCGCTTCGCCATCGCCGTCGTCGGCCATTTCCGCGGCGGGCTTGCGATCGCGTCAGTTTTCGCCTGCATGATGTTCGCGGCCCTGTCGGGTTCCTCGCCCGCCACCGTGGTTGCGATCGGCACCATCGTGATCGCCGGCATGCGCCAGGTCGGCTATACGCGTGAGTTCTCCGCCGGCGTCATCTGCAATGCCGGCACGCTCGGCATCCTGATTCCGCCATCGATCGTCATGGTCGTGTACGCGGCAGCGACCGACGTGTCGGTCGGTCGCATGTTCCTCGCCGGCGTCATTCCGGGCCTGCTCGCCGGCCTGATGCTGATGATCGGCATCTATGTGGCGGCGCGCATCAAGAACCTGCCTGCCCAGCCCTGGGCCGGCTGGCGCGAGATGTTCGAGTCCGCGCGCGACGCGGTATGGGGGCTGCTGCTCATCGTCATCATTCTCGGCGGCATTTACGGCGGCATCTTCACGCCGACCGAGGCGGCGGCCGTCGCCGCGATCTACGCCTTCTTTATTGCCAACTTCATCTATCGGGACATGGGGCCGCTGCGCGGCGAGGACGGTAAACCGATCTCTTTGCTGAAGAAGCCACAGAGCCTGCTCACGGTCTGGTTCCATAAGGACACCAAGGCGACGCTGTTCGAAGCGGGCAAGCTCACCATCATGCTGATGTTCATCATCGCCAATGCGTTGATTCTCAAGCATGTGCTCACCGAAGAACGCATCCCTCAACTCATCACCGAGTCCATGCTGGCGGCGGGTCTCGGGCCGGTCCTGTTCCTCGTCGTCGTCAACATCATTCTGCTCATCGGCGGCCAGTTCATGGAGCCGTCCGGCCTGCTCGTCATCGTCGCGCCCCTGGTGTTCCCGATCGCGGTCGAGCTTGGCATCGACCCGATTCACCTCGGCATCATCATGGTCGTGAACATGGAGATCGGGATGATCACGCCGCCGGTGGGGCTGAATTTGTTCGTGACCGCGGGCGTTGCCAAGATGTCGGTGATGGAGGTGGTGCAGGCGGCGGCGCCTTGGCTTGGCATCATGTTCACCTTCCTGATCATCGTGACCTATGTGCCCTGGATCTCGACGGCGCTGCCGATTGCGCTGATGGGTCCCGAGATCATCACCTATTAGGGCGTGATCCCGAGAATCCGGCAGGCTTTTCGGGATCATGCGAAAAAACAGAGAGAAAGGGAGCGCGATCGATTCACTCTGAATGGATCGCGCTTCTGAAGGCAGGAAACGATAGATGTAGGGTGGGCAAGGGCGCGCTCACGGCGCGCCGTGCCCACGCGATCCAGGTGGGAGAATAGGATTCGGTGGGCATGCTACGCATGCCCACCCTACGGACTCCCCCGAAAAGCTGGCAGGCATTTCGGGATCATGCGAAACAAACAAAAAGAGCGCGCGATCGATTCAACGCGATCGCGCGCTCTAAGATTCTTGCTGAAACGCCGCGAAGCGCGTCAGGACACCGCCGATCGGATCGAGTCCGCGAGGTCCGTTCGCTCCCATGAAAACCCGCCATCTGGCTCAGGCGCCCGCCCGAAGTGACCATAGGCGGCGGTGCGTGCATAAATCGGCCGGCTAAGGCCCAGATGCTCGCGGATGCCGCGCGGGGACAGATCCATCACCTCGCCCAGCGCCTTCTCGATCTTCGCCTCGTTCACCCGGCCGGTCCCGTGCATGTCCACGTAAAGCGAAAGCGGGCGTGAAACGCCGATCGCATAGGCGAGCTGGATAGTGCAGCGGTCGGCGAGCGAGGCGGCAATCACATTCTTGGCGAGATAGCGCGCGGCATAGGCGGCCGAGCGGTCGACCTTGCTCGGGTCCTTGCCGGAAAACGCACCGCCCCCATGGGGCGCCGCGCCGCCATAAGTGTCGACAATGATCTTGCGCCCGGTGAGCCCGCAATCGCCGTCCGGGCCGCCGGTCACGAATTTGCCGGTCGGGTTCACGTGCCATGTGGTGTTCGGCGTGATCCACCCCGCGGGCAAGGCCTCCATCACATAAGGCTCGACGATCGACTTGATGTCGCTTGAGGACAGGTTCTCGTCGAGATGTTGAGTGGAAATGACGATCTCCGTGACCTCGACCGGCTTGCCGTCTTCGTAACGCACCGTCACCTGGCTTTTGGAATCGGGCCCGAGCGCCTCGGTCTTGCCCGAGTGCCGTGCGTCCGCCATCAGCTTGAGGATGCGATGGGCGTAGTAAATCGGCGCCGGCATCAGCTCGGGCGTTTCGCTGCAGGCATAGCCGAACATGATGCCCTGGTCGCCGGCACCCTCGTCCTTGTTTCCGGCCGCATCGACGCCCTGCGCAATATCCGCCGATTGCGCATGAACATGCACGTCTATGTCCGCCTTCTCCCAATGGAAGCCGCTTTGCTCATAGCCGATATCCTTGATGGCGAGCCGGGCCACATGCGCGAGGTAATCGCGCGTGAGCGCCGATGGTCCGCGCGTCTCCCCGGCAATGACGACGCGGTTGGTCGTTGCCAGCGTCTCGCAGGCGACGCGTACGTCCTTGGCATTCCAGCCGAAACGGGGGGCCTGGTCAAAATAGGCGTCAACGATTTCGTCGGAGATGCGATCGCATAACTTGTCGGGATGGCCTTCGGAGACCGACTCACTGGTGAAGAGAAAAGACGAGCGCGACACTTTATGATGCTCCCCACGGGACGCAGAGCGTCCGTCAAAGTCTGTTCGAGATCGGTGTTTCTCGCAGCGTCGCCATGCCGGGTCAAGTGCACAGCGCCGCAGGATCAAGGGTGACAGCACGCGCAATCGGCAAGCCATGGCATTCGATATGATGGAATCGAAGCAAGGGTGCGGATTGCGGAGGGATGTGGGGTCGATCGGAACCGGCCGACAACGCGTGTTTTGGCGTGACAGAAAAGCAACGCAACAGCAGAGCGATCAGGTACCTCCGACGGCCCCGGGATCAGAGGACGGGATCGTCCGCGTGTTCAGGCGATTTGCCGGCAATGTGCTCGACGAGATCGACAATACGGCGGCGCAGCTTGGCGTCATGAATGCGCATGAAAGCTTTGGTTAGCGCCAGCCCGTCCGATGTAGCAAGGAAATCGGAGACATAGGCCGGCGACGGCGCCTCGCTCATACCGATATCGGTCTCGGGAAGCCCCATATCGGGCGCGCCCTCGAAAAAGAAGGAAACCGGCACCTGAAGGATGTGAGCAATCTGCTGCAGCCGGCTGGCGCCGATCCGGTTGGTGCCCTTCTCATATTTCTGGACTTGTTGAAAGGTGAGGCCGAGAGCGTCTCCCAGCTTCTCCTGACTCATCGCCAGCATCATGCGTCGCATCCGAACACGGCTCCCCACATGCTTGTCGATGGGGTTTGGAGCCTTCTTGGTCATGCTTGTTTCTCCCGTGCCGACCGCGGTGGGTTGTCTGAATGTCTTACGGCTCCCTCTTAGGGCCCCAAGCCGTTCCAGTGCAACCAGGATTTTGAGGCAATTCGAAGATAAAGTCAAAAACGACCGAAAATCTCTCCAAATAAGCGTTAGAGTCGATCAGCTTTCTGAAGGATTACGCCACGACAATTCATGAGCATAAAGGCGCAGAACACTTCTAATATGATTTCGTTTCTTGATAATTTTCGACGAAAAAGTGTTGTCGGATGGTAAAGACTATAGAAATCGCGCCATTTTTTATCCATTGCGTGTATCTTCATCTTCCCCATAACGTCGACGGCGCAAGGCACTTCCTATCAGGATCAAGCCGATCAGTACCGCAACCGTGCGATCGCCAGTCCGCGAGTATAATGGACCGGCAATACGATTCGGCAATCTCGAGTTGAGTATGCCCTCGCGACCGAGCGGCAACGCCTTGACGATGCGACCGAGGGGATCGATCACGGCAGAAATACCGGTATTGGCGGCGCGGACCAGCGGCAACCCCTGCTCGATCGCGCGCAGCCGGGCTTGCGTCAGATGCTGGAAGGGCCCCGAACTCGACCCGAACCAGCCATCATTGGTCACGTTGAGGATGAACCCCGCGCGGTCGCCTTGCGGCGCAACGGCGTGCGGAAAGATCGCCTCATAGCAGACCAGCGGGATGAAGGATGGAGCCCGCGGGGATTCGATCGGCCGTCGGCGCTCCCCGGGCAAGAATCCGCCGGGCACGCGCACGAGCTGTTGCAACCCCAGCCGTTCGAGAACGCCGCGCAACGGCAGGAACTCGCCGAAAGGCACCAGCCGGACCTTGTCGTAGACCGAGAGAATCGACCCGTCATGGTCGATCACATAGATCGAGTTGTAGGCGCGGATGCGGCCCGGTCCGGAGGCGGCGTCGGCGTAACGGGCGGCTCCGGTGATCAGCACCGTGCCCGGCGACAGCAGCCCGGCAATGGCGGCCAGCGCATCCGGCTCGCGGGTCAAAAAGAACGGGAAGGCCGATTCCGGCCAGATCAGATGCGTGACACCGGCAAGCCCGGGTGCTTCGGAACCGTTGGCGCGCTGCGACAGGGCAAGGTAACGGCGCATGACCTCGGACTTTGCCCGGTAGTTGAACCGCTGATCCTGTGGGATGTTCGGCTGCATGACGCGCAGCCTGACGCCTTCGACATAATCGGTCGGCGTCGTTGCGAGGCGCACCGATCCGTAGACCGCAAGCAAGGCGAGCCCGGCAAGCGCGACTGCCGGTGGCAGCCAAGGCCGGCGCGTATCCGCGCGATCATCGGCGAGCACCGCAGGGCTTGCGAACACGGCGACCGCGATGAAGGTCAGGCCCCACAGCCCGACCAGAGCCGCCGTCTGCGCAAGCGCCAGCGATCCGGTCAGAGCGTAGCCGAGGGCATTCCATGGGAAACCCGTGAGGATGGACCCGCGCAGCCATTCGGCAAGGGTCAGCGCAGCCGCGAGCGTGAGAATGCGGGGCGGCCCCGCCGTCCATAGGAGGCGGGCGAGCGCAAACCCGAAGGCGGTGAACAGCGCGAGTCCGGCCGGCAGCGCGAGCACCGCGAACGGCATCAGCCAGCCGAAGATCTGAGCATCGACCAGGAACGCATTTCCGATCCAGTAGAGGCCGGAGAGGAAGTAGCCGAAGCCGAAGCACCAGCCGGCCCCGGCAGCGGCCGCAACGCCATTGAAGCGGCCGACGCCGGAGCCATCGATCAACCAGACCATCACCGGGAAGGTCACGAACAAGGCCGGCCACAAGTCGAGCGGCGGCATTGCGAGTGTCGAGGCGCCACCGGCCAGAAAGGCGATCAACGCGCGCCGCAATCCCCAGGCGAGTACGATCGGCTGGGCGATACGTGCCGCGATCACGGCTGACGCGTCGGGGCAGGCAGCGCGACGGGCGACGACGCGGCAGATTCACCGGGCGGCGCCGTCTCCGCGGGCCGAGCTTCGAGCGGCTGCACGACGCGCTCATCCTCCCGCTCCGGCTCGCGGCTCGGCTCGCTTCCGCGCTGGACGGTCTTGCTGCGGGAGATCTTGACCTTCTTCACCCGGCGCGGATCGGCATCGAGCACTTCGATCTCGAACGGCTCCGGGCCCGGAACGATTTCGCCGCGCACCGGCACACGTCCGATCCGGGTGACAAGATAACCGCCGACGGTATCGACCTCCTCGGCGGCTTCGCCGACGTCGAACTCGGCGCCGACCGTCGCGACGACATCGTCGAGCGTTGCGCGCGCATCGGCAAGGTAAGATCCATCGGGTTGGCGCACCACGGAGTGGGCGGATTCCTCGTCGTGCTCGTCTTCGATCTCGCCGACGATCTGCTCGACCAGATCCTCGATCGAGACGAGGCCGTCGGTTCCGCCATATTCGTCGATCACCAGGGCGAGGTGAATTCGCGTCGCCTGCATCTTGGCGAGGAGGTCGAGCGTGGGCATCGAGGGCGGCGCGAACAGGATCGTGCGGGTGATCTTCGCATGCGCGAGCGGCATCGCAAGATCGATCGCGCCGAGATCGAGGTCGGCGGGAAAGCGCTTGCGGCGCTTGGCCTTGGTCTCCGGCGTGACCGCCGCCTGCGCGGTCATTTGCACGATGAGGTCGCGGATATGCACGAATCCCACGGGGTCATCGAGCGTGTCGTCATAGACGACGAGGCGCGAGTGCCCGGCCTGCTCGAACACGCGCATCAGCTCTCCGAGCGCAATGTCCTGATGGACCGAGACGATATCGGCGCGAGGAACCATGACATCCTCGACCCGGCGCTCGCTCAGGCCGAGAATGTTCTTGAGCATCGCCTGTTCTTCCGGAGAGAATCCGGGGTCGGCGAGCAGGCGGCCTTCGAGCAGAGTCTCGATGTCGGATCGCATCGAGCCGACCTTCCATCCGAACAAAGCGCGGGCCAGACGATGCAGCCAGTTGTCGCCGTTGGTGCGCGGCTCAAAATCCTGCGGCGGCAGGGGAACCGGCAGATTGCGGTGCTCGGGCGGGTCGACCGAGTCGAGTCGACTTGGGGGGTCTTCAGGCATGGCGGTTGTGGTCAGGCGCGATTCTGCGCTCCGGCGCGTAAACCGTTTCGAATAACGCGGGTTCTGCTGCGTCGCTTCCCGCTACTTGCTGTATCGGCCGAAAAGCCGGCCGATATTCCGCTAGGCAATTGTTCGCGACCAGGAAGGGAATAGGGATCGGGCATTCCGAGCTGTGACAGGATTGCCCGCTCACGCGATTCCATTGCTTCCGCCTCCGCATCGGATTGGTGATCATAGCCTAACAAATGCAGAACGCCATGGACGACAAGATGGGTGACGTGGTGAATGAACTCCCTTCCTTCCACGGCCGCTTCGGCCCTCGCCGTTTCGAGCGCTACCGCGATATCGCCAAGGAATATCGGCGCTTCGCTCCTGGCCGCTTGGTGCGGCAAACCGGGGGCCGCGGGAAATGATAGCACATTGGTCGGCATGTCGCGCCCGCGGAACCGGGCGTTCAGTGCGCGAATCGACCGATCGACGGTGAGCAGGACGGTGACCGCGCAGGTGCCGTGCCGCGCCGGCAGAGCGGCAAGGACGGCGCGACGGACCCATGGTTCGGCTTCCGCGCGTGTTCCCCACAACGGCGATTCGACGATGACGTCGATCGTGCAAGGCGGGGACGATCGCGTGGCACGCCTCTTTCGCGCGGAACGTACGGGACGGATCATGCGCCTGGCTCACGCTTGCGCGCGAAAGACGCGCGGTCATAGGCGGAGACGATCCGCGACACCAGTTCGTGGCGGATCACGTCCGCCTCCGTGAACATCACCCGTCCGATGCCGTCAACGCCGGCGAGCAGGCGCAAGGCCTCGGTCAGGCCCGAGGTCTGGCCCGCCGGCAGGTCGACCTGGCTGGGATCGCCGTTGACGATCATGCGCGCATTCTCGCCGAGACGGGTGAGGAACATTTTCATCTGCATCGACGTGGTGTTCTGCGCCTCGTCGAGGATGATGGCCGCATTGGCAAGGGTACGGCCGCGCATAAACGCAAGCGGCGCGATCTCGATCTCGCCGGCCTGCAAGGCGCGTTCGACGATGCGCGCATCCATGAGATCGAACAGTGCATCATAGATTGGCCGCAGATAAGGATCGACTTTCTCGCGCATGTCGCCGGGCAGGAATCCAAGCCGTTCGCCCGCTTCGACCGCGGGCCGCGACAGGATAATGCGGTCGACCTCTTTTCGTTCGAACAAGGCGACCGCATGGGCGACCGCAAGCCAGGTCTTGCCGGTGCCGGCGGGGCCGGCGCCGAACACCAATGCGTGCCGGCGCAGCGCGCGGATATAGGCGTCCTGCGCCGGCGTGCGGGCGCGCACCAACCGCTTGCGCAGGTGGATCTCCTCGAAATTCGGCCGCGCCGTGGTCGGATCGTAGTCAAACAGCGAGCCTTGCGCGATCGCAAGCCGGATCGCGCCTTCGACATCGCCCTGGGTCAGATCGTGTCCGCGCTCGAGCTGCTCGTAGAGGCCTTCGAGCACGTGGCGCGCCTGCTCGCAGGCATCGCGCGAGCCCTCGACCGTGACATGATTGCCGCGCGAGTCGGCAACGACGCCGAGCCGGCGCTCGATCAGCGCGAGGTTCTGCCCATACTCGCCGAACAGGGCGGACGCGAGCCGATTGTCGTCGAAGGCGAGCACGACCTGCGTCGCCGGATCGGCGGCCGGCGGGGTCAAAGCCGGGGTGTCGGCGAGGCGTCGGGACAAGCGGTCAGGGTCCTGCGCTCGCGATCGTCGGGCGGTCGTCATGCAAATGCGGCGAGCGCGCCAGTGTTCCGAACAGACTGTTGGTTCCGAGATCCGTGATTCGGACCGGTGCGATTCCATTCAACAATGATGTCGGCGCCATGACCTGGACCGGTTGAAGATAGGGTGAGCGGCCGATGAGCTGTCCGTCGCGCCGGCCTTCCTTCTCGAACAGGATGTCGAGCGTACGCCCGCGCAGGCCGGCATTGAAGGAAGCGGCGTCGCGGTCGATCGCCTGCTGCAGCCGCGCCAGACGCTCGACCTTGTCCGCCTCGGCCACCTGATCGTTGCGCGCCGCCGCCGGCGTTCCGGGACGCGGCGAATACTTGAAGGAGAATGCCCCCGCATATCCGACCTCGTCGATCAGCGCGAGCGTTGCGCGGAAATCGGCCTCCGTCTCGCCGGGAAAGCCGACGATGAAATCGGAGGTCAGCGCAATGTCCGGCCGCACCGCCCTTAGCTTCTCAATGACAGCGAGGTAGTCATCGCCGGTGTGGCGCCGGTTCATCGCGGCGAGAATCCGGTCGGAGCCCGACTGCACCGGAAGATGGAGCTGCGGCATCAGCGCGGGCAGGTCGCGATGCGCGGCAATCAGGTCCTCGCCCATGTCACAGGGATGACTCGTCGTGTAGCGTAGCCGTGCAAGGTCGGGGATCTCGGCAAGGCGAAACAGCAATTGCGCGAGCGACCAGGGGCGGCCATCCGGCCCGTCGCCGTGATAGGCGTTGACGTTCTGTCCGATCAGCCGCACTTCGCGCACGCCGGCCTCGGTCAGCCGTTCAACCTCGGCGATGATCTTGGCAACCGGCCGCGACAGCTCCGCCCCGCGCGTGTAGGGCACGACGCAGAAGGTGCAGAACTTGTCGCAACCTTCCTGCACGGTGACGAAGGCGCTGGGGCCGCGCGCGCGCAGCGCCGCCGGCTGCGCCGGGGCGAGATGATCGAACTTGTCCTCGACCGGAAAGTCGGTGTCGACGACCTTGCCGCCGCGCTCCGCGCGCGCGAGGAGATCCGGCAGCCGATGATAGGTCTGCGGGCCGAAAACGAGATCGACCACGGGTGCACGACGGATGATCTCCTCGCCTTCCGCCTGGGCGACGCAGCCGGCCACGGCGACCAGCACCTGCCGCCCCTCCCCTGCCGCCTGCGACTTGAGCCGGCGGATGCGGCCGAGCTCCGAATAGACTTTCTCCGCCGCCTTCTCGCGGATATGGCAGGTATTGAGGATCAGGAGATCGGCCTCATCCTGTTCCGCCGTCTCAGTAAAACCCTCGCGCGCCAACACGTCCGTCATACGCTGGGAATCGTAGACGTTCATCTGGCAGCCATAGGATTTAACGTAAAGCTTGCGGGCACCGCTCATGCCGGTCGCATATATCCGTCGCTCGCAACGTTTCAAGGCCGGGTCAAAACCTCAGCGATGCCGTTCACCGATCAGCATTAATCTGTCGCGCCCATGATCGATGGCGGCGCCCTTCTGATAACGTCTTTTGGAAGAAAAAGAAATACATAGAAACCAGGAGCGCTTCGCAATCCGCCCATGGCGGCGATCGAGCCGCTCAGCCCTTGTTTATGCGACCTGACGCAATCAAGAATCGGCCAAGAATCGCCGGACAAGCGACATATGTGCCTATGCCAGTTGCTTTTTTGCGCCGGCTCTGCGATAAACCCGGCCTTCCGCCGCCCGGCCGAACAAGGGCTGCCGTGGCGGCGGCGCTGCTCGCCAGCAATCCGCTCAGTCATGAGCATTCGACCGCGCCCCGGAGCCCTCTGGCGGTGCGGCACCAACGCTTGAGCTCGTCTCATCGTGGGTGCCACTCCGCGAATTAGGTTCCGTACGGCCGCAGGTTTTTGGAGAAGAGCAAAATGCCCAAGATCAAGACCAAGTCGGGCGCGAAAAAGCGCTTCAAGGTCACCGGCACCGGCAAGGTGCTGTATGCCCAGTCGGGCAAGCGCCATGGCATGATCAAGCGCTCGACCAAGCAGATTCGTGACCACCGCGGCACCAAGATCCTGTTCAAGACCGACGGCGAACGGATCAAGAAATACTGGCTGCCGAACGGCTGATCGCCTTGCCGGCCGCGTTGTCCGCGCGGCCTTCGCTCATGAACCTGCATGCTTTTTGAGGAGATCGGCCATGGCCCGCGTCAAACGGGGCGTCACCGCGCACGCCAAGCACAAGAAGGTCCTGAAAGCCGCCAAAGGCTATTTTGGCCGGCGCAAGAACACCATCCGCGTCGCCAAGCAGGCGGTGGACAAAGCGGAGCAATATGCCTACCGCGACCGCAAGAACAAGAAGCGCACCATCCGCGCTTTGTGGATCCAGCGGCTCAATGCGGCCGTCCGGCCCTTTGGCCTGCCCTACAGCCGGTTCATCGACGGGCTCGGCAAGGCCGGCATCACGATCGACCGCAAGGTGCTCTCCGACCTTGCGATCCGCGAGCCGGCGGCGTTCCAGGCGATCGTCGAGAGGGCGAAGGCCGCGCTCGCCGCCTGAGCGATCGCATTGACCCAGGCCGGCGGCAAGCCGCACGACACCGATCTCGCCTTGATGCCGGAGTGAGCCGTGACCGATCTCGACACGCTCGAACAGGACATTCTCGCCGCCGTCACCGCTGCCACCGACGAAGCGGCGTTGGAGCAGGTGCGCGTTGCCGCGCTGGGCAAGAAAGGCAGCGTGTCGGCGCTGCTCGCAACGCTCGGCAAGATGACGCCGGAGGAACGCCGCGAGCAGGGACCGCTCATCAACGGGTTGAAGGACCGCGTCGGCACCGCGCTCGCCGCGCGGCGGCAAACGCTCAAGGATCTCGCGCTCGATGAGCGCCTCAACACCGAGACCGTCGACGTCACGCTGCCGCTGCCCGAAAGCCCGGCCGAACGCGGCCGCATCCATCCGATCAGCCAGGTGATCGACGAGCTGACCGCGATCTTCGCCGATATGGGTTTTGCGGTCGCCGAGGGCCCCGATATCGAGACCGATGACTACAATTTCACCCGGCTCAATTTCCCGGAAGGGCATGCCGCGCGCGACATGCACGACACGTTCTTCTTCCCGGAAAAGCCGGACGGCTCAAGCATGCTGCTGCGGACCCACACCTCGCCGGTGCAGGTGCGCACCATGCTGAGCCAGGCGCCGCCGATCCGCGTGATCTGTCCCGGCCGCACCTATCGCTGCGACTCCGACCAGACCCACACGCCGATGTTCCACCAGGTCGAAGGGCTGGTGATCGACAAAGGCTCGCATCTCGGCCATCTGAAGTGGATTCTCGCCGAGTTCTGCAAGGCCTTCTTCGAGGTCGACGATGTGAAGATGCGCTTCCGGCCCTCGTTCTTCCCGTTCACCGAACCCTCGCTCGAAGTCGACATCCAGTGCCGACGCGACAAGGGCGAGATCAGGTTCGGCGAAGGCGAGGACTGGCTGGAAATCCTCGGCTGCGGCATGGTGCATCCGAACGTGCTGAGGAATTGCGGGCTCGATCCCGAGGAGTATCAGGGCTTCGCCTGGGGTCTCGGCATCGATCGCATCGCCATGCTGAAATACGGCATGCCGGACCTGCGCGCCTTCTTCGAAGCCGATATGCGCTGGCTCTCCTATTACGGCTTCCGCCCGCTCGATTTCCCCACCCTCGCGGGGGGATTGAGTGGGTAACGGTTCTGTTTCGCCTCCTCCTTTGAGGTGGAAGCGAGTCCGCGCCAAGCGGACCGGGAGGCAAGACGAAGGCTGTCAGGTCAAGACTTGAAAATGCTCTACGAACGAGAATGTGCTCAGTTCTGGACGACTCACCCCCCTCCCTAACCCTCCCCCTCAAGGGGGGAGGGAACACAGCAGTGCACGCTCACATGTCAGCGCACTCGTCCGGCGGTTCCCTCCCTGAGCCTTCTGCTCAAGACAAGCACAGCCGGCCTCTCCAAGCGGGAGATGTCGAAGAATGAGATCAACCCTATCCTGGCTGAAGGAGCATCTCGGCACTGACGTGTTACCCAAACACTTGATCGCGATCACGCTGATCGGCGTTTCGCCTCCCCCCTTGAGGGGGAAGCCGGTCCGCGCAAAGCGGACCGGGAGGGGGGTATGACCAAGGTGTCCCATCGTCCGGTTTCTGAATCGCAACGCGGACGCGCAAGGGCATTGCGTCGTAACATGACCGATGCCGAGCGGAAGCTGTGGGCAGAGTTACGCGGTCACAGGTTTCAAGGTCTGGCGTTTCGCCGACAGTCACCAATCGGGCCCTTTATCGTCGACTTCGTTTGCCAACGGTGCCGGCTGATCGTGGAGATAGACGGTGGACAGCATTTCGAAGACGCGGGTCAGAAGCACGACATGAGACGTGACACCTATTTCGAGGCTAGAGGCTATCGTGTGCTCCGCGTCAGTAATCTCGATGTCTTGACGAATCGCGAAGGCGTTCTGGAAACGATCGCGGCGGCGATCACAGCACGCCCCCTCCCCAGCCCTCCCCCGCAAGCGGGGGAGGGAGCAAAGCGTTGAGGCGCCCCGTCCCGTACATGTTCCCAGGTACTGCCGCGCAAGATGGGAACGGAGCGAGACGAGAGAACGCCCGCGCTTGGTAGTGAA
Source organism: Xanthobacteraceae bacterium (assembly GCA_028282095.1). GTDB lineage: Bacteria > Pseudomonadota > Alphaproteobacteria > Rhizobiales > Xanthobacteraceae > Rhodoplanes. Next base: position 9,115 of record JANQIP010000267.1, on the reverse strand, counting down.
TCGATCGCCGAGTAAGGCTCATGAAATTCACCCTGTCCTGGCTGAAAAAGCATCTCGACACCGACGAGCCGCTGGACGTACTCGTCGACAAGCTGACCATGATCGGTCTCGAAGTGGAGAGCGTCGAGGACCGGGGCAAAGCGCTCGCCTCGTTCACGATCGCCCATGTGATCTCCGCCGAGCAGCATCCGAATGCCGACCGGCTGCGCGTTTGTATGGTCGAGACCGGCACCGGCGCGCCGGTCCAGGTCGTGTGCGGGGCGCCCAATGCGCGCACCGGCATGAAGGGCGTGTTCTCGCCGCCCGGCACCTTCATCCCCGGCAAGGCGATGACGCTGTCCGTCGGCACGATCCGTGGCGTCGAAAGCCATGGCATGCTGTGCTCGGGGGCGGAACTGCAGATCTCCGAAGACCACGAGGGCATCATCGAGCTTCCCGAAGATGCGCCGGTCGGCGCGCGCTACGCCGAATGGGCGAAGCTCGACGACCCCGTGATCGAGATCGGGCTCACGCCGAACCGGCCCGACTGCGCCGGCGTGCACGGCATTGCGCGCGATCTCTTCGCCGCCGACATGGGCACGTTCAAGGACCCGGCGATCAAGCCGGTAAAGGGCGGGTTCCCCTGCCCCGTCTCGGTCAAGCTCGATTTCGGCGATACGCCCTCGCTTTGCCCGGCCTTCGCGCTGCGCCTGGTGCGCGGCGTGCGCAACGGGCCGTCGCCCGATTGGCTGCAGCGCGAGCTGATGGCGATCGGGCTGCGGCCGATCAACCGGCTCGTCGACATCACCAATTTCATCACCTTCGACCGCGCCCGCCCGCTGCATGTGTTCGATGCCGCGAAAGTGCGCGGGAACCTCACCGTGCGCCGCGCGCGCGACGGCGAAACGCTGCTCGCCCTCGACGGCAAGACCTATGCGCTCGATCCCACGATGTGCGTGATCGCCGATGACGAGGGCGTCGAGTCGCTCGCCGGCATCATGGGCGGCGAGACCACCGGCTGCTCGGAGACGACGACCGACGTGCTGATCGAATCGGCGCTGTGGGACGACATCAATATCGCGCTCACCGGCCGCAAGCTCGGCGTCAGCTCCGATGCACGCTACCGCTTCGAGCGCGGAGTCGATCCTGCTTTCACCGTCCCCGGCCTTGAGCTTGCAACGCGCATGGTGCTCGACCTGTGCGGCGGCAAGCCCTCGGACATCGTGGTCGCGGGCGAAGTTCCGAGCCCAGATCGCATGATCGACTTTCCGCTCGACATGCTCAGCCGCTTGGCCGGGCTCAATGCGCGCCCAACCGAGGTCAAGCGCGTGCTCATGCGGCTCGGCTTCCATGTCACCGGCCAAGGCAAGACCCTGAAGGTCGCCGTGCCGTCGTGGCGCCCGGACGTCCACGGGAAGGCCGACCTCGTCGAGGAACTGGTGCGCATTCTCGGCGTCGACCGCGTGCCGCTGACCCCGTTCGAGCGCGGCGACAGCGGGCGCAAAGCCGTGCTCACCCCGATCCAGCAGCGCACCCGCAAGGCCAAGCGCGCCCTTGCCGCGCGTGGGCTCACCGAGGCGGTCACCTGGTCCTTCGTTGCGAGGAAAGAGGCCGAGCTGTTCGGCGGCGGCGCGCCGGAGCTCGTGCTCGCCAATCCGATCGCGGCCGAATTGTCGGATATGCGACCGAGCCTCGTGCCCGGCCTTGCCGCCGCCGCGCAGCGCAATGCCGATCGCGGCTTTCCCGACGTCGCTTTGTTCGAAGTCGGCCAGGTGTTCAAGGGCGACCGGCCGGAGGATCAGCTCATCGCCGCAGGCGGCGTGCGCCGGGCACTCGCAAGGCCTTTCGGTGCGGGCCGCCATTGGTCGAGCAACGCCAAAAGCGTCGACGCCTTTGATGCCAAGGCGGATGCGCTCGCCGTGCTGGCGGCTGCAGGCGCGCCGGTGCTTGCCCTGCAGGTCGTATCCGGCGGGCCGGCCTGGCTGCATCCGGGGCGGTCCGGCACCATCCAGATCGGCCCGCAGAACGTGATCGGCCATTTCGGCGAAGTGCATCCGCGCACGCTCGATGCGCTCGACCTCGAAGGTCCGCTGGTTGCCTTCGAGGTGATCCTCGACCGCATCCCCGAGCACAGGGCAAAGGCGACGCGGGCAAAGCCGCCGCTCGAATTGTCGCCGTTCCAACCGGTCACGCGCGACTTCGCCTTCATCGTCGATCGCGCGGTGAACGCGAACGATGTGGTGCATGCGGCGCATCGCGCCGAGCACAAGCTGATTGCAGGCGTCGATGTGTTCGATGTCTACGAGGGAACGGGCATCGACCCCGACAAGAAGTCGATCGCCATCGCGGTGACCCTGCAGCCACGCGAGAAGACCCTGACCGACGAAGAGATCGAGGCGGTCGCGCAGAAGATCATCGCCGAGGTCTCGAAACGAACCGGCGGCACGCTGCGCGGCTGACACTGTTTCCAGCGGATCGGTTCGGTGCCGGACGATGCCGTGGCCGAGATTCGTGCTCCGAGGGTGAAGGAGTCGCTTCGGCTATCTTCCGTTCGTTCCCGCGAAAGCGGGAACCCGGTCTGGACAGCAATACGCTGGGTCCCCGCTTTGCGCGGGGACGAACGGACAAACGACGCCGGGAACTCGAGTGCTATGCCCGCAGCCGCACGAGGCGCAGGCGCACATCCTCCTCGCAGCTCGGATCGCCGCAGTTCGAAGAGACGAGTTCGTGGCTCCAGCCGCGCTCGTCGAGCTCGGGATAAAGGTGGATCGGCTCGTGATCGAGATGCACGATGATGACATTGCCGACGTCGTCGCGCTCGATGAAGCTCAGCGTCTGCACTTTCGGTCCCGGGCACTCAAGGCCGCGAACGTCAAGATGCACGCCGTCCTCCGTGGTCCAGACGCGTTCACCGTCGGGCGATTGACAGTCGCAATCCATCATCTGGCTCCCTATTCGCTCTTAAGTTGTAGGAACTGCCACAATGCAGAGGATGGATCGTCTCCGGTCCCCAGATCAAGTCCAAGATTTAATTTGGCCTGATTAAATTCCGGCGAGCCGGGCGGCAAGGCGGCGGGCGAGCGCCGCAGCGGCAAGCCGGCGATAGTTGGCTGACGCAAGCGTCGTGCGCATCGGCTGCACCTGTTTCTGCACCAACTTGTCGAGGCGCGCGAGCGCATCGGCATCCAGCGGACGGCCAACAAAGCTCTCGGTCTCGGCAAGCAGAAACGGCCGCGGATTCGTTCCGGTCAGGCCGACGCGTAGCGCCGCCACGGTGCCATCCGCCATCGCAAGGCTGACGGCAACGCCGGCGAGCGGAAAGTCGATCGCTCCGCGCAGCCGCACCTTGGCGTAAGTTGAAGGCGGCGCGGCGGCGGGAAGGTGCACGCACAGCAATAGCTCGCCGGGCATGAGCTTGAGATGGGCGCGGCCATTATCCGCATAGAGATCGGCGAGCGGGATGCGGCGATGCCCGTCCGGGCCGGCGATCTCGATCTCGGCGCCGAGCACCATCAGGGCCGGCGCAAGATCGCCGCTATAGGCGGCGTGACAACGCTTTCCCTGCGGCGCCACATGGCAGACCGTGCCGGCATGCTTGAGACAGTAATGGTTGGCACGACGCCACCATTCGCTCTGATTGTAATAGATGCAGCGGGTATCGAGGCACAGATTGCCGCCGACCGTCGCCACGCTGCGGTGGCCGGGTCCGGCGATCGCCTCGGCCGCTTCGGCGGCCGCACGGTAGCGGGTCGAAACATCCGGCTCGGCGGCGAGCTGCGCGAGCGTCACGGCGGCGCCGATGCGCACGCCGCGCTGCGTAACGGACACATCGCCCAGCTCCTCGACTCCGGTCAGGTCGATCAGGAGCTTGGGCCGGCGGATGCCGCGACGCATATTGACGATGAGGTCGGTGCCACCGGCGATGTAGCGGCTCTGGTTTTCGGCTCGTCTAAGCGCGACCGCGGCTTCGACATCACGCGGACGTGCGACCCGCAATGGCGCAAGCTCGCTCATGACGCGGCCTTTCTCAAATCCTCAAGGCGGTCGCGGCGGCGGCGCTCGACCATCGCCTCGACCACGCGGTCGGGCGTCACCGGCAACTCATCGAGATCGATCCCGAGCGCATTGGCGATGGCGTTGACGAGCGCAGGCGGTGCGCTCGCGAGCGCCCCCTCGCTCGCCTCCTTGGCGCCGAACGGGCCGTTGGGATCGATGCTCTCGACGATGTGCGTTTCGATCGGCGGCGACTCCGCGCTGGTCGCAATGCGGTATTCGAGCATGCTCGCATGCGCGGGCAGGCCGTCGAGATAGCGCGTCTCCTCGCTCATCGCCTGGCCGAGGCCCATCCACACCGAGCCTTCGATCTGGCCCTCGACCGCGAGCGGGTTGATGGCGCGGCCGCAATCGAGCGCGACCCAGATCTTGTCGACCGAGATCATGCCGGTATCCTCGTCGACGCTGACCTCGATCACCTGCGCGGCATAGCTAAAGCCCATTGTGGAGCCGACCGCCCCGCCTTTATGCTTGCCGCCCTGCATGTCCGGCGGACAGGTGAACGTGCCCTTCACCGTGATCGTGCCTTCGTTGACGAGCGCTTCGCGCACCACCTCATCGAAGGTGAGCGCCGACTGCTCGCCGTGACCCACCCGGAACATATCGCCCTCGCACGCGACATCCTCCGGCAGCGCTTCGAGCTTGCGCGCGGCGGCGGCAACGAGCCGCTCCTTCAGATTCTTCGCCGCATCGATCGCGGCATTGCCGACCATGTAAGTGATGCGCGAGGAATAGGCCCCGTTGTCCTTGGGCGTGATCGCGCTGTCGGCGGCAATGACCCGCACCCGTTCGAGCGGAACGCCGAGCGTATCGGCGACCGCAATCGCCACGATGGTGGAGGAGCCCTGGCCGATATCGGCGGCGCCGGTGAGCGCCGTCACGCCGCCGTCGAAGTCGACCTTGACATTGACGGTCGCATGCGGCTCGCCGGTCCAGTGGATGGGCTTGGCGGCGCCGCTCACATAATGCGAGCAGGCCATGCCGAGGCCCTTGCCGGGCGGCAGCCTGCCGATCCGCTCGCGCCATCCGCTCGCACGCTCCACGCGATCGAGGCACTCGGCAAGGCCATAGCTGTTGATCGTGAGGCCGTTGGCGGTGCAGGTCGGCGCCTTGAGCAGATTCTTGCGGCGCACTGCGAACGGATCGAGCTTGAGCTCGCGCGCCATGCGGTCGACCAGCACCTCGAATGTGTGCCGCATATCGACGCTGCCATGCCCGCGCATCGCCCCGCACGGCGGCAGATTGGCATAGACGCGATAGCCGTCATATTGGATCGCCGGAATGTCATAGAGGCCGTGCACAAGCGCTCCGGCATAGAGGATGGTGACGATGCCGTAGCCGGCATAGGCGCCGCCGCGCTGCACCACTTCGGCCTCGCAGGCGGTCATGCGGCCGTCCTTGGTCATGCCGAGCTTGATCCGCACCGTGGTCTGCGGCCGGGCGCGATGGGTGAGGAAGGTCTCCTCGCGCGTGAGCTCCATCATCACCTTGCCCTGCACGGCGCGGGCGAGCAGCGCGGTAACGATCTCGAAATTGAGGACCTCGACGCGCGCGCCGAAACCGCCGCCGACAAACGGCTTGATGATGCGGATACGCGACTCCTCCATCTCCAGGCAGCGCGCGAGCATCAGATGCAGGTAGTAGGTGACCTGCGAGACGCTGCGCATGGTCAGCCGGCCGGTGAACGGATCGAATTGCGCGAGCGCCGCATGCGGCTCGATCTGCCCATGGTTCACCTCGGCGCAGTCGATCGTCGTCTCGCGCACGAGGTCGGCAGCGGCCAAGCCCTGGGCGACGTCGCCAAAGACATGGTGCACGCGGCGTTCGAAATTGCCCGGCTTGTCGTCATGGATGAGCACCGCATCGCCCGCGCGGGCGGCCTCTGCAGTGTAATAGGCGGGCAGCTCGCGCACCTCGAACTCGATGAGGTCGAGCGCGCGTTGCGCGGTTTCGGCGTCTTCCGCCGCCACGGCCGCGACCGGCTCGCCGCGATAGCGCACCTTGTCACGCGCGAGCGGATACTCGTTCATCGCGACCGGCAGGACGCCATAGGTGTGGGGACAGTCCTCGCCGGTGACAACGGCGAGGACGCCATCGAGCGCGCGCGCCTTCGACACATCGAGCCGCACGATCTCGCCATGGCTGACCGGGCTGCGGAAGATGCGGCCGACCAGCGCATCGGCATGATCGAGATCGGCGGTGTACTGCGCCGTTCCGGTGACCTTCTCGATCCCGTCGATGAGCGGAACGCGCGGCCGGCCGGCCTCGACCTGAATGGTGCTGTCGCTCATCGCACGGCCCCCGCGGCGGCCTGCACCGAATCGATGATCTTCACATAGCCGGTGCAGCGGCACAAATTGCCGGACAGCGCCGTGCGAATCTCGCCTTCACTTGGATCGGGATTGCGCCGCAGCAGCGCTTCGGCCGCCATGATCATGCCGGGCGTGCAGTAGCCGCACTGGGTGCCGAGCTTCTCATGGAATTCACGCTGGAGCGCACTGACCCTTCCATGGGTCGCAAGGCCCTCGATGGTTTCGACCGAACGGTCCGCGCAGCGCACGGCCAGCGTCAGGCAGGACAGCACCGGATCGCTATCGACGAGCACGGTGCAGGCGCCGCATTCCCCGCCGTCACAGCCGGCCTTGGTGCCGGTCAGGCGCGCTACATCCCGAAGATAGTCAATCAGGAGCTGGTTGTCGGCGACAGCGTCTTCGCGCCAGCGACCATTGAGCTTGAGCCGCACGAGCTGCTTGTCGAGCACCAAGGGCTGCATCGCCATCGACCTTCCTCCCTCTCCCGCACGCACGCTCTTGACGGCGACTTCGTGGGATAGCCAACATCTCAGCGGCGGTCTTACGCTAAATCAAGTGCGACCCGTGATCACCGCGAGAATTTAAAGTAGCATTTTGGAACGCATTTACCTATTTAAATTCGTACCTGAATGCCTGTTTTTGTCATAGTGTGGAGGCAATTTCCGATTGCCCAAGAGCCGACCGGAACCAGGGCGAGAACATGGCAGACGCGGTTGGAACGCCAATGCAGGCGCGCGCGGCCGGTTGGCGGTGGCCTCGTTCGTCGATCAACCTCGGGTCACGCAGATGACGGCCGACGAGGAAACAGAAAGCGAAGGCAAAGCGGGGCTGATGATCCGCCCGGTGCGCGCGGTCGATGTGCCTCATGTCATTGCGCTCGACCAGGCGATCACGGGCCTCGCCAAGCCCGATTACTGGGAGCAGGCTTTTGAGCGCTATGGCCGGCGCCGGCCGAGCGAGCGCTTTTTTCTGGTGGCGGTGCCGGCCGAGGGGAAGGATGTTCACATCCTTGGATTTATCATCGGCGAGATTCGGGCCTGGGAGTTCGGTTCGGAGCCGTGCGGCTGGGTGTTCGCCTTGTCGGTCGACCCGCAGGCGCGGCTGCATGGCATCGGCGAAAAGCTCTTTGTCGCCATTTCGGAGCGGTTCAGGCAGGCGGGAATGGCCAAGATGCGCACCATGGTCGCGCGGGATAACCAGTTGCATTCGCTGTTCTTTCGTGGCGAAGGGATGATGGCGGGTCCGTATATTCAGCTTGAGAAGGACCTGACCTGAGGACACGGGGATGCCGCGGCCTCTCCGAGGCCCGAGAGGACATGGGGACGCCCGATGAACCTGCAGATCGCCAGTCGCCTTGCCATCTTTGCCGTGCTCGAGCTTGCCGCGAACCCCGAGCGCCAGCTTTCCGTCGCCGAAATCGGTGAGAAATACGGCATATCCAGTCACCACCTGGCCAAGGTGATGCATATGCTCGGGCGCGCCGGTCTCGTACGCTCGGCGCGCGGCGCGGGGGGCGGCTATCAGTTCGTCGGCAACAAGAAACGCACGACGATGCTCGACATCATCGAGCTGTTTGAGAATCTGGGTGCGCGCGAGGATGAGGTCGCGCCCGGCGCAACCACGCCCGAAGGCGCGGCATTGCGGCAAGTCCTCGGCGAGATCGACGGCAATGCGCGGGCAACGCTCGGCTCGATCACGGTGGCCACCTTGCTCAATTTGGTCGATCGGCAGCACCGGCGGGCCTGTGGCACGCAAGCGGCGTGCCACCTGTCGAAGGCCTGAGCCTCTATGCTCGCCGGGGCATGCCGTCTTTCACGAGGCTCGTTGAATTGAGCAACACCGCCGATCATCGGCGCACATTCTTCGGCCGGCGTCAGGGACGCCCGTTGCGCCCGCACCAGACGAACCTGATCCAGACGGCGCTCCCGCATCTTGCTCTCGATCTCCGCCATCCGGCACCGGCCCGGCCGACTTCGCTGTTTGAGCCGCCGGTCACGTCCGTACGCCTGGAGATCGGCTTCGGCGGCGGCGAGCATCTGGTGGCCGAAGCGGCTGCAAATCCGAATTCCGGCTTCATCGGCTGCGAGCCTTTCGTCAACGGCATGGCGCGCGCCCTCGGCCTGATCGCGGCGCAGGGCCTTGCCAATGTCCGGCTGCATTTCGGCGAGGCCGATGAGGTGATCGCTTGGCTTCCCGACGCCGTGCTCGCGCGCATCGACCTGCTCTACCCCGACCCCTGGCCGAAACGGCGGCATTGGAAGCGCCGCTTCATCCAGGACGAGCGCATTACCGCGCTCGCCCGTGTGCTCGCGTCGGGTGGCGAGTTGCGCTTTGCAACCGATTGGCCGGATTATGCCGCCTGGACGCTTGAGCGGCTGATGCGCTCGCCGCATTTCGTCTGGACGGCCGAGCACGCCGAGGACTGGCGCTCGCCCTGGCCCGGCTATGCCCGCACCCGCTATGAGGAAAAGGCGATCCGCGCCGGCCGGCGCCCCTGCTATCTCGTGTTCCGCCGAACCGCTCCGGCTTTTTGAGACTGTCCCATCTCGCCTCTTGAAACGAATTCCGTTCGGAATGGCTTGAACCCGTCTACTCCCGTGAAAGCACAGAAAGCTGAAATTCAGAAAAACACCTCGAAAGCCGTAGGGTGGGCAAAGGCGCGCCCGCGGCGCGCCGAGCCCACGCGATCGAGCCGGAACGGCACGCGGTGGGCATGCTCCGCATGCCCACCCTACGCTCACTACTCCCGCGAAAGCACAGAAAGCTGAAAT
>JANQIP010000256.1 GCA_028282095.1 Xanthobacteraceae bacterium | reverse complement strand
GCTTGCTGTCGGGCCTGTTCTTCGGCTGGCTGCGCAGCGTGCATCCGGCCTTTGCGGCGATGCCGATGGGCGCTTCGAACTATCTTCGCGATTTCGGTCTCGCCGTCTTTGTCGGTGCGGTCGGCTTAACCGCCGGACCGCAGGCATTGGTAACGCTGGAACAATATGGCCTGACACTGTTCTTCCTCGGCGTCTTCGTCACCTTGGTGCCGCAGCTTCTCGTGTTTCCGTTCTCCTACTATGTCCTGCGCATCAAGAACCCGATCGAGGCGCTCGGCTGCCTGGTGGGGGGGCGCAGCGCCAATCCCGCCTTCGCAGCATTGCTCTCCAAGGCCGGCAATGCCACCCCGGTGGTATCGTTTACCGTCACCTATGCCGTCGCCAATGTGTTCCTGACGCTGTGGGGCCCGCTGATCGTCGGCCTCGTCACCAAGAACGCGGCCCCGTAACTGCTCGGGGCGATCCATTCAGATTGAATCGATCGCGCCCTCTTTCTCTTTGTTTTGTCGCATGATCTTGTCCGAAAAGTCTGCCAACTTTTCGGGATCATGCTCTAGCTCTTCGGCTCGTCCTTGGGTGGACAATAGCTAAGCCTTGTAGGGTGGGTTAGGCGCGCAGCGCCACCGGCAAGATCATTGCCTTCTCCCCGCTTGCGGGGAGAAGGTGGCAAGCGGCTCTTGCCGCGAGCCGGATGAGGGGCCTTCTTCCTTTTGGCGCGAGCTGGCGCCCCCCTCACCCGCCGCGCTTCGCGCGTCGACCTCTCCCCGCAAGCGGGGAGAGGCACTGTTGTTCCCCGGAAAACCGCTTACTGCACTCCGGCGCCGGCCGGCCAGTGCTGCGGATTTGTCGCCTTGTCCGGCGGTGATTGTTTTGGTTCGGCGTCGGCCTTGGACGCCACCGGGCTTGTCATCCCCAGATAATAGGCGGCGATGTCGGACAAGCCGAACGGGATCATGGATCCGGAGTCCGACGCGGTCGTGTCGGTGTTGGCGCGCTTCGTCGTGTCATCCGTTGCTTGATCGGTCGATGCGTGGCCCGACCCTGTCGTTTCTTCAGCCGCGGGCAACCTCTCGGTCGGTGTTGCGAGGTTGCCGGCCGGAGTCCTCTCCAGCGGTGTGCCCGTCTCCGCGGCCGGCGTGACATGAGCGGATTCCGCGCCGTTCTTCGGCTCGGGCGCGGTCTGCGGCGCGGTGGCAGGTGGAGAATCGACATTGCCGAGGATGATCGGCAAGCCGTCTTTGCCGCCGCCGATGATCACGACCTTGGAATTCGTCGACTGGGCGAGCTGCAACGTCGCCTCGACGCCGCGCCAACGCAGATAGGAATCCGAGATGCCCTTGCTGACGATTGTCTGGAAGTCGCGGATGCCCTGGGCTTCGATCCGCTTGCGCTCGGACTCCCTGGTCTCGCGAAGCAAACGGAAATTATATTCCTCGGCAATGTAGTATTGCTCAGCCTTGCGGTTGATGGCGTTGACCACCGATTCCGGCAGCTCGATGCCAAACAGCAGCGTGTCGTAAAGGACGACCGTGTCCCTCATCGCCACATTGTACGAGGCCTCGTGAAGCTCGCGCTCCATCATCTTATGGCCGAGCTTTTCGAGCGCGCGCTCGCGAATCTTGATTTGGATCTCCTGGCGCGCCGTCGAATAGACCTGTTCGGCGGTATATTCGGCGATGACCTCACGCATCAGGCTGGCGATCATCGGTCCGAGGATCTTCTCGTAGTCCGGTCCCACCACCTGGTGGAGCGTCGGAATCGAATCGTGGGCGAGGCGATAGCGCGTGTTGAGCGCGGCGACCATGTTCACGCCGTCCCTGGAAATGGCGCCGTAGGTTTCCGTCAGGGCCTGGACCCTGAGATTGTAGATGTAGAGCCGGTCCCACGGCATGATGATGTGGAGGCCCTCCTGCTTCAGTTCGCGAGGGTCCAGCACGGTGCCGCCTTCAAATCGCTTCCACAGCACGCCGACCTCACCGCTGGGGACGGTGACCGCCATGCGTGGATAGAGGAGGATCGCCACCAGCGTGGCGATCATCATCAGCAGCACCAGGGTCGGCAGCCAACGATTGACGAAGCGCCGTAAGATCTCCCGGAAAATCGTGGGAGGCGGCTGGTCATTCAGCGATCCGGCTCTTGTTCTCATCCGCCGTTCTCCGCGTGTTGATGCCCCACAAAGCGCCCTTCGTCCATGCGAAGCCTGCGCGCAGGGACGTCCACCTCGTCGATATAGCGGTCGTCATGCGTTATCGCTACAACTGTCGCACCGGCCTGCGTCAATGCGGGCAGTAAATCATAGTAAAACTTGCGTCGGAACTCGGGATCCTGATCCGAGGCCCATTCGTCGAGCAGCAAAATCGGGCGCTTCTCAAGCAGGGCGACGATGAGCGCCAGGCGCTTGCGCTGACCGCTCGACAGGTCGACGGTGCGGAACTCGCCATCGACAACGCCGGTCTTGTCGAGCAGTCCGTATTCCGCAAGCAGACGATCGATTTCATCAGAGTTCGGATCGGTAATACCGTAGAGCTTCTGGAAAATGTGGAAGTCGGGAAATATGGCGGCGATCAGCTCGCGATAGGTTTGGCGAGTCCGGTCGGTGACCAGCACCCCGTCGAAGGTGATCTGGCCCGACTCCGGAATGAAAAGCCCGGCTAGCAGCTTCATGAAAGTCGACTTGCCGGAGCCGTTGCCGCCGGTGATGAAAACCAGTTCGCCGGCGCGCAAGGTGAAGTCGACCGGTCCGACCTTGAAATAGGTATCGGACCACTTGTCGACATAGCTGAACTGAACGTTGCGCATCTCGATCGTCTCGAACCGCTTGCGCCCCTCGGTGCCGGCGACGTCGGCGGCGGATACGGTTTCGATGAGCTTGTTTTCCAGCCGCTGGATGTTGTCGGCAGCCTGGTTCGCCGCCGCCAGGATCGGGATCGACTGAACGAGGCCGAACACAGCCGCGACAATGAAGACAAGGGCTGTCACCGTCTTGGTGATGGAGCCCGGCTCCAAAGCCCCGCTCAATACAGGCACGGCAAACACGACGGCGCCGAGCAAAGTATAGAGCGAGCTCTGCAGCAGCACCATACGCTTGTAGGTCTCGCTCTGCGCCCGAATCTTGACATTGGCGGCCGCGCGCGAGACCTCGACGATATCGTCATAAAGGTCCTCGCTGCGCGCGTTGTTCAGTCTGACCTCCTTGAAGCCGTCGAGCAGATCGGACAGCCGGTCATAGAGACGGTTCTCCAGCTTGGAGGCTTCGAGGTTCTCGACGGCGAGTTGCTTGTTCCTGGCATAGAACATGCCGGCGCCGGCGCCGACGATCAAAATCGCGAGGGCAAAGGCGATGAGCGAGGTATAGGCCACATAGATCGCGACAAAGAAGATCAACAATCCGCCTTGCACCGCGAAGGGGACGGTGTTGCTGGCCTGTGTGAGTGTCGCCGTTTCTCGCGTGATGGCCCCGACGATCTCCGCCCGCCCGATCGCGTCCAGCGGCAGCAATTCCGAATGCCGCACATAGTCCATCAAGCGCACCCGCAATCGATGGATGATCGCTTGTATCTCGGCGGTTGTCGTAATCAAGATATAGTGTTGGGTCTGGATGAACAGCAGCAAAGCAACAATGAAAAGAGCAGCCGACCAGAGGCTTGGGCTCCCGCGGTCGGCGGCCTGCGCGCCGGTGATGATGCCTGCGAGAATCGCGCCTCCGCTCATGCCCCCGATGGCGGCGACAAAGAGCAGCCGCCTCAAGGACCCCTGCATTTCAGTGCGGACGAGATCGAAAAAGGTCATTTGACGGCGGGGTCCGCTTAGACCGAAGGCACGGCGCTTCTCGCCACGATGAACGAGCTGGTGGCGCGCGCGCTCAATTGCTTTGCGCGTTGCGCGCCCGGTCGGCGCGCTGCGATGGCGCGGTCAGGAGCAGAAAGATAAGCACGACAATCGGAGTAAAAAAAAGCGAAAGAAGAAAAGTGCCGGTAAATCCGATGCGTCGCTGGCAGCCGCACAGCGCGACAAGGATGCAGAACGCCAGGTAGACGATGATAACGATCGCTTCCAGCATTACCGCATGTTTCCTCTCCATCGCGTCCGCGCGGCGCCGACCTTGTCCGCCGCGCGACGACCGCATCCACGCATCAGTGGCCTGTTGCCGAGGCCTCTTTGTTCGACCCGTCCGGTGGCGTCGGGCTTGGCTCCGGCGCCGGCGGTTCGGTCGACTTGACGCCCAACTTCTCGCGATGCGCCTTGATGAACTCGCGATAATCGGGCGGATTGAAATCGAGCAGCGTTCCGCCCGATGCAAAGTGTTGGATAAATACTTTTCCGATCACGAAAGTGGCGGCTGCGGAAAACACCGGCATCGAGATCACGCCGATGGTCGTGCCGATACCCGGCAGTCCTTTCACCATGCTGCCGACACCCATCGCGGTCGAGGTCGAGGTGCTGGCCGGGATCAAAGCGCCCAACAGGCTTGCGATGATCGATTTGCCGCGGTTTTCGGAGAAGGGAACGGTGTAGATCTTCGACAAGCGACGCAACATCTGAAGCTGGACACCGGCGACCGCGGCGATATCGGCGACCGGCAGCGGGATCAGTCCGGCGGCTCCCGAATACAAAGCAAACCGATCGACCACTTGGGCAGCGAGCTGGTCGCGCCGCTCGTCACTGAGTTCGGTCGAGTCCGTAGTAGTGGCAGTCGCAGTGGCCGCTTGCTCAGTATCAGGGGTAGCTTGCACCGACTCTTTCTTTTCCTCTGTTGCAGACTCGGTCACGTCCTCTGACATAGGGAATCCTTCCTTGTTCCGCGAACTCTATACTTAATCGGCCGATCGAATTGGTGCAGCAATCAATTGAGTTTGTTTAACAGAGTCTTGATTACTGCTTGTGCAACGCACGCTCCCGCGTCGGACACTATCACGCAGGTACAGGGGATGCCAGAGCGTTCGGAACCACCGCAATGAACCGTCGCCGCAGGCGGTTACATCCGGCGCGCCTCGCGCGACCGGCATGCGGCGGCGAGGGAAAGCGGGATCCGAGCATCGGCGCCGCGGCAAGGGGACGACGGTGCGTCCGCTTGCGGCTGCGATGGACAACCTGAAATCGATCATCTCCGGTCGGCCAGTTTGGCGGCTTTCGCGTCGTCCCACCACCAGATAGACGGGAATGTCGCCATGCCATATTCCGGCATCGTGTCGGGCCGGCCGAACCGGTCCCAACGGGCGCTTCGCACTTTGTCGAGCGTCCATTGCGGCACGACATAGTGATTCCACAGTAACACGCGATCAAGCGCGCGGGTCGCGGCCACGAACTCGGACCGACTCTTGGCAAGGACCACGCGTTCGATGAGCGCGTCGACCGCCGGATTCTTGATGCCGATCAGATTGCGCGATCCCGGCTGATCGGCCGCCTGCGAGCCCCAATAGACGCGCTGCTCGTTGCCCGGCGACAGCGTTTGCGGCCACACGCCGGTGATGATGTCGAAATCCCACTGACGCAGACGGTTCTGGAACTGCGCCCTGTCTACGGTGCGCACGGTCACGGTCATGCCGAGCCGCTCGAGCGAGGGCTGATAAAACAGCATGAATCGTGCAGTGTTGGGCTCGGGGGCGAGGAGCTCGACGGTGAAGGGCTCGCCCGACTTCACGTTGAGCAGTTTCTGATCTTTGACCTCGTAGCCCGCTTCGCGCAGGAGCGCGGTCGCCTTGTGCAGATTGCGGCGCACCGCCTCCGCGTTGCCATTGACCGGATTTTTGTACGGCTTGGTGAACAGTTCGGGCGGGACCTGGCCGCGCACCGTTTCCAGGATCTCCAGTTCGAGACCGGTCGGCACACCGAAGCAGGCGAGTTCGGTCCTCTCGAAATAGCTTTGGATCCGCTTGTACTGACCGTAAAAGAGCTGCGCGTTCATCTCCTCGAAATCGAAGGCGTAATTGAACGCTTGCCGAACCCGCGCATCGTTGAACTTGTCGCGCCTTGTGTTGAACGCGAACCCCTGCATGATCCCCGCATTCCGGATCGGGAACTCCTCAAGGACCACCTGCTTGTCTTGCACCGCCTCGAAGTCGTAGGCCTTCGCCCAGCTCTTGGCGCTGCGTTCGGTGCGCCAGTCCAACTGGTTCGCCTTGAAAGCCTCCATCGCGACCGTGATATCGCGAAAATACTCGAAGCGGATCTCATCGAAGTTATTGCGCCCGACATTCACCGGCAGGTCCTTGCCCCAGTAATCCGGAACGCGCCCATAGCTGACGGACCGGCCGGCGTGGAACCCCTTCAGGCGGTAGGGCCCGCCCGCCAACGGCACCTCGAGCGAGGTATCGGCGACATCGCGCTTGTTGCCCTTGCTGTCGAGGCCCTCCCACCAATGCTTCGGAAGGACTCTGAGCTGGCCGACCATCTGCGGCAATTCGCGATTGCCGGGTTGGTCGCAGTCGAACCGGACCTCGTGCTCGCCAGTCTGTGTCGCCGACACGACGTTGCGAAAATAGGCAGCGAGCTGCGGATGGTGCTTGCGCAGCGCTTCGAAGGTGAAGATCACATCCTGCACCGATATCGGTTTGCCGTCGTGCCAGCGCGCCTCCGGCCGCAAGCGAAAGGTGACGGATGTGTAATCTTCGGGATAGCTCACGCTCTCGGCGATGAGCCCGTAAGCTGCCGACATCTCATCGAGCGCCGGCGTCAGCAGCGGATCATATAGATATTCGATGCCGGCGGCGAGCGCGCCCTTCACACCCGAGCAGACGATATTGAAGTTGTCGAACATGCCGAGCGCGGCCTGGCGCACCACGCCGCCCTTCGGCGCCTCCGCATTGACATAGTCGAACTGCTTGAAATCCGCGGGATATTTGAGATCACCGAACAGTGAAGAGCCGTGTCGGAAGGCTTGCTGACTGCCGCCCCCATCTGACGCGGGCTTGGCCGCGGCCCAGTCTCGCATTCCTGTCAGTGTTTCGAGCGCAGGAAAAAGGGTTGCGAGCGCGGTGCTGCGGACGAGTTCACGGCGTGTCAAGGGCACGGGCGTTCTCCTGTTAACGGGCACGGAACTTCGAAGCTGTTGGCAGGCACGGACTCCCAGACATACGAACTTGGCGATCGGCTTGGCGGGGCGCGGAACCGCACCACCTCCACCTCGATTATCCACGCAAGGCGGCTCGCGTGGCCTGACGCCAAATCGCGGTTACCAAACTCTGCAAAGCTTCTTCGCTGGGCCAACCGGAAGACGTTATCCTCGGTCAGCGCGGATCCGCCATGCAGAAATGGAAACTCCGACACTCACGCCACACCGCCTTGTCTTCACGCTGTCGCCACCATCCGACCATAGCTCTTCGGCGTCAGATGAGTCTTGCACTTAGAGGTTACGGTCCGAGCCGCTCGATACTTTATGGACGCACGGCGGATGCGTATCATTCCCGCCGACTTTCCGACTCTTATGCCCGCAAAGCGATGGAGCGACTTCACCCTACGAAGATTTGATGCCATATTGTGCACCGCACAACGCAGCTTGAACATCATGATGTGGACACGAGTGACCGCGGGTGTTTGAACGGAGTTGATAGTAACCTCCCACGATTTACCTCGAATGACAGAATGACGATTCCACAGCTACAAACGGACGCGGTTCCGCAGCTAAAACGGATACGATGCTTGATCATTCTGAGCGTTTCGTGTGCAAGACATGAACGCGCGTAACGTCGCAGGCAGGATTTCCGCCGACCCTCGCGTTGCCTCAAACAAAATACGAGATCATGTCGCCGTCCGACGAATTGCTCCCGTTGTCGTCTGCCCAACTTGGGATTTGGTTTGCTCAACAAATCAATCCGTCGAGTACACAGTATTCGATTGGTGAATACATCGAGATAAAGGGCGAAATCGATCCGATCGTGTTCGAACAGGCGCTGCGGTTCGTTGTCGAGGAAACGGACGCGCTGCGGGTGCAGATCACCGAACAGGACGGCGAGCCGCGGCAGAGGGTAGCCGCGTTGCCGGCATGGTCGATGCCGTTCGTCGATCTCAGTGCGGAACCGGATGCGCGGGCCAAGGCCGAAGCCTGGATGACGGCCGATCTCGCCCGGCCAATCCGACCGACGGTCGGCCCGTTGTTCGGGTTTGCGTTGTTCAGAGTATCGGCCGATCGCTTCTATTGGTACGCGCGCTATCATCACATCGTCATGGACGGGTTCGGGATGTGGCTGGTGGCCCGTCGCGTGGCGGAGGTCTACACGCGGCTCAGCGTCGGCCGGCCGCCGCCCAAGGAATCGTTTGGCTCGCTCGCCGCGCTGCTGGAAGACGATGCCGCGTATCTTGCATCCGAACAACGCGCGCAGGATCGAGATTTCTGGCTTGGGCAATTGGCCGATCGGCCTTCACCGGCAGGTTTCAGCGGCCGTCCATCTGCCGCATCCGACCGGACAGTCCGCAGCACGACGTTACTGCAAGGCGCGAGCGCCAATCATATGCGCTCGATTGCGCGAGCGAGCGGGGCAAGCCTGCCGCAGATCGTGACGGCGGCGACGGCCATTCTTCTGCATCGCATGACCGGTGCAACGGACTTGGTGCTGGGATTTCCGGCGGCAGCGCGCAGCAGCATTGCAAGGCGTATTCCCGGCATGGCCGTGAATGTGCTGGCGCTGCGCCTGTCGGTTCACCCGAGCATGTCGGCCTCGGACGTTCTGAAGCAGGCTTCGGCGCAGATGCGTCACGCGCTCGAGCACCAGCGTTACCCGGTCATCGACTTGCGGCGCGACCTCGGCGTGGTGGCCGAAAGCTTGTCTGCAGTTAACTGCAACATCATGCCGTTTGATTATGGTTTTGATTTTGCGGGTCATAAGGTTATTGCGCATAATCTTTCGATCGGCCCCGTCGAGGATCTTACAATATCTGTTTACGACCGGTCCGATGATGGTCCTATTCGAATCGATTTCGATGCCAACCCCGCCCGTTATTCGCTGGCCGATCTTGCCGGCCATCAACAGAGGTTTGTTCGGCTATTGGAGTGTGCGGCGTTTGATCCCGATCGGGCGATTGGGAGCCTGGAGCTTTTGGCGCCTGCGGAGCGTCGCACTCTTATAGAGGATTGGAATGCGACCGATCGGCCTGTTGGTGCTGCGACGGTTCTGGATCTGTTTGCTTCGCAGGTTGCGCGCACGCCGGATGCGATTGCGGTTGAGGGGTCTGGTGGCGACCGACTGAGCTACAAAGAACTGGACACGGCGGCGAGCCGTCTTGCGCATCATCTGTGCGGGCTTGGGGTTGGCCCTGAGCACATAGTCGGGCTGTGTGTTGACCGCAGTCCTTTGATGGTTGTGGGTCTGCTCGGGATCCTCAAGGCGGGCGGGGCGTATCTACCGCTCGACCCGAGCTATCCGGCCGAGCGCCTTTCGTTCATGCTGGCCGATTCGGGTGCCGGTGTTGTGGTGAGCGAGCATGGGCTCATCGACCGTCTGCCGGCGCACGCGGCCTCCGGCAGCTCACCCGTCGGCGCCTCCCTCGTCCTGCTCGATGCTGACGCCGCGGCGATTGCCGCGCATCCTGCGACGGCGCCGGCGCTCGACCTCGATCCCGCCCACCCCGCCTATCTGATCTATACCTCCGGCTCCACCGGACTACCCAAAGGCGTCGTTGTTCCCCATGGCGGCGTTCCTAACCTGGTGGGAGCGCAAGTGGAGCGCTTTGCGATCACGGGCAAGGCGCGGGTCCTGCAGTTTGCTTCGCTGAGCTTTGATGCGGCGGTGTCGGAGGT
>JANQIP010000251.1 GCA_028282095.1 Xanthobacteraceae bacterium | reverse complement strand
GCGCTGACCATCCATTTCCACGCCGAAGGCCGTCACGAATATACCACGCTCGTCTTCATCCCCGGCTCGCGGCCCTTCGACCTTTACGATCCCGACCGGAAAGGGCGCATCAAGCTCTACGTCAAGCGCGTATTCATCACCGACGAAGCGGAGATCGTGCCGCGTTATCTCCGCTTTGTTCGCGGGCTGGTGGATTCGGCCGACCTGCCGCTCAATCTCTCGCGCGAGATGATCCAGGAAAGCCCGATTCTGACCGCCATCAAGCAGGGCGTGACCAACCGCGTGCTCGGCGACCTGAAAAAACTCGCAGAGAACGAGCCCGAGTCGTTTCAGAACATCTGGGATAAATTCGGCGCGGTGCTGAAAGAAGGGCTTTACGAGGATTTCGAACGCCGCGAAGCGCTCTTTGCGCTGCTGCGCTTCAAGACCACGGCCTCGGCCGGTTCGTGGCGAAGCCTTAAGGACTATGTCGCCTCGCTCAAGGAGAACCAGACGGCGATCTATTACATCGTCGGCGGTGATACCGAGCAGCTTGAGGCCTCGCCGCAACTGGAAGGGTTCCGCGCGCGCGGCATCGAGGTGCTGCTGCTTTCCGATCCGGTCGACAGCTTTTGGGTGACGGGGGCTGACTTTGAAGGCAAGCCGTTCAAGTCGGCGACCCAAGGCGCCGCGGACCTGGCGCTGATCCCCGTGCTCGACGACAAGGACAAACCGTCCGTGGAGGCAAACGAGGCCGTGACGGCTTTCATTGCCTTCGTCAAGGAGGCGCTCGGAGAGGCCGTTTCGGATGTCCGTCCGTCAGATCGGTTGACCGACAGCGCGGTGTGCCTTGTTGCGCCCGACCTCGGCCTTGACCGGCAACTCGAAAAGATGCTCGCCGGCGCCGGACGGCTCCAGGTCGCCGCCAAGCCGATCCTGGAGATCAACCCGCATCACGCCATCATCGAGGCGCTTGCCGCATTGAGCGATGACGACAAGGGTTTCAAGCAGGATGCCGCGCATCTGTTGTTCGACGAGGCGCGCGTGCTCGACGGCGAGCGCCCGACGGACGCACGTTCATTCGGCGATCGACTGGCCCGCGTCCTGATGCGCAGCCTCGGCAAGGGGTGACTGCTCCGTTCGTCCCCGCGCGAGCGGGGACCCAGGATTTTCTGTCAAGACTGGATGCCCGCTTTCGCGGGAATGAACGGAGTTCCGATCAACCGGCGTGAAAAAAGCGCAGAAGCTCAGTGCGACGTACCCCAGACTTTTTCGGCTGTTTCCAACATCACGTCGAGCTTACGCCATTGCGAGTCTTCGGACAGAAGATTGCCGCTGATACCCGAGGCGAACCCGCATTGGGGGCTGATCGCCAACTGGTCGACATCGATGAAGCGGCTCGCCTCATCGATCCGCCGGAGCAGACCGTCGATCGTTTCGACCGCGCCATCCTTTGTGGTGATCAGCCCCAAAACGACCGTCACGCCCTTCGGCACATGGGCCAAAGGTTCAAAGCCGCCGGCGCGCGCGGTGTCGTATTCCAGTAACAGGCGATCGAATTTGAGATTGGCAAAGAGATATTCGGCGATGCCGTCATAGGTCCCTTCCCGGTGCCACATCGAGGCGCGGTTGCCGCGGCAGATGTGCAGGCCGAAACAGGCTTTGCCCTCGTACCCGGCAATCACCGCGTTCGACGCCGCAACGGCGCGGGCGAGATTGTGCATCGGGTTTTCGCCGCGCGCGGCAATGCGCTCAAGCGTCGCGCGGTCGACATAACCGGTGTAACTCGGCTCGTCCAACTGAACGTAACCACAGCCCGCCTCGATCAGTTCGCCCGCCATCCGATGCTGGATGCTTGCAACGTCGTTCAGGAATTGGTCGGTGCTGTCATAGTGCGGCGCCGAACCGGCAATGTCGCACATCTGCGCAACGCGGTCGGGCCCCATCAGCATGGCCTTGGCAGGCGCGTCCGTGAGCGAGCGCAAGAACCGGAACTCCCGCAAGGGAAAGTTGCTTTGCAGACTGAGTTTGGCGGTGGCCGGTACTTTGTAGCTTTCCACCGCGTCCTTGCCGCGGGTTCCCGGCTTTTCGCCTTCACTGATCAAGCTCGGGTTTGCAAGAAACGCACGCCAGGAGCCCTGCCAGAGATCCCAGCCGTCCACGTCCGAAAAGCTGACCTGCCAATTCAGACGGCGGAACTCGCCGTCGGTGATCACCGGCAGGCCGACGGAGCGCTGTTTCTCGACAACCTGCCGGATCGCCGCATCTTGCGCGGCTTCCAAACCCGCCTCGTCGAGTTCGTTGCGGCCGCAAGAAAGGAACGCGTCGATCAGGTTTTGCGGCCGCAACAGGCTGCCGACCTGGTCCGTACGCGCCTTTTTCAACTGATCGTTCATCCCGCTCCTCGCATGATCGAAAATCGATATGCTTCATAATCATTTCGGGCGAGGCCGGCAAATCCGTGCGCTCTGCCGTGTTCCGGTCGAGCGCGCAGGGGCGATCGCCCGGTCCGACCCGAACACCGGTCGAACGTCGCGCCGCCCCCGCCTCAGCATACCTTCTCAGGACAAGAACAGACCGGTTCCCGCGCCGACCGCGTACAGCATAAAGGCGACCAAGGCCGCCGGCTGCACCGGCTTGGTCCGGTAGAACGTCTCTGGGTCGCGAAGCACGGCCCAGCACGCATAGGCCGCCGGAACCACCGACAGCATGCCCCAGAGCACGCTCGACGGAAAACCGATTGCCGGCAGCGCCAGCGTGATCACGAAGGCGGCGCCATAGATCACGGGAAGCAGCAGAGCCGCGCTCCGTTTGCCCAGCCTGACGATCAGGTTGCGCTTTCCCGAGGCGCGGTCGGCGTCGTGATCCGGGAACTCGTTGACCCACAGGAATGCAGCGACCATCAGGCCGAGCGGCACCGACAACCACAGGACCGGGCCGGACAGCGTGTGGGTCTGGATGAGATAGGTCGCGACCGCGATCAACGGACCATACGACACAAAGACGGCCAGCTCCCCGCCACCACGATATGCAAGCTTGAGCGGCGGCCCGTGATAGGACCAGGCGAACACGGCCCCCGCCACGCCGAACCACAGCGCGGCGGGCTCGCGCCAGAACACGATGGCAAGCCCGACAACAAGACCCGCCAGGGCCGTGCCGACCGATATCATCCAGGTTTCGCGCCGGGAAAGGAGATCGTCGACCAGGACGCGCCTGCCACCCGAAAAGTCGGTCTTGTCCTCAGGCCTGATGCGCAGATCGGTGCCGGAATCGTAGTCATAGACATCGCCGGAGGCGTTCTTGGCGATCTCCAGCATGAAGATGACAAATCCGGTCGCCAGCAGCCAGGCAAGGTCGACCGGTTGCACGAGCGACACGGCGCCGGCAGCAAGATAAATGGAAGCGAGCGAGGTCAGGCTGAACTTAAGAGCAGCTAACCGCCAGAATCCGTTCCAGAAGTCGGATTGTGAACGCGTGGCAGTGACGGATGGGTTCATGGTGTTGCTCTTCCGGTCTGTGGGGCGGCTGCTTCCGGTGGTCCAGCGGTGCGGAGTGGCGGGTCAAGCTTCTGATTGCGCGCCCAGCTTACCAATTCGATCCAAGGCAGCACTAGCGAAAGTCAATAAGCGATCGCGCTTTTCGGGCATCAGACACCGGCCACTTCGTGATTGTGCATGATTGAGTGTTATGGCTGGCCGGGCGCTGCCACCTCCAACCCCGTTTTCCAATAAGTGTGGGCCGCCACTCTACAACCTATCGTTATCATTCGCCGCAATGGCAGGCGACGAGGGCATTCGAGCACGGGCGCGGCGCCAGCCGCAATGTGCATCTCATCTCGACGACCAGATGGCGACGGGAACTGGTCGATACGACATCTCTTCGGATGATGGATGATGCGTGGCCCCGATGCTCTCGGCATTGCGCTGGCAAGGCTCGGGGCGCGAGTGAGCGGCACGGTGCCGTCCAGCACGCATTTGGAGCGCGATAGATTCAAGGAGCCGCCATCGCGCGCTCGCTGCTGTGAACGCCGACCCCGCGGCGAGCACTGATCACTTATCGAACGCCTTCTCCCAGGATGAGATCGTGTCGGCGTGGTGGCCGATCATCTTCCATTGTCCGTTCTCTTTACGGAAGACGCTGGTCTCGCGAACATAGGTCGGTTGCATCTCGCCATTCGGCTGTCGCAACGTGCCCTTGGTGTTGTGCGCCGCCGCCGCCATGTTGCCGTTGACGACGATCTGGATGTTGACGCCTTCCGCGCTGCCGCCGGTGCTCTTTGCCGCCTGCGCCTGCCAATCGGCATAGGTTGCCTCCCAACCAATCCGGTAGGTTCCCTCGGCGCCCATATAGAAGACATCGTCGGCATGCGAATAAAGCTCGGCAAAGGGCTTCGGATCGCCGTTGAGCATCGCGCGTAACACGACGAACCATTGATCGACCGCCGCCCGCACCGCCTGATGATCATCGGCCAACTTCGCCGTCTCCTCTGCCTGTGACGGATGCACTGCCGCAACCTGAGCGCTAATCCCGATCAGCACGAGCAGAACAACAATCCATCGCTTTGGCATTTCGTTCCACAATCGCGGCCCGCATCGATCGCGGCCGCCCACATCCATCGCCGGCCCGCATCAAGGTGCCGGGACGTTCTTCGGCATCACGCCGCCCAAAAAGATCATTTTGCCTCCGTCGATCGAAATGATGCTGACCGCTTTCACGGGAATACGGCTGCCATCGCGATAGCTGATCGTTCCGGTGACACCCTGGAAGTCGGTTGTCTCGGCCAGCGCCTTGCGCACGGCTTCGGGCTCGGTGCTGTTCGCGGTCTTGATCGCAGCGATCATCAGCCGGGCGGCGTCATAACCGAGCGCCGTGAATGCGTCCGGCTCTGTGCCGGGATAGGCTTTGGCGTAGGCCTCGCGGAATTTCTTCACGCGCGGATCGGGATTGTTGGCACTCACATGAGCATGCGTGGTGAAATAGACATTGCGCGCTTCGCGCACGTCCTTCCAGGCCACCCCGATGTCGAGCCCGTCGCCGCCGAGGATCGGCACCGATATGCCGGCATCGCGCAGCGCCGGGATCGCGATCGCGACGTCGCCAGGGGACGCGGCGAGATAGACCAGGTCGGCTTTGGGTAGCATCAAGGCCTTCGCCGCCAGATTCCCCGGCGCGTAGGGTATCGCCGTCAGCACCTTGCCGCCCAGTTCCCCAAAACTCGTTTCAAAGTAGCCGCGCAGCAGTTGCGTATAAGACGTGGTCTCATTGTAGAACACGACGGCGGTCCGCGCCTTGAGCTGGTTGTACGCCCACTCGGCACCGGCTGCGGCCTGAACATTGTCGCCAAAACAGGCAAGAAACAGATATTCGGGAACCTGCTGCGGCAGTCGCGGTGAGGTCGCGCCGGAGGTGAGAAACACACGTTTATGCTTTGCCGCAATCGGCGCCGCCGCAAGCACCATGTCGGTGTCGGAAAACCCGATCAGGCCGGCAACGGCAGGCTCCTCGTTGACAAGCTCGGCTGCCTCCTTGGCGATGACCTCCGGTTGCGAGTGTCCGTCGACGAGATTGAGTTTCACCGGTTGGCCGAGCAGCCCGCCGGCCTTGTTGGCCTCCGCGACCGCGAGCTCGGCTCCCCTCGCCGAGGGTACATCGAGCAAGCGTTGGCCGCCGGTCAAATTGTACATCGCGCCAATCACGACCGAACTCTCCTGAGCGGCGCTACCAGTGACGAGAAGGCACGAGAGGATTGCAGCGAGACCGACTGAGTAGAGCTTCATGGATCTGATCCTGCTGATCGGTGTGAAAAGGGCGTTTCTGTATGGAACCGCCGGAGGCGGAGCGGAACCACTAAAGGGCCCCCTCATGTCAGTTTTTTAACGGATTTCGAAGTCCACAACCGTTCTTCGGCAAGACCGTTTCTGTACGTGACGATGGTACATGGGCATATGCCCGATGAAACGAACCCGGACGATTTGCGTTAGTTCGTTAACCCACGGTCATTCGAGGAGCGGCGAATATGCAAGGAGGAGCCGGACTATGACGGTGTTTCGATGGTGCATGATGCTCGCGGCAGCGTCGTGCTTCGGTCTTGCCATGCCATTCGATCTTGCGTCCGCGCAGACACCAAGACCGCGACCGCAGCAGGCGCAGCCACCGCAGGGACAACAGCAACAACCGAACATCCTCGTGATCTGGGGCGACGACATCGGCACATGGAACATCAGCCACAATAATCGCGGCATGATGGGCTATCGCACGCCGAACATCGATCGGATTGCCAATGAAGGGATTGCGTTCACCGACTATTACGGCCAGCAGAGCTGCACCGCGGGGCGCGCGGCGTTCATCTCCGGCGCGGTCCCGGTGCGCTCGGGAATGACCAAGGTCGGCCTGCCGGGCGCCAAGGAAGGCTGGCAGAAGAGTGATCCCACCATTGCCGCGCTGCTCAAGGCGCAGGGCTATGCCACCGGGCAGTTCGGCAAGAACCATCTGGGCGACCGTGACGAACACCTGCCGACCATGCACGGGTTCGATGAGTTCTTCGGCAACCTCTATCACCTTAACGCAGAGGAGGAGCCCGAGAACGTCGACTATCCGACGGACCCGGAGTTTCGCAAGAAATTCGGGCCGCGCGGCGTGATCAAAGCGAAAGCCGACGGCAAGGGCGGCCAGACGGTCGAGGATACCGGCCCGCTGACCAAGAAGCGTATGGAGACCATCGACGAGGAGACGCTCGCGGCGGCGCTTGACTTCATCGACCGCCAGCACCAGGCGGGCAAGCCGTTCTTTGTGTGGTGGAACGGCACGCGCATGCATTTCCGCACCCATATCAAGCCGGAGAACCGCGGCATTTCCGGGCAGGACAAGTATGGCGACGGCATGGTCGAGCATGACGGTCATGTCGGCGTGCTGTTGAAGAAGCTCGACGATCTCGGCATCGCCGACAACACGATCGTGCTCTACTCGACGGATAACGGCCCACACTTCAACACCTGGCCGGACGCCGGCAACACGCCGTTCCGCAGCGAGAAGAACTCGAACTGGGAAGGCGCCTACCGCGTGCCGGCCTTTGCGCGCTGGCCCGGCAAGTGGCAGGCCGGCGTCACATTGAACGGTGTTGTCGCGCATGAGGACTGGTTGCCGACCTTCCTTGCCGCCGCCGGCATGCCCGACGCCAAGGACCGGCTGAAGAAAGGCGACAGTTTCGCCGGCCGGACATACCGCTTCTATATCGACGGCTACGACATGAACGACTATCTCGCCGGCAAGGCGAAGGCCTCGCCGCGCCACGAGTTCTGGTATGTCAATGACGATGGCCAGGTGGTCGCGGCCCGTTATGACGACTGGAAAGTCGTGTTCCTCGAAAATCGCGGCCGCGCCTTCGGCGTGTGGCGCGAGCCGTTCGTCGAGCTAAGGGTACCGCTCTTGTTCCACCTGCGCCGCGACCCGTTCGAGAAAGCGCAGCACAACTCGAACACCTACGATGATTGGATGCTCGACCGCGTCTTCGCGATCGTTCCGATCCAGGCGCTGGCCGCGCAATTCCTGCAGACCATGAAGGACTATCCGCCGAGCCAGGAACCCGGCGCATTCAACCTCAGCAAGATCGAGGAGCAACTGAAAGCGGGCGTCGGGTCGCGCTAAAGCATGATCCCGAAAAGTTGGCAGACTTTTCGGAAAAGATCATGCGACCAAACAAAGGAAAAGAGAGCGCGATTGAATCAACCTAAAGCAATCGCGCTCTAGCGCGAGATCGATCCCGCCACGCTCACTTGCAACAGGCAAGCGCCGCGCTTCGGCGGAGATCCATCACTCAGGGACGGAGCCGGCACACCCGGCCTGTCCCACATGGTTCGCATCAACCGTCGCGACGGATGAAAGCCGATGAAACGTTACATTTCGATCATCGCCGCTACAGGCGCAGTCCTCCTTTTCGCGCTCGCGCCAGCGCGATCCCAGACCAATCCACTACCCTCCTGGAACGATGGCCCGGTCAAGCAATCGATCATCGGATTCGTCGATGACGTCACTCGCGAAGGTGCGCAGACCTTCGTTCCCCCGGACCAACGCATTGCCGTGTTCGACAATGACGGCACGCTGTGGTCGGAGAAGCCGATCTACTTCCAGTTCGTGTTCGCGATCGATCGCGTAAAGGCGCAGGCGCCGCAACACCCACAATGGAAATCGCAACAGCCCTTCAAAGCGGCGATCGACGGCGACCTCAACGCGCTTGCCACTACCGGCGCGAAAGGGATGCTCGAGCTTGTCATGGCAACGCACGCGGGGACCACGACCACCGCCTACGCCAAGACCGTAGAGGATTGGATCACGACGGCACGGCATCCGCGCTTCGACCGGCTCTATACCGAGCTCGTCTATCAGCCGATGCTCGAACTGCTGAGCTATCTGCGTGAAAACGGTTTTGCCACCTACATCGTGTCCGGCGGCGGTATCGCCTTCATGCGCGTGTGGACGGACCGTATTTACGGCGTGCCACCCGAACAGGTCGTCGGCTCGACGATCGTAACAAAGTTCGAGATAAAGGACGGCAAGCCGATCCTGATTCGAGAGGACAAAGTCGACTTCATCGACGACAAGGCCGGCAAGCCGGTCGGCATCAACAAGTTCATCGGGCGCCGGCCGATCTTCACGTTCGGCAATTCCGACGGCGACCTTGAGATGCTGCAATGGACGGCGGCCGGTGACGGTCCGCGTTTCATGGGGATCGTTCATCACACTGACGGCAAACGTGAATGGGCCTATGATAGAAACTCCGCCGTCGGAAGGCTCGACAAGGCGCTCGATGCCGCGCGAAAGAACGGTTGGACCGTCGTCGACATGAAGAACGATTGGAAGACGATCTTTGCATTCGAGTCTCCATAGCTCGCGGCGGGAGCGGCGCTCGCCTCGGGTGTCTTCCTCGTCTGCCCATGCGGCCCCGGAGATGATCGGCGGATGAGACACGCACGAGAGCCAGGATCGGGAAACGAACGAGGCCGGTCAGGCCAGACCCGTTCGTCCGAACCCAACGCGACCGCGCCGCTTCAGGCCGATCCATTGCCATCCTGGAACGACGGTGCGGCAAAGCAGTCGATCATCCGTTTCGTGGACGATGTCACCGGCGAGGACGCGCCGACCTTCGTTCCGCCCGCGGACCGTATCGCCGTGTTCGATAATGACGGCACGCTGTGGTCGGAGAAGCCGGTCTACTTCCAGTTCCTGTTCGCGATCGAGCGCGTGCGGGCGCTGGTGCTGCAGCATCCGCAATGGCAATCGCAGCCCCTCTTCAAGGCCGCGATCGACGGCGATTTCGATGCGCTCGGCATCGCGGGCGCGAAAGGGCTGACCACGCTCACAATGGCAACCCATTCCGGGATGACGACCGATGCCTTCGACAGGATCGTGGAGGATTGGATTACGACGGCGCAGCATCCGCGCTTTCATCGGCCCTTTACCGATCTCGCCTTTAAGCCGATGCTCGAGCTGCTGCGTTATCTACGTGACAATGGTTTTACGACCTATATCGCCTCCGCCGGCGGCATCGAGTTCTTGCGCGTTTGGGCGGACCGCATTTATGGCGTGCCGCCGCAATACGTGATTGGCTCGTCGAGCATCACGCAGTTCCAGATGAGAGACGGCGAACCCGTTCTGGTTCGCGAAGACCGAATCGAGTTCATCGATGACGAGGCCGGCAAGCCGGTCGGCATCTACAAGTTCATCGGGCGGCGGCCGATCTTCGCTTTCGGCAATTCCGACGGCGATCTTCAAATGCTGCAATGGACGGCGGCCGGTGGCGGTCCGCGTTTTTTGGGTTTGCTCCACCACACCGACGGTGAGCGCGAATGGGCCTATGATCGGAACACCACGGTCGGCCGGCTCGACAAGGCGCTCGACGAAGCCCGGGCACGCGCTTGGACCCTGGTCGACATGAAGCAGGACTGGAAAACGATCTTTGCGTTCGGCCCGAAATAGTGACCGACGGAGCGGGCGGCACGCGGCTCGAATCTCGTCCGTGCCCGCGCGCGAGACTCCACGGATGATCGGCGGATGAAGCGCGCACGAAAATCCGGCTCGGCGAAGAGACAAGGCGCGCCAGCCCAAGCGCGTTCGCGCGAGCGCGCCGTTGCCGCCGCCGCTGCCCCGGCCAGTGCACGACCGACAAGCCCAGGGGCCGGCAACAGGCGTTGGGTGCCGGCAGCAATCGGCGGCGTTGTCGCAGTTCTCATCGCGGCTCTCGGCTTTTTCGCGTGGACGAGCTGGACTGCGACGGAGGATGCGGTCGCTGAGCTTGCCGAAGCCACGGCACGGCCGAGTCCCTCTCCCATCCTGATCCACAAAGCGACCTATGTCGGCGAACCCGTCTGCCGTACCTGCCATGCCGGCGAGGCGGACGCATGGAAACACTCCCACCACGCGCTTGCGATGGCGCATGCGACCGAGCAGACCATTCTCGGCGATTTCAATGACGCGCGCTTCACCTATGGCGACGTGACCAGCACGTTCTTCCGGCGCGATGGCAAATTCTTCATCCGCACCGACGGACCGGATGGCAAGCTGCACGACTATGAGGTCGAGTTCACGTTCGGCGTCGATCCGCTGCAGCAATATCTCGTGGCATTGCCGGGCGGCCGGCTGCAGGCGCTCTCGATCGCCTGGGATGCACGACCCAAGGCCGAAGGCGGCCAGCGCTGGTTCCACATCTATTATCCCGATGAGACGATCGACCATCGCGATCCGCTGCACTGGACCGGGCTGCAGCAGAACTGGAACTATATGTGTGCGGAGTGCCACTCGACCGATCTGCGCCGCAACTATGATGCAGCAAAAAAAACCTATGACACGACCTTTTTCGAGATCAACGTGTCGTGCGAGACCTGCCATGGCCCCGGCTCGCGGCATGTCGCTTGGGCAGAGCGCAAACCGGGATGGCAGGCGATCGATGCGCACAGCAAGGGCCTCTTGGTCCTTCTGGACGAGCGCCGCGGCGTCACCTGGGCGCTCGATCCGCAGACCGGCAATGGCGTGCGCAGCCCGCCGCGGAACACGACACGCGAGATCGAGGCCTGTGCGCTGTGCCATTCGCGGCGCAGCCCGCTCTGGGCGACGGTGAAACCGGGCGCGCCGATCGGCGACAGTCATCGCATCGCCTTGCTGAACGAGCCGCTCTACTTTCCCGACGGGCAAATCCGCGATGAAGTCTATGTCTACGGCTCGTTCCTGCAGAGCCGCATGCACGCCGCGGGCGTGACCTGCAGCGACTGCCACGATCCACACAGCCTCAAACTGCATGCAGAGGGAAACGCGGTCTGCGTGCAATGCCACGCGCCGGACAAGTTCGAAACCGCCAGCCACCACCATCACAAGGAGGGTTCGCCCGCCGCGCAATGCGTGTCGTGCCACATGCCGGCGCGGACCTATATGGTGGTCGATCCCCGCCGCGATCACAGCTTCCGCATCCCGCGCCCGGACTTGAGCGTGAAGCTCGGAACGCCCAATGCATGCAATGCCTGTCACGAGGACAAATCGGCGCAATGGGCGGCCGATCAGGTCAAGGGCTGGTATGGCGAGCTGAACCCGGGCTTTCAGCGGTTCGCGGAGGTGCTGCATGCCGGCACGGCCGGCGCGCCCGGCGCGCGGGCGCGCCTGCTGGAGCTCGCGCAGGATATCTCGCACCCGGCGATCGCGCGCGCGAGTGCGCTCGCCCGGCTCGATCGCATCACCAATCGAGCCGCGCTCGAAACCGTGCGCAAGCTTCTGCGCGATCCCGATCCTCTGGTGAGGCGGGCGGCCGTCGTGGCCTATGCCGGGGTGCCGGCCGGCATGCGCCGCGATCTGTTGCCGATGCTGGACGATCCGATCCGCGACGTCCGGTTGGAAGCGGCGCGGCGTCTTGCCGGACTGCCGGCACAGCGCCTGAGCACCGACGAGCGCGAGCGGCGCCGGCGCGGGATCACCGAGTATATCGCGTCTCAGCGCAGCAATGCCGATCGGCCGGAGGCACGCCACAACCTCGCAACGCTTTACATGGACCTTGGCCGTCCCACCGAAGCGGAAACCGAACTGAAGTCGGCGTTGGAACTGGACCCTTCATTCGTGCCCGCGGCGGTCACGCTTGCCGATCTTTACCGCGCGCTACAGCGTGACGGCGAAGCAGAACCC
The DNA here is from genome assembly GCA_028282095.1 of Xanthobacteraceae bacterium. Classification (GTDB taxonomy): domain Bacteria; phylum Pseudomonadota; class Alphaproteobacteria; order Rhizobiales; family Xanthobacteraceae; genus Rhodoplanes. The sequence continues at coordinate 34,009 of JANQIP010000251.1, read as the reverse complement.
ATCCTGCGCGCCATGATCGCACGTCAGCCTGACGCGGCGCTGCCGCATCATGCGCTGGGGCTTTGGCTTGTGCGCGCCGGCCGCGGAGCTGAAGCAACGCAAGAGTTGAAGCGCGCCGCCGAGCTCGCACCCAATGATCCGCGCTTGGCTTACGTCTATGCGGTCGCGCTCGCCGAAACCGACCGGGAACAGGCGATCCGCGAGTTGCAGCGGTCGCTCGCGCGCAATCCCAATCACCGCGACACACTGCGGGCGCTTGCCGCCTTCTCCCGCGAGATGGGGGCATCCGCCGACGCGTTGCGCTACGCCGAGCGCCTCGCGCAACTCGAGCCGGACGACCCCGGCGTGCAAGCATTCGTCAGAGAGCTGCGGCAGTGAGAGCGATTGCTCCGGCGCGTTGAACCCGTTCGCGTCCGGCACAAACCTGCCTACTCACCAATCACCACGGCGTGCGCTTCTTGATTGCGGGTCCGACACGGACGGGGTCGAAGACCGCGAACAAAAGCAGCCCGGCGAGGAACCCGCCAATATGGGCCTGCCAGGCGATCGGCTGATCGACCCCGAGCAAGGTCACCGAGCCGAGCCCGAAAAACGCGTTGATCGCGAACCAGATGAACAGAAACGCAAGAATGCGCGGATCGCGCAGGACGTCCCGCAGCGGAACCGCCGGCACGCGGAACGCTGCCGGGTTCGAGCTCTGGAATACCCCGAGCGGGCCGCCCGCCTGGAAGACGAACCGGATCGCCGCCGCCATGCAGCCGGAAACGGCCGCCGAGGCACCGATCATCGGCAGGAGCTCCCCAGGATGCGTGAGCAGATGCATCCCTGCGCCCGCCGCGGCCGTCGCAGCGAACAAAGCGAGAAACCGGCCGGTTCCGAAGCGCCGGGCGACCGCGGCTCCGAACGGTAGCAGCCACACGACATTGATCACCAGATGGGTCAGGTCGCCATGGATGAAGGCGTAGGTCACGAACGTCCACACATCGGCGCCGACGCCTCCCGGCAGCACCTCTCCCGACAACAGTGACGACGTGTAACGCGCTGGAATGAAGGCAAATGCCAACAGGAACTCAACGTCCTGCCGGGGCGTCAGAACAAGCTCGCGGATGGCATGGACGATGCCGAACGCCGCGATCAGCGTGGTGATGACCGTCGGTAGGTTCAGCAGCGGTTCGGATGGTCTTTTCACGGATGCGTCCCAGCGCTTCGGTTCAGATAGGCCACCCCCTGGCCCACCGCAAGCAAGGATGCCGAGCGTCCGACGCGGCAGGCCGGGACCGAGTCGCGATCCAACGCCGCGGCGCGATGGCTTCTCGTTGAATCAAGCGCGCTTTCTTTCTCTTTGTTTTGTCGCATGATCCCCAAAAGTCAGCCAACATATTGGGATCATTCTCTAGTGTTCCGACTCTGACGGTCCGACCCCGGACCGTCAGCCCGGAACACCAGCAGATCCGGTCCTTTGTGATGCGGCACCAACACGATGAGATGAGCTCAAGCGTTGGTGCCGCATCACTAGCGCGCAATCCATTCAGGTTGAATCGGTCGCGCTCCATTTCTCTTTGTTTTGTCGCATGATCGTGTCCGAAAAGTCTGCCAACTTTTCGGGATCATGCTCTAGCGCGCGTTAACCTTGAAACATTGTAAATGCCCGCGCCGGCCCGCATTGCGATAATAACTCATCATTAACAGTGCCGCGCAGGGCCGCACAGGCGTTTACGGGGGCGCCGCGGCCGAGTTGATCTGCCCGCCTTGCGAGACCTAGCGCCGATGAAACACCCGTCGAGCCGTGAGCTGTTTCGCTATTGGACCGAGTTGCGCGGCCCGCGGCCTGCGCCGCAGCGCAAGGAGATCGATCCGGCCGCAGTGCGCAGGGTGTTGGGAGACAGCTTGATCCTCTCCCTCGATCCGGGTACCGGCCATCCGATCCGGCTTGCCGGTACCCGGGTATGCGCCGTTTTCTGCCGCGAAATCAAGGACACGTCATTTCTCGATCTGTGGGATGAAGAGAGCCGCCCGCTGTTGCGCTCGCTCCTTCTCATCACCGCCGAGGAAGCGATCGGCGTGGTGGCGGGTGCAGTCGGACATACGCTCGCCGAGCCGACCGTGCCGCTCGAAATGCTGCTTCTACCGGTCGTGACGGAACCGTCGCTGCGCGGCCAGCTCATCGGGATCCTGGCACCGCTCGGCAATCACTTCTGGATCGGCGTCACCCCCGTTGAGGCGATGACACTCGGAGCCTTCCGCATTCTCCGGCCGGAGCCGCCGGCGCTTGCGCGGCCTTCGGCGCGCGGAATGCGTCAACTCGCCCGCTTCACCGTTTATGACGGCGGGATTGCGGACAAGCAGCCGGTCGCGCCCGGCACGCTAGCTCCCGATCCTTGATCCTTGCCCAGCCTGAGCAAATCTATACCGCGCGTTAACGCTGGGCGGCGTAACTTTGCTGGTCCGACATTGGAGCGGCCCCGAGTGTCGATCGAGCAACACGACTCCAACCTACAACGGTTTGCCGACGAGCGCCGACGGTTCCAGCGCGTCCCGGTGAATCTGCTCGGCCGTTACATGCTTGCGGACCGCAGCGAATTTCCTTGCCAAGTGCTCAACATGTCGCCCGGCGGGTTGGCGATGATCGCGCCCGTCAGCGGCCGCGAGGGCGAACGGATCGTAGCCTATATCGACCATGTGGGACGGCTGGAAGGCCAGATCACCCGCGTCTTCGATGTCGGTTTTGCCATGAATTTCGCCGCGACCCCGCGCAAGCGCGACAAGCTCGCGGCTCAGCTCACCTGGCTTGCCAACCGCGACATCCTCAACATGCCGGAGGATCGCCGGCATGGCCGCTTCGTTCCGCGCTCGCCGGTGACCCGCATGGCGCTGCCGAACGGCCTCAGTGTACACTGCCGCATCATGGACGCTTCGCTCTCTGGTGTCGCGATCGCGACCGAGCATCGTCCGCCGATCGGCACCATGGTCACGCTCGGCAAGGTGCAGGGGCGGGTGGTGCGCCATCTCGACGAGGGCTTCGCGGTCGAGTTCACGCGCCTGCAGCATCCCGACCATATCGAAGACCATCTCGCCGCCGGGTGACAGCGCCCCTTCTGGCGTTTGGAGCGCAATTCCATCAGATTGACCAGTCACGCTGGGCTCGCGATGCCGATGGCTCTTGCGCTTACGTTGCACCCGTTTTCCGAAGCGGTTCGATGTAGGTCCGGCCGAGCGCAAAGAGCACGATGAACAGGCAAGCGGTCACCGCGTAAATCGGCCAGTATACCGATGTCGTGGCGAGCAGCGCGCTGCAGGTCGTCATGCCGACCGTCCCGCCCAGAAGCTGGGCCGTCATGCTGATGCCGCCGGCCTCTCCTCGTTTGTCGGGCGGAACGGTGTTCATGACGTCACGCAGCGAGGGCACGAACCAAAGCGAGATACAGACGCCCCAGACGATCAGGGCGGGCACGAGAAGAAGATAGCTTTCCCATATCACTGCGAGGCCGGCCCAGAGCATGGCGATGACGCCCGCCGCGGAAGCGCCGACAACGAGGCGCCGCGAGCCGATGCGGTCGAGAATGATGCCCGTCGGATAGGCGGTCATCAATGTCGGGATGGTCGAGACGAGCAACGCGGCGCCCGCGATCAACGCACCATAGCCGAGCGCATTCTGAAGATAGAGAGCGACGAACACGAACACGGCGATCTTGCTGAACTGGGCAGCGAAAATGGCCAGATTGAAAGTCGTGAACGCGCCGTTTCGGAACAAGGCAACATCGATCAAGGGCTGGGAAACTCTTAGCTCGATCACGACAAAGAAAACCAGCACGACGATCCCGGCAGCGAGAAGCAACCAGATTGCCGGATGCGACCAGCCCCAGTCGGGGCCCTCCATGACGGCAAACACGATCAGACCCAGGCCCGCGACGAGGGTGACCAATCCAGGAATATCGAGTTTGACCTTGGGCTGCGTGCGTGGCGGATCTTGCCATACGGCCAGGACCAAGAGTGCGACGACGGCTACGATCGGGGGGTTGATCCAGAAGATCCACCGCCACGAGAGGTATTCCGAGAAAAAGCCGCCGACGAGCGGACCGAACGACATAAGAAGCGTCCCGATCGAGCCGTAGATTCCCATCGCGATGCCGCGCTGCTCCGCCGGGAAGGCGTAGGTCATCATCGCCAATGAGCCGGGGAAGATCACTGCTGCCCCGATCCCTTGTGCGGCACGCAACCCTATGAGCCACTCTCCGCTCTCGGCCAAACCACAGGCGAGCGAAGCGAGAGCGAAGATTGCGAGGCCGACGACAAAAAGCAGACGGAGGCCGATGATGTCGCCGAGACGTCCTGCTGCTGCGGCGAGACCCGTGAACACCAGCAGATAGGCGTTGACGACCCAGTGCGACTCGACCGTGGTCATGTTCAGATCACGAATTATCGTCGGCAGCGCGACGCCAACAACGGTCTCGTCGAGGGTGACGATGCCGAGCACGGTGCCCATCGCCCCCAGGATCCACCATTTCCGGTTTTGCTCCCTGATCGTCACCATGTGCGCGTCCCCGGCGAAAGCTGCCAACACTGGCCAGACCAGCACACCATATCAACCGCGCCCAAATACGCGTCGGGCAAACGCACCGTCACGGTCCGAAATGTCGGTAAAGCAAAGTGTCGATAAACCAAGACGGGCAAGTTCATCCTTGCCGGTCAATCCGCTTTTTCGGCGCGCGCGATGGTGCTGCGGTGGTCTTTGTCGGCGCCGGATGCCGGCGTGACCACACCAGCTCAAAAAGATAAAATTTGACTCAATTCAGATTAAAGGTGACATTATCTAATATAGATACTTTGAATGATAAGTAGAGCTGCCTTATTTCATGCATTTATAGCTCGAATTGACTCGATCGACTTAGCGGCAGTGCAAAGCTTTTCTGCGAGGTTCGACCCCACGCTTACGGGAGGGGTCGATAATGAGAGTTCGTCCAGGCTGGATCGCCTCGGCAGGCTTGAGCGTTGTTCTGCTCACGACGAGTGCGATGTTGAGCGAGGCGCGGCAGCGCCTGCTTTACGTGTCGGTCGGCGACAGCGCCCGCGCACCGATCGGCTGGCTGTCGTTTTGCGCGGAAAACCCGCGCGAATGCGCCGGCGGTCGCACCGCGCCGCGTGACGTGGTGCTGTCCGCGCGGGCTTGGCGCGACCTCGTGCGAGTCAACAGTTGGGTCAACGACACGGTGCAGCCCATCACCGATCTCGACCAGTGGGGCGTCGTGGAGCGTTGGTCGTATCCCGACAATGGCTATGGCGACTGCGAGGACTATGTGCTGCTCAAGCGCCGCCTGCTGCTCCAGGCCGGCTGGCCGCGCGAGGCGCTGCTCATCACTGTCGTCCGTGACGACAAGGACGAGGGCCACGCAGTGCTGACGGTGAAGACCGACAGAGGCGAGTTCATCCTCGACAATCAGGTCGAGAGCGTCTTGCCCTGGATCGAGACGAGCTACCGTTTCGTGAAGCGGCAGTCGCAGTCCGATCCGAATGCCTGGGTCAGGCTAGGCGATTCGCGCCCGGCGAAGGCAACCGCCACCTCGCGGTGAATCCCCGGTCCGGTCAGGCCCGGCGCTTGAACCGATAGCAATTGTCGCTGCGGCGGCAATGAAAGGAGCTCCGCAAGTCCGGTCATGTCCCCACCCCTCCCCGTCCCAGACCGGGTTTGCGCGCGGCCGGCTCTCCCCCAAGAGCCGGCCGCCCTTATTTTGGTTGGGGTCCGATCAAACTTGGCAGAAAACGCCGTTGGGTCCGGCCCGGAGCAACTGTTCATCGGGAGTTCATCTTGAATATTGGACACTTTCTTTGATCCTGACGCCGGTTCGACCCAAAGTGACCGGCAATTCGTCTCAAAAAAAGCCATGATTGTCTTTAGTCAGAACACCAATGAATCATCATGTGGCGAGACCTGCCGCTGCCTCGATGCGGCGCGGTGATTGTCCGCCGCAAACAAAGCGCAACACACGAACGGACAAAGCGAACTCTCACGATCGGAACGCAAATCGTTCAATTTCATGGGGAGATAGGATGAACAAGACAGGAACCCTGGCCGCCGCCGCGTTGGTTTCGCTCGCGGTGGTGATGCCACCCAAGCCTGCTCCGGCGCAGGACGCATTGTCCGGCGGCCTGATCGGCGGAACCGCCGGTGCCATCATCGGCGGCCTCGCGACCAGGCGTCCGGGCGGCGCGCTCGTCGGCGGCCTGATCGGTGGAACGGCCGGCGCGCTTATCGGGGCGAATGCGCAGCGGCGCCGTGGCGGGTTCTATTGGTACCGCGGGCGCTGCTATCAGGCCGTCTACAACCGCTATCGGCGGGTGCCGCGCCGTTACTGCTACTGATCGGCCTATCGTGATTGGCAGGACCCGATCCGCGCCGCGTTGGCGCGGCCGAGGGTCAAGGTCCGCCACGAGCCGGGCGAGTTGACGAGCCGGCGCCGGCCCGTGCCTCAACCTCGGCGGGCACGCGATAGTCGCGCATCATTTTTCGTGCATCGCGCAAGCCGCATGCCTCGCGTTGCACCAAGAACAGCCATAGCGCCTGCGCGGCCGTTTCAACCAGCACAACGCGGGCATCACGATTCTGCCCGAGATACTGTGCCGGCGGATGATCGGCGTCGAAGGCCGCGAGCGCGGCGAGCGCCTGCTCCAGCCGCCGGCCGAGCCGACCGAGCGCCGCCGCCTTCTCCTGCGCGATCTCATAATCGAGCGGCCCTGCTGAAGATTCGGGTCGCCGATGAGGGGGTGGGATCGACATCCTCCTAACCCAAAATGCTGCGCGAGCGCCGGGACTGTTCTTCTTTTCAGCTCTCTCGCATGATCTTGCCCGAAAAGCCTGCAAACTTTCGCGGTTATGTCTCCCAGCCCGATTACCTCCCCCTAAAACGGGGAGGTCGGCGAGCGGCGCAGACAAGCTTGCGCAGGCTTGGCGGCGTGCTCGCCGGGAGGGGGTCATAAGGGTAGCCGTTGATCCGCTCGTTCCCGCGCAAGCGGGAACCCAGGATGCTCTGTCAAGACTGGATTCCCGCTTTCGCGGGAATGAACGGAGCTCATAAGTCGAATGGGTTTCAACTCTTCTGCGGCAGATTGGGGCGGATATGCAATTCGAGTAGCTGCTTCGGCGTCACCTCCGAGGGCGCGCCCATCAACAAATCTTCGGCGCGCTGGTTCATCGGGAACATCACGATCTCACGGAGATTGTCTTCGCCCGCAAGCAGCATGACCATGCGGTCGATGCCGGGCGCGATGCCGCCATGCGGCGGCGCCCCGTAGGACAGAGCGCGCAGCATGCCGCCGAACTTCTTCTCCAGCACGTCCTCGCCATAGCCCGCAATCGCGAACGCCTTCTTCATCACTTCGGGCCGGTGATTGCGGATCGCGCCCGACGACAACTCGATGCCGTTGCACACGACATCGTATTGGATCGCCTTAAGCGCCAGCAGCGTCTCCGCATCGTTCGGATCGAGCGCGAGGAAGTCGTCGACCGGCAGGTTCGGCATGGAGAACGGATTGTGGGAGAAGTCGATCTTCTTCTCCTCCTCGTTCCACTCATACATCGGGAAATCGACGATCCAGCAAAATTCGAACCGGTCCTTGTCGATGAGGCCCAGCTCTTCGCCGATGCGGGTGCGCGCCGCGCCTGCGAGCCGTGCCGCAGCGGCCGGCTTGTCGGCAGCGAAGAACACCGCATCGCCCGCTTTCGCGCCGCATTTTGCGAGGATGCGCGCCTGCACATCGGCCGGCACGAATTTCGCGATCGGTCCCTTGCCGCCGTCGGCCTCGAACACGATGTAGCCCAGGCCCGGTGCACCCATCTCCTGGCGCGCCCAGTCATTGAGCTTGTCGAAGAAGGAACGCGGCTGCATTGCTGCGCCCGGCGCCGGGATTGCGCGCACGACGCCGCCCGACGCGATGACGCGCTTGAAGGCTTTGAACGACACCGCTTCGGCGTCGAACTCCTCGCTGACATCGGCAATGACAAGCGGATTGCGCAGATCCGGCTTGTCGGTGCCGTATTTCAGCAACGCCTCGGCATAAGGGATGCGCGGGAATGTCGGCGTCACCGGCTTGCCTTGGGCGAACTCCTCGAACAGGCCGCGCAGCACCGGCTCGACCGCGGTAAAAACGTCGTCCTGGGTCACGAAGCTCATTTCGAGATCGAGCTGATAGAACTCGCCGGGCGAGCGGTCGGCGCGTGCATCTTCATCGCGGAAGCAGGGCGCGATCTGGAAATAGCGATCGAAGCCCGAGATCATGATCAGTTGCTTGAACTGCTGCGGCGCCTGCGGCAGCGCGTAGAATTTGCCGGGATGCATCCGCGACGGCACGAGGAAGTCGCGCGCACCCTCCGGGCTCGACGCGGTCAGGACCGGCGTCTGGAACTCGAAGAAGCCCTGGGCCTTCATGCGTTGACGCAGCGAATCGATGATCGCCCCGCGCAGCATGATGTTCCGATGAAGCCGCTCGCGCCGCAGATCGAGGAAACGGTAACGCAGCCGCATATCCTCGGGGTATTCCTGCTCGCCGAATACGGGCATCGGCAATTCGGCCGCGGGGCCGAGCACCTCGATGGCGCCGGCATAGACCTCGACCGCGCCGGTCGGCAGCTCGGGGTTTTCCGTGCCGGCGGGGCGGGGCCGCAGCCTGCCGTCGATCTTCACCACCCATTCCGCGCGCAATGTCTCGGCGATCGGAAAGGCCGGCGAGTCGGGATCGACCACGCATTGCATCAGACCATAATGGTCGCGCAGATCGATGAACAGCACGCCGCCATGGTCGCGGATGCGGTGGCACCAGCCAGCGAGCCTTACGTCCTTGCCGACATCGCTGGCGCGAAGCTCTCCGCAGGTATGGGTGCGATAGCGATGCATCGGGATCGTCCGGGTTGGATATACTCAGGCGGAAGCTCGCTGCCGGACGCATTCCGGATCGCCGCCAGCCGCACGGTATTCGTCGTGCAATGCGAACAATGCGCGGCGGGCGGAAGGTGCATGCGCTCCGCGCTTTGTCAAGGACGGGCCACTGGCGGCCGTGCCGGCCACCGATTGCACCGCAATCCGATCATATGGCGCGAGGGCGATTTCGGAGCGAGCCCGCGACAGCGCTGGTGCGTTCAGCTATCAAGCGCCTCGAAGAACCCTTCGATCCGGGTTGCCCCATGGAACAGATGACGACCGCGGAGGCGACTGTCGCCGCGTTGATCACCCACGGCATACGCACCGTTTACGCCCTGCCGGGCGTGCACAACGACCACCTGTTCGATGCGCTGTTCAAGGCCTCCGACCGGATCAGGGTGATCCATAGCCGCCACGAGCAGGGGGCGGGTCTGATGGCGTTGGGCGCCGCGCTCGCGACCGGTGGGCCGCAAGCCTATGCCGTGGTGCCGGGGCCGGGTTTGCTCAACAGCTCAACGGCATTGCTCACCGCCTTTGCGATGAACGCCCCGGTGCTTGCCATGATCGGACAGATCCCGCAGGCCGATCTCGGACGCGCGCTGGGCCATTTGCACGAAATCCGCGATCAGGCCGGGATTCTCACGCGCCTGGTCGACTTCGTCGGTCATATCGGTCATCCGCAGGAGGCGCCACGCATCGTCGCGGAGGCCTTTCACGCCATGGCAAGCGGACGTCCCGGCCCGGCCGCGCTCGAATGCGCCATGGATGTGTGGGGGCGCACCGACATGGTCACGCCGCATCCGCCGCTCGAGCGCGCTGCGCCCGAGATCGACGAGGACACGCTGCGCGCGGCGGCGAAAAAACTCGGCGCGGCGAAACGGCCGATGATCATCTGCGGCGGCGGCGCGCAAGGCGCGTCCGAAGAGGTGACGCGCCTGTCCGCCATGTTGCAGGCGCCGGTCCTTGCCTATCGGCGTGGGCGCGGCGTGCTCGACGACCGCAACCCACTGAGCGTCACGCTGCCGCTCGGCCGCGACCTGTGGGGCGAAGCCGATGTCGTGCTCGCGGTCGGGACGCGCCTGCTCACCCAGTTCCGGCAATGGGGCATCGACGACGACCTCACGGTGATCCGCATCGACGCCGACGCCGAAGAACCGGCGCGCCTCTATCAGCCCGCGCTCGCGCTGGTCGGCGATGCCGCGCCGATCCTGCGCCGGCTCATCGAAACGCTGCCCGCGCACAATGCCAAGCGCGAATCGCGCGAAGACGAGATGAAAGCGCGGCAGGCGCGATGGGCCGCCCGGCTGCAACAAAAACTCGCGCCGCAGCTTTCCTTTCTTAACGCGATCCGGGCGGAATTGCCGGAAGACGGCGTCTTTGTCGACGAAGTGACCCAGCTCGGCTTTGTCGCGCGCCTCGCTTTTCCGGTTTACAGGCCACGCACGTTTCTTTCGCCCGGCTATCAGGACCCGCTCGGCTGGGGCTATGCGAGCGCGCTCGGGGCGCAACACGCCTGTCCCGACCGGCCGGTCGTCTCGATCAATGGCGACGGCGGTTTTCTGTTCACGGCAACCGAGCTTGCGACCGCCGTGCTGCATCGCATCCCGCTGGTTGCGATCGTGTTCACCGATGGCGCGTTCGGCAATGTGCGCCGCATCCAGGAGGAGGATTACGACAACCGGCTGATCGCCGTTGACCTCGCCAATCCCGACTTCGTGCGTTTTGCCGAGAGTTTCGGCGCGGCAGGCGTGCGTGCGCGCAACCCTAGGGAGCTGCGTGAATCCCTTGCACGTTGCTTTGCCCGCCACGATGTGCCGACGGTGATCGAGGTGCCGGTCGGCCCGCTTCCGAGCCCATGGGAATTCATCCTGATGCCGCCGATCCGCGGCGGCTAGTGTTTCCTTCTCTGACGGTCCGATCCCGGACCGTCAGCCCGGAACACTAGCTAATCCGTTATTTTGTGACGCGGCACCAACACAATGAGACGAGCCCAAGCGTTGGTGCCGCATCACTAGAGCGCGATCTATCCAGATTAGGTCGATCGTGCTCCATTTCTCTTTGTTTTGTCGCATGATCTTGTCCGAAAAGTCTGCAACTTTTCGGACAAGATCATGCTCCAGTAGTGCGGCGCCAAAAAGAAACGGATTGGCTCGCATTCCGCGCTGACGGGTCCGGATCGAACCGTCAGAAGGAGACACAAGTCTCCCGCTGCAGCGCGGCTGAGGAATCTTGTTGTTTTCTAAGCAGGATTCTTCAAGGCGATTCGCCTCGCACGGGCACTCGGAAGCGTCCGAGCCCATGCTTGATGCTTCGGAAGGACGTGAAGCCGACCTCGGCCTCAATGTCGCCGCCAGCAGATTATGGCCAAAGACCTTTCGCGACATCACCATACTTGTCGTGTATGATGTTTGCTGAGAGTTGAATATTGGCGTGAAAACGATACGCTAAGCGACGATTCTCCATATCTTCAAGATCTGTTTAAGCTGGTGAGTGCCGTTTGACCAAGGCGATGCTGATCGAGACTCCGCGTCTCCGCCACGCTAAAGGGGCGGAGCCTCAGTCTCTCGCCACGGAGCCGATCACGACCACCGAGGCCCTCGCGGCGGCCTGCGAGCGTATGGCGCGGCATCCCTTCGTGACCGTCGACACCGAGTTCCTGCGCGAGTCGACCTATTACCCTTTGCTGTGCGTCGCGCAGATGGCGAGCCCCGCCGAAGCCGTCGTCATCGATACGCTCGCCAAACACATCGATCTCGCCCCGTTCTACGCGCTGATGGCGAACGAGCAGGTGACCAAGGTCTTCCACGCGGCGCGCCAGGACATCGAGATCGTCTGGCATCAGGCCAAGCTGATCCCGCGCCCGCTGTTCGATACCCAGGTCGCCGCCATGGTGCTCGGCTATGGCGATGCGATTTCCTATGAACAGCTCGTGCATCGCGTCACCGGCGGCACGCTCGACAAGTCGAACCGCTTCACCGACTGGACCCGCCGCCCGCTCACGCCCGCGCAAATCGCCTATGCGCTGTCCGACGTCACGCATCTGCGCGAGGTGTATCTCGCGCTGTCGGCCAATCTCGCCGAGCGCGGGCGCATCAACTGGGTGGACGAGGAGATGGAAATCCTGACCTCCCCGGACACCTACCGCGCCGATCCGGAAACCGCGTGGGAACGGATGAAGAGCCGCGCGCGCAAGGCAAAGGAGCTTTCCGTTCTGATCGAGGTGGCCACCTGGCGGGAACGCGAGGCCCAGGCGCGCGATGTGCCCCGCGGCCGCGTGCTCAAGGACGAGGCGGTCGGAGACATCGCGGTCCAGGCACCCACCACGCCGGAACGGCTGGCGGCGTTGCGGTCATTGCCCAAGGGCTTCGAGCGGTCGAAATGGGGGCAGGACATATTGGATGCGGTGAAGCGCGGAATCGCTCGCGATCCGAAGACGCTGCCGCATTTCGAGCGCACGCGCTCCCACGCCAATGCCGGCGCGACGGTCGAACTGTTGAAGGTGCTGTTGCGGATGACGGCGGAAGAGCACGGCGTCGCGCCCAAGGTGATTGCGACGAGCGACGATCTCGAACGCATTGTCGCCGACGACCACGCGGATATCCGCGCCCTCAAGGGCTGGCGCCGTGAATTGTTCGGCGAGAAGGCGCTCGCTCTCAAGCATGGCGACCTTGCGCTGGCGATCGCGGACAGCCGGGTCGTCGCCATCGACCGGCCCTAGTGATGCAGTACCAATGCTTGAGCTCGTCTCATTGTGTTGGTGCCCCATCACAAAGCATCGGATTAGCTAGTGTTCCTTACCTGAGGGTCCGGGATTGGACCGTCAGGTAAGGAACACTGAGCGCGATCCATTCAGGTTGAATCGATCGCGCTCTATTTCTCTTTGTTTTGCCGCATGATCTTGTCCTAAAAGTCTGCAACTTTTCGGGATCATGCACTAGGTCGCGTGGAGGGCAACCTTGAGCGTTGGTACCGTGATTGGCATTCGTTCGACGACGGTCAACGCCTGCGCTCTTCGCTCGGCCGCAAAGCTTGCCGACGGACATCCCGGTAATGACCAACGACAATCTGAGCGACCGGATTTCCCTCCTTGAAGATGAGATCGAGCACCTTGCCAAGCTCGCCCAAGGCTGCCGAAAAATCATCCTTTTGTCGAAGTTCGCCATTGTGCTCGGCGGCTTGATGCTGTTGGCGACGGTGTTCGAGCTCATCAAATTCAACCAGCTCGTCTTCTTGGGATCGATTACGACAATCCTCGGTGGGATCGTGGCCGCGGGATCCAACGCGGCCACGTGGGGCCAGGTCAGCCGTGAGATGCACGCCGCCGAGCAACTGCGAAACAAGCTGATCGACCAGCTTGAGTTCCCGGCGTGATCGATCGGTTCGGGGCGGTTCTCATCAGCCCGTCGCGCCGAGGCCGCTCGCGATCGCGCTGAGCGTGAGCAGGAGCTGCGATTCCAGCTCTTCCTCCAAGCGGGAATCCGTCGAGCCGCGCAGCGCCCGCCATTGGCGCAGCGTCTCGATCTGTTGTTTGTGCAATGGTTGCAATCCCTCGCGGCGCAGGACCAGCATCGAGTGCATTCGCGGCCGCTGTTCGGCGAGAGGGCCGCCAAAAATGGCTTCGAGCATCCGGTGCGTGCGCTCGAACTCGGCCTCGATCAAGGCCATGAATCTCTCTCGTATGTCGGGATTCTCGACCAGCGCCGCATACATGCGCATGACGTCGATATCCGCCCCCGCAATCGTGCTTGCGATGCTGGTGACCATGTAGCGAAGCGGCGGCCAGGAGAACGCATGTTCGCACAGCGCGGCGAAATCCTTTGGTTCGCTCGTCTGCAGGTCTTCCAATGCGCTGCCGACCCCATACCAGCCCGAGATGAAGAACCGCGACTGGCTCCAACTGAAGACCCAAGGAATGGCGCGCAAATCGGCGAGGGTTCGCTGACCGGTTCGTCTGACCGGGCGCGAGCCGATACGGCTCGATTCAATCGCGTCGATCGGGGTGGCCTGGCTCCAGAAGGTTACGAACCCATCGGACTGCAGCAGATCCTGATAGACGCTGTGGCTCTTATCCGCGAGCCGATCCATGATCGCCCCGAGGCGATCGGCATATTCCTCGCCACTGCGCTGCCTGAGCGTTGCTCCGGTCGTCCCGGCCAACAACAGTTCCAGACTGTGCGCGGCCGTGATGTGATTGGCATATTTCTGGCCGATCACCTCCCCTTGTTCGGTCAGGCGCAGGTCCCCGTTCAGCGCCCCGCAAGGCAGGGCATTCAAGAAACGGTCGGTCGGACCCGCGCCGCGACTCGTCGTCCCGCCGCGGCCGTGGAAGAAGCGAATGCGCACACCTGCCGCATCGCCGACCGCGATCAGCGCCTCCTGGGCGCGGTAGAGGCCCCACAGGCTGGCAAGGATTCCCCCGTCCTTGTTGCTGTCGCTATAGCCGACCATCACCTGTTGAACGGGACGATCGAAACCGCCCAATCGCGCCTGGTGATCCAGCGAGGTGCGGACCAGCGGATGACTGAGGAAGGCCCGCATGATCGTGGGGGCGCGCTCGAGATCTTCGATGGTCTCGAACAACGGGACGACTTGTATCAGGCACGCCGGGCCGTCCTTTTCCTCGACAACGAGCCCGGCCTCGCGGGCGAGCAAGAGGACGACGAGGAGATCGGACAGACTCCGCGTCATGCTGACGATCAAGGCGCCGATGCCGTCATTGCCGTACGCCCGGATGTGATCGCGCAAGACGCGATAACAGCTGAGCACGGCGTCGGCTTCGGGTCCGATCTTCGCCTCGGATCGCGCAAAGGGGCGCGGCGACTCAAGCTCTTTCTGGAGCAGCCGAAGCCTGCGCTCTTCGTCCCAATGCGGGAAATCGGCACCGTCGAGGCCTGCTTTCGTGAGCAGTTGGGCCAATGCGAGGTCGTGAAAGCGGCTGTTTTGTCGGACATCCAACTTGGCGAGGTGAAAACCGAAGGTCTGCACGCATTCGAGGACCGGGCGGACCTCGACGTCCGCCAACCGCCGCGCGTCGACTTCGGCCAGCGCGTCGGCAAGGGCGGACAGATCCTGGACGAGCTCGGACGCCCGGCGATAGGCGCTCTCGCCGTCCATCGACTGGAAGCCACTATTGCCGACGATCTCGATCGGCAGCCGTGCGATCATGAGATTGACGAACTGACGCCATGCTTCCCCGGGATTGCGGCGAATGGCCATGCGGCCGCGATCGCCGAGGCGTTGGATGAGATCGGCGAGCCGGTCGAGCAGGCTCGACGGCGTATGCTGCAATCGGTTGGACAGGCTCAAATGTGCGGCGAGCCTCGTCAGTCTTTCATGCACGAGCAGGAGCGCGTTCACGCGCAACTCCTGCAATGTCTCGCCGGTCACGTCGGCCGTCACGAAGGGGTGTCCGTCGCGGTCGCCGCCGACCCAATTGCCGAAGCTCAAGCGCGGGCGGCAGGCAGGATCGTCGAGGAGCGCAGGATCAAAGCCCGTTTCCACCCAAGCCTGTCGTAGCCGCCAGGTCACAAGCGGCAGAACGCCGGGAAACACGTTCCGCAGGTAATGGACGACGTTGCGCAATTCCGAGGCGACATCGGGTTTTTCGAGGAAAATCTCTCCGGTCCGCCACAGCCGCTCCAGAAGCGCCTTGATCTGGTTGCGGATCACCTCCTGCTCGGCCGGCGTATACATGGAGTTTTCGCGCCTGAGCAGCAGCAGATATAGCTCGCGATGATGCTCAAGGACGGTCTGTCTCTTGGCTTCGGTCGGATGAGCCGTCAGTACGGGTTCGACCTGGACTGCGGATAAGGTCTTGGCGATCTCGCTTCCGCTTAATCCGAGCGCCTTGAGCTGGGCAAGGTTATCCGCCCAGACGCCGGGGTCTTCTGAGAACCGCCGCTCCGCCTCCAAAATGCGACGATGCTGCGCCAACGCATTCTCTTCGACCATGTTCAGGAGCTGAAACCAGATGCAATAGGCCTGCGTCAGTGCGATCGACCGAGTGGTGTCCCAGGATCTCTCCTGGTTTTCCCGCAGAGGAAGGGCGCGGGCGATCTCCTGCTCACCGATCTCGTCAAGAACCTCGAAGAGGCACTGACCGAGAAAGGCGAGGTCGCTCTCGACCTTTTGGATGTAAACGGGCATTTGTTCCTTGGTTAACGGCACTGGTTTCTCCTGCAGCAAAAGCTAAATGGCACGCCGCTTAGAGCCAAAGGGTGGAATCCTTTCGGGGCAGCGCAGCCGCCGCCGAAATGATAAGGTTCGTCTTGTTTTGCAACTGGAACGACCCGGGAAACTCGAAATCATGTAAATCCGTCGTTTATCTTCGTTCAAAAAACACCTTCGCCGGCTCTGACTTCAGGCGAAATGGTGTCGTTCCAGCCTCGGCAACATACGAGATCACTCGGTCGGCTGACCTGCGACGGGTCGTCCAGCGGCCAAAAGTCTCTGCCCCGTCCCGGGCGATGCAAGCCGAGCTTGCTCGGGCGTGGTCTGACCTTTGGATTGGCGCCGGATCGGAAGCCAGTTTGCCACAGAAATGCAGTTGAAAAAGAAAAGTAAAGCGAAATCGATTCCGGCGGGGCGCGGTCATTTGCCGTCATCGGCGATCCCTGCCAGCGGTTTAATCGATGCCCTTCCGGCAACGCAACCAGACGCTCATTAAGGATAAACAATCTCAAGGCGAGCGGCAACGAGACATGCCAATTTCATAAAAATGCCTCCGGCATTGTAAAATTACACCGTACTTTAACAGCATGCCTCGACGATGGGACCAAGAAGTGGGCCCTGAGCCGGCAACAACAGAAGGCCGGGAAACTGGGCTGCACGGGGGAGCGTGATGAAGACCTCCAGTCGAGCGGTTCCACCCTTGGGCCGGGCGATCGTCGCGGCATGCGCCTCGCTGCTGCGTGACCTATTCGGCACCTATCGTCCCGAACGGCATTACATGCGTGGACCGGGCCCGAAATGGCGGGCGAAACACCACGCACCGCGCCATGTCGATGGCGCCGTGCCGATCGCGGCGCGTGGTCTGGTCGAGGCAAGCGTCAGATAATGACTGGACCGGGCGCGCTAGTGATGCGGCGCCAACGCTTGAGCCCGTCTCATCGTGTTGGTGACGCAGCACAAAGCATTGGATCAGCTAGTGTTCCTTACCTGACGGTCCAGGATCGGACCGTCAGAGAAGGAAACACTGAAGCGGAGTTCTCTCGCGGCAAAGACGGCTGCGGCGACGTAAAAGCCGATTCACTGCGGGACCTCGCGATGGCGGTCATGTCTGTGAATACGCGGCGGCTGCGCGATCGCGTTGAGGGTATCGCGCAGAAAAGCGCCACGGGTTTAAGTTGTTCGGATGACGCGAACAATCATTCGATGAAGAGTTGATGAGACGACGAGCGCCTTTACGAAATCTGACCGCTGTTCGATTCGACTTTTTCATAATTTGAAGCGCCGCATTCCGGACAGATTTCTATAATTCTTGCGATCGCCCCGGCTTTTCTGTATGGGGGCAGCGTCTCGATCTGCCACTGGCGGGAGCGGGGGACTGCTCGCCGCGATCCATGACCGGAAGCGACCGGAGCGATTCTCTTTTTTGAAGGAGAGTCGGACGTTGCTTCGAACTCCCAATTCGGAGGTCTTATGCGAACATCCACGTTCGCCCGAATGCTTGTGCTTGTGGTCACCGCACTGGCCCCGGCGGGGATGGTGCGCGAGGCATCGGCGCAACAGGTCGCGCCGGCCGTGGCGGAGCGGAGCGGCGCGCGCGAGGCCGGCGCGCTCCACACCGCCGCGCTTGTCGGCCGTCCGGGCGAGGCCGAGGCTCCACCGCGGAAACGGCCGCCGGCTGGTGGCGCCGAGGCGGACCAGCCCAGCGTTGCCGGCCCGCGCGTTGCCCTTGTCATCGGCAATGCCGCCTATTCGGACGGAGAAGCGCCGCTGGCGCAGCCGGTCAATGATGCCCGCGCTTTGACCGAGGAACTGCGCCGGCGTGGTTTTGATGTCGAACTCGGTGAAAACCTGACCAAGCAGCGCATGCAGCGCACGATCGATCGGTTCAAAGAGAAGATCACGCCGGGCGCGACCGCGCTCCTGTTTTACAGCGGCTATGGCTTGCAGGTCGGTCGCAAGGCCTTTCTCATCCCGGTCGATGCGGAGATCTGGCGCGCCGCGGATGTGCGGCGCGACGGTCTGGCGCTGGAGCCGCTGGTCGCCGAGATGAATGCGCGCGGAGCCACGCGCAAGCTCGTTATTGTCGATGCTTCGCGGCGCAACCTGTTCGAGCGCCGGCTGCGTGGATTTTCTTCGGGCTTGGCGCCGATCGCCGTGCCCACGGACACGCTCGTGCTCTATGGCGTTGCGCCCGGCAAGGCCATCAACGACACCCAAGGCCCGAACGGCCGGCTGGTCGGCGCGTTGCTTGCTGAGCTCCGCGAGTCCGGCGGCTCCGCCGAGGCCATCTTCAACCGCACCCGCGTGTCGGTGGCGCGCGCCTCCAATGGCGAGCAGGTGCCGGGCGTCTTCTCCGCGATGGTCAACGATTTCTACTTCGCATCGCCCTCGCCGAACTCGCTGCCGAGCCCGGGGCCGGCCCGCCATACCCGCGCCGATTAAAGCGCGATCCCGAAAAGGCGGCAGACTTTTCGGACAATGATCGTAGGGTGGGCATGCGCAGCATGCCCACCGAAAATGCCGCCACCGTTTCTGCCGAATGGGTACTTTGCGAGCCTCGGACGGTGGGCACGGCGCGCTTTGAGTGCGCCTTTGCCCACCCTACGGTTTCACGGGCTACAGACCGTAGGGTGGGCATGCGCAGCATGCCCACCGAAAATGCCGCCACCATTTCTGCCGAATGGGTACTCTGCCAGCCTCGGACGGTGGGCACGGCGCGCTTTGAGCGCGCCTTTGCCCACCCTACATCCACCGTTTCTAAGAGTCCGTAGGGTAGGCATGCAGAGCATGCCCCCCACCACGCGCTCATCCCAGATTGAGCTCGGCGAAGAAATCATTGCCCTTGTCGTCGGTGACGATGAAGGCGGGGAAATCCTCGACCTCGATGCGCCAGATCGCCTCCATGCCGAGCTCGGGATACTCGATCAGGTCGACCTTCTTGATACAGTGCTCGGCAAGGTTGGCGGCGGCGCCGCCGATCGAAGCGAGGTAGAAGCCGCCGTGCTTCTGGCAGGCCTCGCGCACCGCCGCCGAGCGGTTGCCCTTGGCGACCATCACCATCGAGCCGCCGAGCGCCTGGAAATCATGGACGAAGGAGTCCATGCGCCCCGCCGTGGTCGGACCGAACGCCCCTGAGGCATAGCCCTCCGGCGTCTTGGCCGGTCCTGCATAATAGACCGGATGGTTGAGGAAATAGTCGGGCAGGCCGTCGCCCTTCTCCACCCGCTCGCGCAGTTTCGCGTGGGCAAGGTCGCGCGCGACGATCATCGGACCGGACAGCGACAGCCGTGTCTTGATCGGGTGCTTGGCGAGTTCTGCCGCAATTTCTTTCATCGGCCGGTTGAGGTCGATTTTCACCACCGTGCCGCCGAGCCGGGCTGCGTCCACCTCCGGCAGGTAGCGTGCCGGGTTGCGCTCGAGCTCTTCCAGATAGATGCCGTCGCGGGTGATCTTGGCGAGCGCCTGGCGGTCGGCCGAGCACGACACGCCGATCCCGATCGGCAGCGAAGCGCCATGGCGCGGCAGCCGAACCACCCGCACATCGTGGCAGAAATACTTGCCGCCGAACTGGGCGCCGACGCCGAGCGCCTGCGTCATCTTGTGAACCTCGGCCTCCATCTCGAGATCGCGGAAGGCATGGCCGTCGGCCGATCCTTCGGTCGGCAGGCCGTCGAGATATTTCACTGACGCGAGCTTCACCGTCTTCATTGTCAGCTCGGCCGAGGTGCCGCCAATCACCACGGCGAGGTGGTAGGGCGGACAGGCGGCGGTGCCGAGCGTCAAGATTTTCTCGCGCAGGAAGGCGAGCATGCGCTCGCGCGTGAGCATCGCCGGTGTCCCCTGATAAAGGAACGACTTGTTGGCCGAGCCGCCGCCTTTGGCAATGAACAGGAATTTGTAGGCCTGGTCGTAATCGCCGGCGCTTTCGGCGTAGATTTCCACCTGGGCCGGCAGATTGTTCTTGGTGTTGGCCTCCTCGAACATTGAAAGCGGGGCAAGCTGCGAGTAGCGCAGATGCTTGGTGTGGTAGGCATCGCGCGCGCCCTCCGTGAGCGCTGCCTCGTCGTCGCCGCCGGTCCACACCAGCCGGCCCTTCTTGCCCATGATGATGGCGGTGCCGGTGTCCTGGCACATCGGCAGGACGCTGCCCGCGGCGATATTGGCGTTCTTCAGGAAGTCATAGGCGACGAACTTGTCGTTATCGGAGGCCTCGGGATCATCGATAATGCTACGGAGCTGCTGAAGATGCGCCGGGCGCAACAAATGGTTGATGTCGTCAAAGGCGGTCGCGGAAAGGAGCCTGAGCGCCTCGCGTTCGACGACCAGAAACTCCTGTCCGAACGCCTTCTCGACGCGCACCCCCTCGCCCGCGAGCTTGCGATAGGTCGTCGTGTCCTTGCCCAGCGGAAACAGCGGGTGGTGGCTAAAGGGCGGAAGTGTCGGCGGGGTGACAGGGGCGTTCATGGGCAAGGTCCTTGCCTTAAGCGATGAACCGGGAAAACGGGTCCCGAGGCGAAACGGTGCGGCAGAGCGCGGGAAAACGGAGCAACTGGCAGCTACTGTGAAAGCGGTGGAGCCGCCGAGGCATTATAGAACGTTTCCAATCGCGAGGGGAGGGCGGCGCAGGGTGCGTGCGAACGCCGCGTTGACGCAGCGAGGCGCGAGATTGGGGCAGCGGTTCCTTGGCCCCTCATGTCGAGAGGTCATGCCGATCGAGGCCAGGTTAGCCGCTGTCTTTCTGCTTCATGCGGCCGCCAAGCTTTGCGGCTGCACGATTGTGACGATCGCGCCGGCGGCATCGGCGAGAAAGTCCGGGTCGCGTCTTAACTGTTCGAAACTGCGCGGCTCGGGAATCGCATCGCCATCCACGCGCATCAGCGCGAAGTGTCCGGCAAGCGCCTCGGCGGCGTTGGCGATCGCTTCTTCGAGTGTATCCCCGGCAGAGACGCAGCCGGGCACGTCGGGAAAGCTCACGCCGTAGCTTGTGCCCTCGTCCTTGTGCACAAGTGCAATATATCCTGCGCCCGACATCGTCACTTGGGTTCCATCATTCTTGCTTGGCGATAAATCGATCTGACGGTCTTGGAATGCAAGTCTGCCCGCGGATGCGGGACTGTAACCTTTCCCGGCTTCGTCGGATGTTTGAAATGGTGATGGTTAGCGATCGCGGCGATTGAAGAAGCGCACCAGCACATCGGCGGTTCCCTCCGGCGGCGAGGCGAGCCGGGTGCGGAAGTCCAGCATTTCGCCGGGACCGAGCGAGCCGATCGCGGGTAGCGCCGTCCAACTGTGAAGCTCATTGCCGGACCGGTCGCGCACCGCGAACCGCAAACGCGGAATCTCGGCCCGCCGCCTCACCACATTGGCGATCGTGCCATGCACGACCAGGACTGTGACGGACTCGGTTGAATCCTTCTTGATTCTGAGGTCCTTGAAGGCGAGCCCGCGCAGATTGACCGGCAGTCCGATCTTGGCGAACAAGGAGGCGGTCTGCGGCATCGCCCGCACGACTTCCGTCCGCCAGGCAAGGATCGCCGCGATGACCACCAGTAGCGAGAGAATGACGGTCGCCCAGCTCGGGCGCGGCATCCTGCGCCGCCGCCGGGCGGCGCGCTTGCGGCGTGCCGCGCGCAGCGCTGCAAGATCGTCCGAATCGGACGATTTGTTATTCGGGTCGAGGTCGGCGGCAGTCGCCCGAACACTCTCCTCATCGGACTCCGGCAAGAGCGGGGGGGCGTTCTCAATGATGCGGGGTTCGCCGATGGGTTCGGTGGGGTCCGGAGACACCTCGCGCGGACCAGGCTGCCCCGTCTCGGGGAGGTCCGGTACGGTCGATGCCATCACCTCCGTCGGCGCGGGCGCCCGGCTGTCCAGCTCGCCCGGCGAGGCCGGCTCCGGCCAGGTCGGCTCGCCAGTGGTCTGCGGCGTTGCTTCGGAAGCGCCGACGAGCGCCTGTTCCACTACCTCGGAGAGGGTCGGCCCGGCGAGCCAGACATGCCGGCAGGCCGCGCAGCGAACGACGCGGCCGCCCTCCATCGAGGCGTCGGCCACCTCGTAGGACGTTCCGCATTGGGGACACACGATCTGCATGCCGACAACCGACAAACGAGCTGATCACACTATTCTACGCATGTCTTCGTTAATGAGCCGGAAACCAAGTCACAAAGAGCCGCACGCAACGGCAGCAAAGCTCCGCTCGAACGACCGGCCGATCTTGCCTATCGTGCCCGACGGCTGGCCTTCCTGTAAAAAGGGAGAGCGAATCGCGGCTTAGAGCATGATCCCGAGAAGTTGGAGACTTTTCGGACAAGATCATGCGACCAGACAAAGAAGAGCATGATCCCGAAAAGTTGGCAGACTTTTCGGACAAGATCATGCGACCAGACAAAGAAGAGCATGATCGCGAAAAGTTGGCAGACTTTTCGGGCAAGATCATGCGACCAGAGAAAGAAGAGCATGATCGCGAAAACTTGGCAGACTTTTCAGGCCAGATCATGCGACAAAAAATGAGGAATGGAACGCGATTGATTCATCTTGAAGCAATCGCGCTCTAGTGGTGTGGCACCAACGCTTGAGCACATCTCATCGTGTTGGTGCCGCATCACGAGGCATTGGATCAGCTAGTGTTCCTTCTCTGACGGTCCGGGGTCGGACCGTCAGAGAAGGAAACACTAGGCGCGGAGCGCCTCGGTGCAACGCGGAAACGATCGACCGGCGGAGCGAGGCGTGGTGCGGTTTGAGAATGTGGGACTACGTTACGGCCTTGGTCCGGAGGTGCTCCGCGACCTGACCTTTCGTATCGACCCCAATTCCTTCCAGTTCCTCACCGGACCGTCCGGTGCGGGCAAGACCTCGCTGCTGCGCCTGCTGTTTCTCTCGCTGCGGCCGACGCGGGGCCTGATCACGCTGTTCGACCACGACGTCGCCACGCTCGACAAGGATGCGCTCGCGGTGCTGCGTCGTCGTATCGGGGTGGTGTTCCAGGATTTTCGCCTGCTCGATCACCTGACGACCTATGAGAACGTCTCGCTGCCACTGCGGGTGCTCGGCCGCGAGGAGGAAACCTACCGCCACGAGGTCGAGGAACTTCTGCATTGGGTGGGTCTCGGCGATCGTATCGGGGCATTGCCTCCCGTCCTGTCCGGCGGGGAGAAGCAGCGCGCCGCAATCGCCCGCGCGGTGATTGGGCGGCCGCATCTCCTTCTCGCCGATGAGCCGACCGGCAATGTCGATCCCAACCTCGCCAGGCGGCTGCTGCGATTGTTCATCGAGCTCAACAAGTCGGGCACCTCGATCGTGATCGCGACCCACGATATCGGGCTGATGGACCAATACGACGCGCGCCGTCTGGTGATTCACGACGGACGGATTCACGCCTATGACTAAAGACCGATGACGAACGGGATGAAGCGGGTAACCGAGGTCGTCGGCCGGCTGGCGCGGGCAGTGACGAAGTCGCGCGGCAAGGCGCGTGAAACGGCGATCGTCCCGAAAGACTCGATCGCCGGCCCGGCGCTCGTGTCGGTCATCGCGATCCTGACCTTTCTCGCCTCGCTCACGGTCGGCGCGGTGACCATGGTGGTTGCCGCCGCCTCGCAGTGGCAATCCGACGTGACCCGCGAGGTGACGATCCAGGTGCGGCTGGTGGCCGGCCGGGATGTCGAGGCGAACGTCCAGCGGGCCGTCGAGATCGCGCGGGCGACGCCCGGCGTCACCGCCGTGCGGCCGTTCGGCAAGGAGGAATCGGCGCGGCTCCTTGAACCTTGGCTGGGGTCCGGCGTGTCGCTCGACAGCCTTCCGGTTCCGCGCCTGATCGTGGTGCAGGTCGCACCCGACCAACCGCCCGATTTCGCCGCGCTCCGGGACACCCTCGCAAGCGAAGTGGCCGGCGCGAGCCTCGACGATCATCGCAGTTTCGCACAGAGGCTGCGGTCGATGGCTGACGTCGCGATTTTGGGCGGACTCGCCATCCTGGCGCTGGTGCTCGCGGCGACCGTGCTGTCGGTCAGCTTTGCGACCCGCGGGGCGATGGCCAGCAATCGTTCGACCGTCGAGGTGTTGCACCTGATCGGGGCTCGCGACGGCTACATCGCGGGCGAGTTCCAGCGCCATTTCCTTCTGCTCGGCCTCAAGGGCGGGACGATCGGCGGTGGCGCGGCGCTTGCGGTATTCGCTCTGTTCGGCCTCTTGAGCGGGCATTTGATCGGCCGGTCGGGCGGGGATGATGTAACCGCCATGTTCGGCGGTCTGTCGCTGGGCGTCGGCGGCTATCTCGCGGTGATTTTCCAGGTGATCGTGATCGCCGCCGTGACCGCCTTGGCCTCCCGCCAGGTGGTCCAGACGACGCTGCGGGCCGTAAGCTGAGCCAACATCTCAAGAAAGTGGGCGGATTGTCGGATAAGATCATGTGACCAAACAAAGAGAAAGACTGCGCGGCCGGTTCGACCTGAAACGATCACGCTCGTCGGGACCGACCATGCCGACAACCGGCCCCTTTCGGCCGGCCGGTCTTGGCCGAATCCGGCGGTTCGGGTCGAACGAACGAAAGTTCGGCCTTTGCGCCGTCAAAATAGGCGATATGCTCGCTGCGGGATCGCAAGGCCAATGACGATCGGTGACGAAGAAATGGCGCGGAACGGCGTGGCCGGGGATTCGGGCAAGCAGGCCCGGCCGCAACGGTGGCGCTCGCGCTTCGGCCGGTTCTTGCTCGCAATTCTCTTGATTTCGGTTCTCGGCGTGATCGCCTTCGGCGCCGGTTTCTTATGGTTCGCATGGCGAGTACCGCGCCAGGAGGTGGTCCTCACTGCCAAGGCCGATGCGATCGTCGCATTGACCGGGGGAGCCTCGCGCGTCGTCGATGCGGTCGAGCTCCTTGCCACGGGTCACGGCCGGCGGCTGTTGATCACCGGCGTCAACCGAAACACCCGGTTGCGGGAGCTGGCGCAGCTCGTCCCCAATTTCCGGCGACTGTTCGGCTGCTGCATCGACATCGACCGGGCCGCCCACAACACCATCGGCAATGCCGTCGAGACGCATCGATGGAGTTCGCGCCGGGGCTTCCGTTCTCTGGTTGTGGTGACCTCGAGCTATCATATGCCGCGTGCGATGGCCGAGCTCTCCCATTACCTTCCAGACGTGCAACTCATTCCCTATCCCGTCGTCACCAAGCAGCGAGCGATTCCCTGGTGGTCGAGTCAAGCGAACGCCAAGCTGCTTCTATCGGAATACGTGAAATACATCTTCACCATGGCACGTATCCGGCTCGCCCCCGGGATCGAACCCACGCGGTTCGGCCTGCATGCCGGCGCGTAGCTGAGCCGTGCGCCGGTGGTTCGATATCGTGGTTCTGCGCTCGATTCTGTTCACGGGCGCATTTTACCTGAGTACCGTTATCTGGCTCATTGCCGCCGTGCCGACGCTGGTGATGCCGCGCCGGGCCATCGTGGAAGTCGCCAAGGCCTGGGGGCGGTTCAATCTGTGGCTCTTGCGCACGATCTGCCATGTCAATGTCGAATGGCGGGGCATCGAGAAGATCCCGCGCGGCCCGCTTCTCGTCGCCGCCAAGCACCAGTCGGCCTGGGAGACCTTCGCGCTCATCCCGCTGTTTGACGATCCGACCTTCGTCCTCAAACGCGAGCTGATGTGGCTCCCGCTGTTCGGGTGGTTCATGCGCAAGGGCCGGATGATCCCGGTCGATCGCGCGACCGGCAAGGATGCGCTCGCACCTATGATGGGCGCCTTCCGCGCCGCGCTGGCGGAAGGCCGGCAGGCCGTCATCTTCCCGGAAGGGACACGCCGCCCGCCGGGGGCGGAGCCGAGCTACAAGCTCGGCATCGTGTTCCTGTATACCGAGGGGAAGGTTCCCTGCCTGCCGATTGCACTCAACTCGGGCCTGTTCTGGGGGCGCCGCGGCATCATCCGCCGTCCCGGCACCATTCGGGTCGAAATCCTCGATCCGATCCCGCCGGGCCTTAACCGGCGCGTCTTCTTCCGGCGGCTGCGAAGCGAGATCGAGACGGCGACCGCCGCACTGATCGCGGAAGACGCGCCGGAGAGCGGTGGCACGGCTGCTGCTGCTCCTGTCCCGTCCGACAAAGCAGCCACAAGCTTACGGCCGCAAGCGCAGTCTGAGCATGCCGCCTCTCCATCTGTTGAACGCGGAACGTGAAATTGCCGTTCAATGCGACAGCAGCACCGGGGCAGGCGGGCAGTCAAGGATCGACCTTGTGGCGCCGCCGAGGATAAATTCGCGCACGCGCGAATGCCCATAGGCACCCATCACGAGAAGGTCGAGGCGGCGCGCATTCGTGTAGTCGGCCAGCACCTGTCCGACCGGGCGACCGGCGGCGCTCTCGCTGTCGGGGACGACCTCGATCCCATGGAACGCAAGGTGCCGCGCGAGTTCCGCCCCCGAGCGCCGCGTTTCGATCGGCTTTTCCTCGGTGACGGTCACGACGCGTACCGACTTGGCACGCTGAAGCAGGGGAAGGGCATCCGCGACCGCGCGAGCGGCCGGCCGACTGAAGTCCCAGGCCACGCCGATCACGTCGAATGCGCCCGAAAAGGCAGCGTTGGGACCCGCCGGAAGCACCATGGTCGGACGTCCGGAGCCGAAGATCACGGTCTCCGCGATGGACTGCTGATAGGTGACGTCGTCGCCGACCGGAACGATGGTTACGTCGCTCAGCCGCGCATAGTCGGCGACGATGCCGGGGACGTGTGCCGCCTCGCAAAGCTCTATGATGTGCTCGTGCTGAACACCGCAATCGCGTGCCGTATTCTCGAACGCATCGATGAGCGTGCGGGCGTTGTCTGCGCTTTTCCGTTGCTCGGCTTCGAGGGCGCCCTTGACGCCGATCAGCCTGGGCGTCAGCGCGCTGCCGGGCAACCGCATCACCATCTCGAAGGTCAGCGCCGTGACATGCGCGCCCATAGCCTGGACGATTCGTAGTGCTCGATCGACCGCTGCCACGGGCGTCGGCTCGGGATAGCTCGTGAGTTGAAGTAGAATATCTTTAAATGCCATGACAAGATCCTCGAAGCCTGCTCTTACGCCGGCCATGCCGGTCTTGTAGGGAAAGATGGGTTGTGATGGCGATGGCGGAATCGACCCTGTTGTTCCCACATGGCCGACATTTCCCCCCGACGAGCGGCATCCCCTTGGACGAAAAAGCTGGTCGAGCAGCAACCGGAATTTCGTGTTACAGCTTCTCTCCCAATCCAGATATCGCCTCGACTGAGAAACGTTTCGCTGATGACCGACACTTTGCGCCCCATTCGCCGTGCCCTGCTCTCCGTCTCCGACAAGACGGGGCTTGCCGATTTCGCCCGCGCGCTTGCGAGCCGGAATATCGAATTGGTCTCGACCGGCGGGACCAAGGCCGCGCTGGCGGAGGCGGGCCTTGCCGTGCGCGATGTCTCCGATCTGACCGGCTTTCCCGAGATCATGGACGGCCGGGTGAAGACGCTGCATCCCAAGGTTCATGGTGGCCTGCTCGCCGTGCGCGATAACGATGCGCATGGCGCGGCGGCGGATGCGCATGACATCGTCCCGATCGATCTCTTGGTGGTCAATCTCTATCCGTTCGAGGAGGCGCTCGCGCGCGGCGCCGATCCCGCCGTTTGCGTTGAGACCATCGATATCGGTGGCCCGGCCTTGGTACGCGCGGCAGCGAAGAACCATGGCGACGTGACCGTGGTGATCGAGCCCGCCGATTACGAAGTGGTGCTGGCGGAGCTCGCCGCGCATGATGGGGCGACGGCCTTCGCCCTGCGCCTGCGGCTCGCCGCCAAGGCCTTTGCCCGCACGGCCGCCTATGACGCCGCGATCGCAAACTGGTTCGCCGACCGGCTGGACGAGCCGGCGCCGGCCTGGCGCGCATTCGGCGGCCGGCTCAAGGAGTCGCTGCGCTATGGGGAGAACCCGCTCCAGTCGGCCGCTTTCTACCGCACGCCGGAGGGGCGTTTCGGCGTTGCGACCGCACGCCAGCTTCAGGGCAAGCAGCTCTCCTACAACAATATCAACGACACCGATGCGGCCTTCGAATGCGTGGCCGAGTTCGATCCCGAGCGGACGGCTGCCTGCGCGATCGTCAAACATGCCAATCCGTGCGGCGTGGCGGAGGGTGCAACCCTCGTCGAGGCCTATCGCAAGGCGCTGCTATGCGATTCGGTCTCCGCTTTCGGCGGCATCGTCGCCGTCAATCGCACGCTCGATGCCGAGGCGGCGCGCGCGATCACCGAGATCTTCACTGAAGTGATCATCGCTCCCGACGCCACCGAGGAGGCGATCGCCATGATTGCGGCCAAGAAGAACCTGCGGCTGTTGCTTGCCGGCGGGCTGCCCGATTCACGCGAGCGCGGCGTCACCCTCAAATCGGTGTCGGGCGGCCTGCTGGTGCAGTCGCGCGACAATGCCGTCGTCGATGATATGGACCTCAGGATCGTCAGCAAGCGCGAGCCGACGCCGGCGGAGCTCGCCGATCTTAAGTTCGCCTACCGTGTCGCCAAGCATGTCAAGTCGAACACCATCGTCTTCGCCAAGAACCTTGCCACCGTCGGCATCGGCGCCGGACAGATGAGCCGGATCGATTCGGCGCGCATTGCCGCGCGCAAGGGCGAGGACGCCGCGCTCGAGGCCGACTTGCCGGCGCCGCTGACGACCGATTCGGTGGTCGCCTCCGACGCGTTCTTTCCCTTTGCCGACGGGTTGCTCGCGACCGTCATCGCCGGCGCAACCGCGGTGATCCAGCCGGGCGGCTCGATGCGCGACGACGAGGTCATCGAGGCGGCCAATCAGCACAATGTCGCGATGGTCTTCACCGGTGTCCGCCACTTCCGGCACTGACTCGGTGTAGGCCGTAGGGTGGGCATGCGCAGCATGCCCACCGAATGCTATAGTCCCACCTTGAGCGTGTGGGCACGGCACGCCTTGAGCGCGCCTTTGCCCACCCTACGGTTTCTCGGGCTACAGGCCGTAGGGTGGGCATGCGCGGCATGCCCACCGAATGTCATTCTCCCGGCTCGATCGCGTGGGCACGGCACGCGATGAGCGCGCCTTTGCCCACCCTAAATCTACCCGTTTCTTGGAGGCTGTAGGGTCGGCATGCGCAGCATGCCCACCGAATGCTATGCTCCCACCTGGAGCGTGTGGGCACGGCACGCCTTGAGCGCGCCTTTACTCGGCCTATATCTACCGTTTCTTGTGGCGCGACCGCTTCGGCATCGAATGCGTTCCCTTTCGTTTGGGTTGGTCCCATGATCTTATCGGAAAAACCGGCCGAGTTTTCCGGATCATGCTTTAGGAACATTGAGGGAGGTTCGACGACATGAACGAAACAGCACGCGCCGCCGATTCCCGGCAGTCTTCTGCTTCATCCGCCCTTGGCGCGGGCGCCGACGAGCCGGTCATCGCGCTCGACCTGCCGCGCGCGCCGCTGAGCCCGGCGATGGAAGCGTATTTCAAGAAATGCGACGAAAAGATCGGCTTTGTTCCCAATGTGCTGGAAGCCTATGCCTTCGACATGGCCAAGCTCGAAGCCTTCGTGCCGATGTATAACGATCTGATGCTTGCGCCCTCCGGCCTGAGCAAGCTCGAACGGGAGATGATCGCCGTCGCGGTGTCCTCGCAGAACCACTGCTATTACTGCCTCGTCGCCCACGGCGCCGCCGTGCGCGCGCTCTCGCAAAGCCCCGAACTGGGCGAGCAGATGGTGTTCAACTATCGGGCCGCAGACCTCGATGCGCGCCAGCGGGCAATGCTCGATTTCGCCGTCAAGCTCACGCTCACACCGTGGGCGATCGAGGAGGAGGACCGCGCCGAACTGCGTGCCGCCGGCTTTTCCGAGCGCGACATCTGGGACATTGCGGCGGTCGCCGCTTTCTTCAATATGAGCAACCGGATCGCCTCGGCAACCGACATGCGCCCGAACCGGGAGTACCATGCCGAGGCCCGATAGCAGCGAGAGCGCGATTGCTTCAGCTTGAGTCAATCGCGCTATCTTTGTCTTCGATCGACCGCATGATCTCATCTCATAAGTCTGCCAGCTTTTTGGGGATCATGCTCTGACCACAGGTCATGCTCGCGAGCTTGCCATGAGGACAGCGTCCTTGTGGCCAAGGAAGCGCTTTTTTTCCGTCACAAGGTGAAACGGTACGGCGGAAAAAGTGACCGGCAAGAACGCTGTTGCCGCCGCCTTCACGGTCGGTGTCGATGATCCGCAAGGGAAGAGCTGCCGATGGATATGCCGAACTCCATTCCGCCAGCCGGATTGCAGCGCGACTTCGCCCATGTCGAGACCTGGGTGTTCGACCTCGACAACACGCTCTACCCGCATCACGTCAATCTATGGCAGCAGGTCGATGTGCGCATCCGCGACTACATCGCGAAGTTCCTCGACCTGAACCATGACGAAGCGTTCCGCGTGCAGAAGGATTACTACCGCCGCTACGGCACCACGCTGCGCGGGATGATGACCGAGCACGGCATGGAGGCCGACGATTTCCTCACCTTTGTCCATCAGATCGATCACACGCCGGTCGAGCCCAATCCGGCGCTCGGCGCCGCGCTCGAAAACCTGCCGGGTCGCAAGCTCATCCTCACCAATGGCACGCGCCACCATGCCGAAGCGGTGATGCATCGGCTGCAGGTGCAAGAGCATTTCGAGGACGTGTTCGACATCCTTGCCGGAGAGCTCGAGCCCAAGCCGTTGCCGCAGGCCTATAACCGGTTTCTTGCCCGCCACGGCGTCGAGCCGCGCAGCGCCGCCATCTTCGAGGATCTCGCGCGCAATCTCGCCGTACCGCATGCGCTCGGCATGACGACGGTGCTTGTGGTGCCCGAGCGCACACGCGAGGTCTTTCGTGAGGACTGGGAGGCCGAGGGCAGCGATGCCCCGCATGTCCATCATGTGACCGACGACCTCGTCGGTTTCCTCCGAGTTATCGCTGCAGACGCCGGCTTGCCGCGCCCGTCTTGACTTCGCCAGCCGCTGCCCCGACAAGGCGGGCGCAGTTGATCCCGAGGGGCTCCGGATGTCGCACGCCGAACTTGCCAAGACCATCGATGCCGCTTTCGAACAACGCGGCGACCTCGGCCCGACCACCAAAGGGCCGGTGCGCGAGGCGGTCGAGGCCGCGCTCGAACTGCTCGACACGGGACAGGCGCGCGTGGCCGAGAAAGCGCCGGACGGGTCCTGGCAGGTCAATCAATGGCTAAAAAAGGCGGTGCTGCTGTCGTTCCGCCTTAACGACATGACCGTTATCACGGGCGCGCCCGGCAAGGCCGCCTGGTGGGACAAGGTGCCCCCGAAATTCGACGGTTGGAGCGATGCGCGCTTCCGCGAGGCCGGCCTTCGTGCGGTGCCGGGCGCAATCGTCCGCCGTTCGGCCTTTATCGCACCCGGCGTGGTGCTGATGCCCTCCTTCGTCAATCTTGGGGCCTATGTCGATTCCGGGACCATGATCGATACTTGGTCGACCGTCGGCTCCTGCGCGCAGATCGGCAAGAACTGTCACATCTCCGGCGGCACCGGAATTGGCGGCGTGCTCGAGCCGCTGCAGGCGGGACCGGTGGTGATCGAGGACAACTGCTTCATCGGCGCGCGCGCGGAAGTAGCGGAAGGCGTGATTGTGCGTGAAGGCGCGGTGCTGTCGATGGGGGTGTTCATCGGCGCGTCGACAAAGATCATCGACCGCGAGAGCGGTGCTGTGCTCCTGGGCGAGGTGCCGCCCTATTCGGTGGTCGTATCGGGTACGATGGCGGGCAAGCCGCTGCCGGACGGCTCGCCAGGACCCGACCTCTATTGTGCTGTGATCGTCAAGCGGGTCGATGCTAAGACCCGCGCCAAGACCAGCATCAACGAATTGCTGCGCGACTGAGCGCGCACCGCCATGGCCGAACTGATCGTTCGGCGCTTGCGTCGGACGCTTTGGAGTTCAGACGTGGATTGGAACTACCTCCTCTGGCGTTTCGACGGCCGCATCGGCCGGCGCACCTTTTGGATTGCGTTCCTGACGGTCGCGGCGGTGGAGGTCATGTGCCATCTCACGGTCCTGTCGCTGGGGATGGAACGCCTCAGCGCGACGGTGAGCCTTGCCTTTGGCTATCCCGAATTCGCCATCCTCGCCAAGCGCGGGCACGACCGCAACATTTCGACCTGGGTGCCGGGCGTGTTCTATGCGTATAGTGTCTTCATCGACTTTGTGATGGTGATCGGCGCGGCCGGAACGCAGAACGAACCGAGCCCGCTTCTGGCGCTGTTGAGCCTGCCCTGGCTCGTGTTCGCCATTGCGCTCCTGATCGATTTCGGTTTCCGCAGGGGCACGTTTGGACCCAACCGTTTCGGCCCTGATCCGTTGCGAATCCGCCCCGTGAACCGCGGCAATGGAGCGGCGAGGGATTGACCGCGGCTGACCATCGCGGACAAATCGGCGCATTTTTGGTGTGGCGTAAACCGTGGCATGCTTTGAGCTTCGAGCTTGGAGCCGACACACTGTTGATATGCTGGCCGATCCCGTTGCCATTGCCCGCGACCTCATCCGCTGCCCTTCGGTGACGCCGGCCGAAGGCGGGGCGCTCGCCTGCCTTGCGGGCATGCTTGCGGGTGCCGGCTTCGCGGTCGAGCGCGTGACCTTTTCCGAGCCGGGATGTGCCGACGTGCAGAACCTGTATGCGCGGATCGGCTCCTCGCCACCGCATCTGGTGTTCGCCGGGCATACCGATGTCGTTCCACCCGGCGACGAGCTGAAATGGACGCATCCGCCCTTTTCCGCCGATATTGTCGACGGCGTGCTGTACGGGCGCGGCGCCGTCGACATGAAGGGGGGGATCGCCTGTGCCGTCGCCGCCGTGCTCGATCATCTCGCAGGAAATGGCGGGCGGCCGCGCGGCTCGATCTCCTTCCTTGTCACCGGCGACGAGGAGGGCGTCGCGGTGAACGGCACGGTCAAGCTGCTGCCGTGGGCGGCGGCGCGCGGCGAGAGGTTCGACCATTGCATCCTCGGCGAGCCGACCAATCCGGCCGCACTCGGCGACATGATCAAGATCGGCCGGCGCGGCTCGCTCAACGGCACGCTGATCGTCACGGGAACGCAGGGGCACGTCGCCTATCCCGATGTCGCCGACAATCCGATTCCGCGGCTGCTTGCGATCATGCAGGCGCTGCTCGCGGCCCCGCTCGATCAGGGCAGCGAGCATTTCGACGTGTCGAACCTCGAATTCACCTCGGTGGATGTCGGCAATCCGACCGTGAACGTCATTCCCGGCGAGGCACGCGCCCGGTTCAACATCCGCCACAATGACTGCCACAGCCAGGCTTCGCTCAAGGAACTGATCGAGCGGTACGCCGGAGGTGCCGCCGACAATGCGCGCTGGCGCATCGAGTGGGCGTTTTCCAACGCCGATGCCTTCCTCACCGCGCCGGGACCGTTCGTCGCGCTGGTGAGCGAGGCAATTGCCGAGGTGACCGGCCGTACGCCCGCGCTCTCGACCTCGGGCGGGACGTCCGATGCGCGTTTTATCAAGGACTACTGCCCGGTGGTCGAGTTCGGCCTTGCCAATGCGACCATGCACCGGGTGGACGAATGCGCGTCGGTGGCCGACCTCGTGGCGCTCACCGCGATCTACCGGCGCATTCTGGAGCGGTATTTCGCGTAAACCTCAAGGCGGGCATGTAGCCCTGCCTGAAAGGGGGAGGGAGTCGAGCGGCGCAGGCAAGCTTGCGTAGCCTTGGCTGCGTGCTCGCCGGGAGGGGGTATTGATCCGTTCGTTCCCGCGCAAGCGGGAACCCAGGATGATTCAAGAACGCTGGATTCCCGCTTTCGCGGGAATGGAGTGCGATCCATTCAGATTGAATCGATCGCACTCTGTTTCTCTTTGTTTTGCCGCATAATCTTGTCCGAAAAGTCTGCAACTTTTCGGGATCATGCTC
>JANQIP010000244.1 GCA_028282095.1 Xanthobacteraceae bacterium | reverse complement strand
TGATCCCGAAAAGTTGCAGACTTTTCGGATAAGATCATGCGCTGGCTCACCG
Source organism: Xanthobacteraceae bacterium (assembly GCA_028282095.1). GTDB lineage: Bacteria > Pseudomonadota > Alphaproteobacteria > Rhizobiales > Xanthobacteraceae > Rhodoplanes. Next base: position 14,932 of record JANQIP010000244.1, on the reverse strand, counting down.
GCCCCTGTTACCTCTCCCCGCAAGCGGGGAGAGGTCGACGCACGCAGTGCGGCGGGTGAGGGGGCTGCGGCGCTGCCGAGGCGCCTGCAATCTTTTCAAGCACACCAGTTGCGTTTGTCAGACCATCGTTGTTCCGAGAACGCGGAATGCGGTGCCCCTTGGATCGCGCGGTCGGTCTCTGCCCCGGCCATGCTTGCCCCTCACCCGGATTGCCGAAGCTGATGCTTCGACAATCCGACCTCTCCCCGCTAGCGGGGAGAGGTCATTCATCCTGAAGCATGATCCCGAAAAGTTGGCAGACTTTTCGGACAAGATCATGCGCAAGACCAAGACAAGCATGATCCCGAAAAGTTGCAGGCTTTTCGGACAAGATCACGCGACCAAACTAAAGGGAAAGAGGGAGCACGATCGGTTCAGGCTGAAGCAACCGCGCTTCAATGGACGTGAGTTTCTGCCGACGTGTCCTGCATGATCAGTTGGGTTGCCCCCGAAAGGACGAGCCGGATACGAGGTCGTGGATCTATTCGGGCTGGAAGGTCAAGGCCACGCCGTTGATGCAGTAGCGCTGGTAGGTCGGCGCCGGTCCGTCGGGAAAGACATGGCCGAGATGGCTGCCGCACCGGTTGCAATGCACCTCGACGCGGACCATTCCGAAGCTGCGATCTTCCGAGGTTCCGACGGCGCCCTCGACCGGCTGATGAAAGCTCGGCCAGCCGGTGCCGCTCTCGAACTTCGTCCTGGAGACGAACAGCGGTTGCGCGCAGCCCGCGCATGAGAAAGCCCCGGCCCGCTTTTCATGATTCAGCGTACAGCTTCCCGGCCTCTCGGTGCCATGCTTGCGCATCACAGCATATTGCTCCTCCGTAAGGAGGCGGCGCCATTCCTCGTCGCTGCGGACGACCTCGAACGTCTTCTTGTCCATGCGGTCTGCTTTCCTCTGCGGCTGCGGCCCGAGCGTGACGGCCGGCGACGGTCTCGATGGTCGAGCTTCGCTCAACATAGGCAGTTATGACTGGCCGATGGCACCGCTACGGCACTCACCGAGATGTGAGCCCCGTCTCATACCGGACCGGCGATCGTCGGAACGGAAACCCGTATTCCTGGGCTGACGGTCCAGGAAAGAGGGGAGCACCAAATTACTTAGTCCGATACTCTTTATACGACGACACCAACACGTTGAGACAAGCTGAAGCGTTGGTACCGCAGCACCAGAGCATGATCCCGAAAAGTTGCAGACTTTTCGGACAAGATCATGCGACAGAACAAAGACAAGCATGATCCCGAAAAGTTGCAGACTTTTTGGACAAGATCATGCGACAAGACAAAGACAAGCATGATCCCGAAAAGTTGCAGACTTTTTGGACAAGATCATGCGACAGAACAAAGAGAACGAGAGCGTGGTTGATTCAAACTGAAGCCATCGCGCTCTAAAGCGTGTCCTCGTTTGATTGCACCGATGGCATGGCGCCGCGCGCCGGCGGCCCGTGCCGCGGGAGGACATCAGTTGCCGCCGCAGGCCGGGATGGCCGATCAACGCTCTCCGCGCTGCGCTCCGCCGGCTTTTCCGCCGCACCGGCGGCGGTGGATGAAGGCCCGCCCGCCTGCAACACCGGCGGTCCGCGCTCCGGCAACCCCGCGCGTGCGTCTCCGTGTCCATCCCTGAGCGCCGCGTCGACCGCCGTGTCGTGCAGCGATTGAGCCGCAACGCCGATCCCGGCATAGGCGGCGATCCGCGCCTCGCCTCGCTCCGGCGTGGTCCCGTCGGACGGCTTTGCCGCGTCTGCCGAGACTGCGAAGTTGCGCAACCGCTCGACCGTCGCCTTGGGGAGCGGCTTCAGCGGCCGGGGGGGTGGCGTCCGTACCGCGGCGGCTGGCTGCCCCGCAGGCGGTGTCTCCTCGGGTGGGCGGGCGGCCGGCCGGACCCGTGGCGCCGGGCGCACGCGCGTGAGGTAGCGCGCAATGGCGCTCGCATTGGCCGGCCTGGTCGTATAGTGCTGGAGCAGGAACCGGGCGAGGTATCTTACGCTGCGCCCACGCGCCAAGCCCGCTGCCGATCGATGACAGGCGCTGCAATTGGCGGCAAAGAGCTGCGCTGCGTTCTTCCCGGCACCGAGATCGGTTTGCGCGCGCGCATCGCCCGTGCCGAGCCCGATCGCTGCCGCCACGATCAGCCCGCTGAGCGCGTGTCGTCTCCTCACGTCCAATCGCTCTCCCCGGCTCGCTCCCCTTCCCTGATCCGGCCGCTGGCGGTACCGAACCAATCTGATGCATCCATTTTATCCTCTTGTAGGCATGACGCAAATCGCCGTGCCCTTGGCGGCCGCCCGATGCAAGCAAATATTGCCTCGCGGATCGATTTTGATTTAGTCTAGCAGGACCTGCGAGCGTTGCGAGAGTAAGAGATTAGCTCTTAACGGCACAGGCCAATTGCGGCAGGTAACGGCACAGGCCAATTGCGGCAGGCGACGGCTCGCGAACACTCCGGCGTTAGGGTTCGCCGATGGACCGGTTATTGCGAACTGCATTTTCCTCGCTAGTTCACCGCGGCCATTTGCAGGTGACGACAGCTTCGGGCGCCACTTATGCTTTCGGCGACGGGACCGGATATCCGGTCGCGGTACGGTTCGCCACGCCCAAGGCGCAGCGCGCCGTCCTGTTCGATCCCGACCTGCGGCTCGGCGAAGCCTATATGGAAGGCACCTTCGTCACCGAGCAGGGCTCGATCGCCGACTTCATTGGCCTCATATTCAATAACAGCGAACAAAAGCGCCGGATGGCGTGGACGCTGCCGCTCAAGGCGGCGCGATATGTGCTGCGCAAGCTGAGCCAGTTCAACCCGCGCGGCCGCGCGCAGCGCAACGTCGCCCATCACTATGATCTCGACTGCCGGCTCTATGCGCTTTTCCTCGACTCCGACCGGCAATATAGCTGCGCCTATTTCGAGACCCCCGAGGACACGCTCGACGATGCCCAGCTCGCCAAGAAGCGCCACATTGTCGCAAAGCTCTTGGCCGATCGCGGCCAGCGCGTGCTCGACATCGGCTGCGGATGGGGCGGTCTTGCGCTTTACCTCGCGGAAATCTGCGGCGCCAATGTCACCGGTATCACGCTCTCGCGCGAACAGCTCGACATCGCGTCCGGGCGGGCGAACGAGAAAGGGCTCGCGCAGGCGGCCCGGTTCCGCCTGCAGGATTACCGCGACGTGTCGGAGCGCTATGACCGCATCGTCTCGGTCGGCATGTTCGAACATGTCGGGGTGCAGTTCTACGATACCTTTTTCCAAAAGCTTGCTGACGCGCTCGCCGATGACGGCGTCGCCCTCCTCCACTCGATCGGGCGTTCGGAGGGGCCGTCCTTCACCAATCCCTGGGTCGCCAAATACATCTTTCCCGGCGGTTACATTCCGGCACTGTCGGAGGTCCTGCCATCGATCGAGCGTGCCGGCCTGCTGATTACCGATATCGAGATCCTGCGTCTGCACTATGCCGAGACGCTCAAGGCTTGGCGCGAGCGCTTTCTCGCCCATCGCGAACAGGCCGAGCGGCTCTATGATCCGCGTTTCGTGCGCATGTGGGAGTTCTACCTCGCCGGCTCCGAGATGGCCTTCCGCAATCAGAACATGATGGTGTTCCAGATTCAGCTGACCCGGCGCCAGGGCGTGGTTCCGATGACCCGCAACTATATTCCGCGCGAAGAGCAGCGGCTGCGCATGCTCGAGAACGGGAACCGCCCCCCGTTCCGGTTGGCCGGCGAGTAGGCTGCGGGCTTCGGCGGACCGCGCTTCGTTTGCGGTCCCGAGGCGATAGAGCGCGATGGCTTCTCCTTGAATCGATCGCGCTCTCTTTCTCTTTGCTTTTTTATCGCATGATCTTGTCCGAAAAGTCCGCCAACTTTTCGGGATCATGCGATAGCTGTATCAGCTCAACATGCTCCGGCATGCTCGGGGCACAGATGCACTTCCACGGTCACGTGGGACACTCCGGCAATGTCCTGCAGGCGTGCCTTGTAGGCATCCGGCGGCTGCGGCCGATCCGATACCACCGCGGCAACCACCGCCATATGGCCGGGCCCGACACGCCAGAGGTGAAGGTCGGCGAGCCGGTCGCCGTCGACCTCCAGCCGCTCACGGATCTTGGCAGCCGTTCTCGGAGCCGGGACGATATCGAGCAGCACGGCGCCGGAGGAGCGTATCAGCCCTAAGGCCCATAATGCGATCACACCGGCACCGACGATTCCGACCGCCGGATCGACCCAGTTCCAGGCGAACAACCGGGCCGCCAGCAGACCTGCGATGGCAAGCAGTGAGGTCAGCGCGTCCGTCAGCACGTGCACATAGGCGGCACGGTGATTGTGATCGTGATGGTGGTGGCCCTCTTCTCCATGAGCATGGTCGCCTGCGCCGAGGAGCCAGGCACTCACAAGGTTCACCGCCAGCCCCAGCACGGCGATCAACAGTGCCTCGTTGTATGAGATGGCGACGGGGTGAAAAAGACGCGTGACGCTCTCATAGCCGATTGCGAGCGCGACCAACGCAAGCGCAACCGCGCTCGCAAAGCCGGCGAGCTCACCGACCTTGCCAGTGCCAAAAGCAAAGCGCGGATCTTTTGCGTGCCTGCGGGCGAAGGCATAGGCGAGCGCCGCAATCGCGAGTGCAGCGGCATGGGTCGACATGTGCCAGCCGTCGGCGATCAGCGCCATCGACCCGAAGATCATGCCGCCGACGATCTCCGCAACCATCATCACGGCAGTGAGGCCGACCACGAGCCAAACCCGGCGCTCGCGCCGCGCGTGATGCGGCCCGAGGAAAACATGATCGTGCTGCCACTGCTCGGTCGATTGCGTATGCATGGGATAATGCCTTCGTTCCTACACAGACAGTGCCGTCGGCCTCGGGAGCAAAATCGGCGTCACAGCCAATGTCGCCGCCACGCGACACGTCAAGCCAATTCGACCGATTTCGAAAGAACAGTTTTTTTCTAATGTGATAACTAGGAAAGTGGGATTCATATGCGCCTTTGCATTGAATGCGGCGCTGCTCCGCGGAAGACTCCCGCAGCCGAGTCGTTGGGGGAGCAGCTTCGGCGAAGCGGATCGGGATCCTCATTCCGCCCAAGCGCGGGCCTCCATTCGCCGAGCAAGGCTGATTTCCAACTTAAGAGAGAATCGTGGCACACGTGTCAACCAACGCGGGCCGACGCGTGATCCCGAAAAGCTGGCGACTTTTCGGATAAGATCATGCGATCAGAAAGAAGAGAAAGAGAGCGCGGTTGACTCAATCTGAATCAATCACGCTCCGTTGTGTTTTCGGGCGAAGTGGCAGCCGGTTCGCCGCAGAACACGCAACCAACAAAGAACGAATCGAGCGAATTCTATATCCACCGAAACAGAGTTCGCTCTTGGCCCGCCGGCAGTGTTTTCGAGCGATCGTGTTCTTGAGCAGTGTATGTGTGCGGATCCGGGGGTCCGCAGTAGTCCGACCAAGTGCGCGCGTGCGGAGGTGTCTGGTGTCGAACAAGAAGCATTTAGGAATGCGAGGCAGCGCGAATGGCCGTGGAATCGATCGCACGCAAGCCGCCGGCGGAGCATCCGCCGACGTTCCGCAGTGCGCCGCATAATGTCGAGGTCGAGCAGGCGCTGCTCGGCGCCATTCTCGTCAACAATGAAGCGCTCTACCGCGTCTCCGATTTCCTCAATCCGGAACATTTTTTCGAGCCGATCCATCAGCGCATCTACGAGCTTGCCAGCGGGCTGGTGCGGGCGGGCAAGGTTGCAACTCCGATCACGTTGAAGACCTTCCTGCCGGCCGATGTCGACATCGCCGGCCTTACCGCCAGCCAGTATCTCGCCCGCCTTGCGGCGGAAGCGACCACCATCATCAATGCCGAGGATTACGGACGGACCGTCTACGACCTCGCGCTGCGCCGGGCCCTGATCGGCATCGGCGAGGAGATGGTGAACGAGGCCTATGACGCCCCGATCGATTCGGCGCCGCGCGACCAGATCGAGGCGGCCGAGCGCAACCTTTATGAACTCGCCGAGACCGGCCGTTACGACGGCGGCTTCCAGCGCTTCGCCCAGGCGCTGACCACCGCGGTCGACATGGCCGCCCGTGCCTATCAGCGCGACGGGCGGCTGTCCGGGCTCGCGACCGGGCTCAAGGATATGGACCGGATGATGGGCGGCCTGCAGCCCTCCGACCTCGTGATCATTGCCGGCCGGCCGGGCATGGGCAAGACCGCGCTTGCGACCAACATCGCCTACAATGTCGCCAAGGCCTGGCGCGGCGAGGTGCAGCCCGACGGGCGCATCGTCTCGACCAATGGCGGGATCGTCGGGTTCTTCTCGCTCGAAATGTCGGCCGAGCAGCTCGCCACCCGCATCATTTCCGAGCAGAGCGAGATTCCTTCCTATCGCATCCGCCGCGGCGAGATCGACCCGTCCGATTTCGACCGGATCGCGGAGACCGCCCGCGAGATGGAGACCATCCCGCTCTATATCGATGAGACCGGTGGCCTTTCCATCGCCCAGCTCGCCGCCCGCGCGCGCCGGCTCAAGCGCCAGCGCGGGCTCGATCTTCTCGCCGTCGATTACATCCAGTTGCTGCAGGGCTCGACCCGCCGCGCCGTCGAAGGCCGGGTGCAGGAGGTGACCGAGATCACCACCAGCCTCAAGGCGCTGGCGAAGGAGCTGAACATCCCGATCATTGCGGCGTCCCAGCTTTCGCGCCAGGTCGAGAACCGCGAGGACAAGCGCCCGCAGCTCTCGGACCTGCGTGAATCGGGTTCGATCGAACAGGATGCCGACGTCGTGATGTTCGTGTTCCGCGAGGAGTACTACCTGAAGAACCGGGAGCCGCGCCCGGGCACTGAGGAGTACTTCAAATGGCAGTCGGACATGGAAGCCGTGCACGGGCGCGCCGAAGTGATCGTCGGCAAGCAGCGCCACGGTCCGACCGGCACCGTTGCGCTTCAGTTCAAGGCCGACGTCACCCGCTTCTCCGACCTTGCCGAGGACGACCACCTGCCCGCGCGCACGTGACGGCGCGAGCCGTGTCCCCGTCGCAGAACACGCGACCGTCCGATTTCACGGAAGCGCTCGCCGCTGACACCGTCCGTTGCGTCTCACGGCTCTGATCCTTATGTGGTGGTGAGGCGGGGTTGCCAGCCGGGCGAAACCGGTCATAGTGACGCATTCTCGTTATTGGCCGCCCTTGTCGCGTCCGGCCGCCCGCAACCCATCAGTCGCAACGAGGGCCCCATGGCGGTGCATGAGCGCAAGCTGACATCGCGCGAGGTCGAAACGGCATTAGCGGCCGAAGGAGCAAGCGTCTCCGCTGGTCCGCCGCTGATCGAGACCGGCGGGATATTGACCGTCGATCTCGACGCAATCGTCGCCAATTGGCGCAATCTTGCCGAGCGCGTCTCTCCTGCCGATTGCGCCGCGGTGGTCAAGGCCGATGCCTATGGCTGCGGGCTGCGCCAGGTTGCGGCTGCCCTTGCCAAGGGCGGATGTGAGACCTTCTTCGTTGCCCATATTCACGAGGCGCGGATTGTTCGCGCGAGTGCGCCGGACGCGGTGATCTATGTGCTCAACGGTTTTCCACCGGGCGGAGCCTCCTATTTCGCGACCTCCCGGCTGCGACCGGTGATCGGGAGCCTCGCCGAGCTCGTCGAGTGGGACGCGTTTTGCAGCGTGCATGGCTGGACCGAAGGCGCGGCGTTCCATTTTGATACCGGCATGAGCCGGCTCGGCCTCGCGATCGACGAGGCCCCCGCGCTGTCGGCGCGCTTGAAGACCCCGGGCCACGGGATCGCGCTGATCATGAGCCACTTCGCCTGCGCGGATACGCCCGAGCATCCGCTCAATGCGCGGCAGATCCAGCTCTTCCGCGAGTTGCGCATGATGTTCCGCGGCGTTGCCGCCTCGCTCGCCAATTCGCCCGGGATTTTTCTCGGTACCGCCGCCCATTGCGACCTGGTGCGGCCCGGCGTTGCACTATACGGCGTCAACCCGACGCCGGGCTCGCCCAATCCGATGCAGCCGGTGGTCAGCCTCAAGGGCCGCCTCGTCCAGGTGCGAAAGGTTGCGCGCGGAGCAAGCGTCGGTTACGGCGCGACCTGGACCGCCCCCAAAGACTCGCGGATCGCAATCGTCGCGGTCGGCTATGGTGACGGCCATCTGTGCGCCACCGCTCAGCCTTCGGGCGCGCATGCGATTGTTGCCGGGACGCGCTGCCCGATCGTCGGTCGGGTCTCGATGGACCTCATTGCCGTCGACGTGACCGCGGTCCCGGAAAAATCCACCCGCCGGGGCGACTTCGCGACCCTCCTGGGCGACGGGATCGGCGTCGACGACCTTGCCGCGTGGAGCGGGATGATCGGCTATGAGGTGCTGACCGGCCTCGGCACCCGCCACCACCGGGTGTGGACCTCGTCTTCTCAGCAGTCCTGACGCATTATCCCCAAAAGTTTCAGACTTTTCGGACAAGATCCTGCGATCAGACAAAAGGGAGCATGATCCCGAAAAGTTTCAGACTTTTCGGACAAGATCCCGAAGAGCCGCGAGCTTTTTCGGACAAGATCCTGCAAGAACCAAGAGAAAGAGAGCGCGATCGATCCGACCTGAGGCGATCACGCTCGCGTTCGGCTCATGACCGCCACCTGCCGGAGAGGCCGGCATTGTGAGCACGGTGCCGAGCTTTCTGGCCGGCGTTCCTCGTCTTACAGTGCGAATCGAAGCATCCTGGATACGGTCGGGGACGCGCTCTCCATTCTTCGCCGTCGAGATCAAGCATGGCTCGAAGCGCTACGCATTTCGTCTGCCAGAATTGCGGGGCGGTCACGGGTCGCTGGCAGGGCAAGTGCGACGCTTGCGGCGCATGGAACACGATCAGCGAGGAGCCCGCCGGGCGGACCGCGCGGGTGAGCGGACCCGGTCGTGCGCCGCGCAAGGGACGGCCCTTCGCGCTTGAGACGCTCGCCGGCACCAAGGAGGAGGCGCCCCGTCTTGCCAGCGGGATCGGCGAGTTCGACCGGGTGACCGGCGGCGGCCTGGTGCGCGGCTCGGTGCTGCTGGTCGGCGGCGATCCGGGCATCGGCAAATCCACTTTGCTTTTGCAGATTGCGGCAGCGCTCGCCAAGGCCGAAGCGGCCGGCGGCGCGCGACATCGGGTGGTCTATGTCACCGGCGAAGAGTCGGCGGCACAGGTTCGTCTGCGCGCCGAACGGCTTGCGCTGTCGGCCGTGCCGGTTGCCATCGCGGCTGAGACCTCGGTCGAAGATGTGATCGCAACGCTCTCGCAGGGCCCGCCTTTCCGCTTGGTCGTCATCGATTCGATCCAGACCCTATGGACCGATGCCGTTGAATCCGCCCCCGGCACGGTGACCCAGGTGCGCGCCGCCGCCCAGGCCCTGATCGCGTTTGCTAAACGGTCGGGCGCGGCAGTCATCTTCATCGGCCATGTCACCAAGGACGGCCAGATCGCCGGGCCCCGCGTGGTCGAGCACATGGTCGACGCCGTGCTCTCCTTCGAGGGCGAGGGCGGCCACCATTTCCGCATATTGCGGGCGATCAAGAACCGGTTCGGGCCGACCGACGAGATCGGCGTGTTCGAGATGACGGGCGCGGGCCTTGCCGAAGTCGCCAATCCCTCGGCGCTGTTCCTGTCGGAACGCGACCTCGGCGCTCCCGGCACGGCAGTGTTCGCGGGAATGGAGGGCACGCGTCCCCTGCTCGTCGAGATCCAGGCCCTCACCGCCCCGACCGCGTTCGGCACGCCGCGCCGCGCCGTTGTCGGCTGGGACGCGAACCGGCTCTCGATGGTGCTGGCCGTGCTGGAAGCTCAGTGCGGCGTACGGCTGTCCGGGCATGACGTCTATCTCAATGTGGCGGGAGGCCTGCGCATCCAGGAACCCGCCGCGGACCTTGCCGCGGCCGCCGCCCTCGTCTCCTCGCTGGCGCAGGCAGCGCTGCCTGCCGATGCGGTCTATTTCGGCGAGGTCTCGCTCTCCGGCGCGGTGCGTCCGGTGGCGCAGCCTCCCGCCCGCCTGAAGGAGGCAGCCAAGCTCGGCTTCAAACAGGCCTTCGTCCCCGAGGCCGCGCGGGTCGAGGCAGGGCGTGAAGGCGCCCTGAAGCTCACCCCCCTCGCCGCGCTCGTCGATCTCGTGGCGATGATCGCACCCGCTACATCCGGCCGCGCCAGAGCATTTTCCGGCGAAGTGGGAACCGGTTCGCCGCAGAAAATGCGATCACTCCAGGAAAAATAGAGCGACCTCCGATCCTGTGGAATCGGATTTCGCCCTGGCGGCATCAGGCTCGGCTTCCGCGCCGACTGAACGGGGGGCACCGGGCGATCGCCCCTAGTGTTTCCTTCTCTGACGGTCCGATCCCGGTCCGTCAGCCCGGAACACTAGCTGATCCTATGCTTTGTGATGCGGCACCAACACGATGAGCCCAAGCGTTGGTGCCGCATCACTAGAGCGCGATGGCTTCAGGTTGAATCAATCGCGCTCTGTTTCTCTTTGTTTTGTCGCATGATCTTGTCCGAAAAGTCTGCCAACTTTTCGGGATCATGCTCTAGCGGACTCGACGCCATCTGTCCTGCTATTGAGGAGCGAGGCTGTGCATCCCGGACAACGCATCCTTGGTGACGACGCGATGCGGCCGGCTCCGGTAGGATTCGCGGCGCCAAAGAATTGTCGCAGCCGCGGCAGTGTATTGCCGGCAGCTTGTCTGTGTAGGTGTTCTCATTTACTTAAGATAATGATGATTCAATTTGTTCTCCGGGCCAGCAGGCATTCCGGCCCCGGCCGGGCGAGCGGTCACCATCGTTGGCGTAAGGCGTAACCGTAGTGAGGCGTCACCATGAAGGGCACGACACCGCCTTTCGAGAATCCCGATGACATACGCGTCGCGGCTGAACGTAGCGTGGAGCAGGTACGGTCAGCGTTTAACATCCTTGTCCAGGGAGCGCAGAAGGCGGTCGTGGCCTTCGAAGAACGGATGAGGGCGGACAAGGTCGCCGGGCAGCAAGACGGCAAGGGGGCGCACGAGGACGGCGTGCGGGAGGACGGGCAACAGGCCGGTACGACGGCGACAGGCTCGGCCGAGCGTGACTTGTCTTCAATGTTCGAAGTGGCGCAGAAACTCGCCGAGGCCGGGGACATCCAGGACCTTGTGCGGATGCAGACCACGTTCGTCCAGGCCTGGATGCAGATCCTCGGCGAGCAGGCCCGGGCGCTGGCTCCTGCGGCCGGCGCGATCGTCGAAGCCGTCCGCGCCGATATCGGCAACTACCCGCCGGAACTCGATTTCGCGAAGGCAAAAGAACAGGCGAGTTTTGCGACGCCAGCGTCGCCGGGTAATGGTTTTGCGACCGAAAGGGATGTTGGCCTTGAACTCGAAACGATCGCGGCCCTGTTGGATCTGGCCAACGCCACGGTCGATGAAGCACGCGCATCCGCTGCTTCGACTATCAAGGATCTGGTGAGTAAATGACGGCGATTTCCGAAGTTCTGCAGAAAGTACTCTTGCTGACGGCGAATATTGAATCACTCAGGAACGATATCAAACGCATCGATGCGCTGTTGTTGGATCTCAATGCCAGGGTCGTTCGGATGGAGGCGTCCGGCGACCTCATTGAAGAAAAGGCGAAGAACGCCGCCCTGTCGGCAACACAGGCCATGAACGCCGAGACGTTGAGAGAAATCTATAGTCTTCGCAGTCGAATCGAGGAACAAACGCGAGGCTTGTCATTGGGTGGCGGCGACTGATCCCACCCGTGCAGTTCGGTCGGGCGCTTTCCCAGCAGTGAACCGTGCCTCCAGCGGCGGTCGTCATGAAAGACGCGCGCCGTCCGGAACATCGCCGTCGGGCGCGATCAGCACAATGTTTCCATCCTTGTCGGGAAAGCCGAGAACCAGTGCGGCCGACATGTGTTTCCCAACCTGTTTCGGTGGAAAGTTGACGACCGCCGCGACGCGCCGCCCGACCAAGTCTTCCGTGCGATATCGGTCGGTGATCTGTGCCGAGGACTTCCGGCGGCCGACACCGCTGCCAAAATCGATCTCGAGCTTGTAGGCCGGCTTGCGTGCCCCCTCCAGCGGTTCGGCGGAGAGAACCGTCCCGACGCGAATGTCGACCTTCATGAACTCATCAAACGATATTTGCGGCGCCGCCGGCGCCGCCGGATCGAACACTCCGTGCATTCATGTTTCCTTTGCTTGCGCATCATGCAATCCCACGGCAGTCCAACATCCGCGCCAAGCCTTTATGCGCAGGCGCGAGGTGAATTGGGGTTGCATAGGGCACCGGCTCGGCGAAAACCGCGTCAAAGGATGCGCCGGTCAGCAACATGCGCGCTGCGCGTATCGGCCCGGCATGGCAGACCAGCACGGCCCCCTCGGGAGCCTCAGCGAGGGCCGCTCGCACGCGCTCGCGTAGCGCCGCGAAGCACTCGCCGCCAGGCGGCGCGCGGTTTAGCGGATCGACAGTCCAGGCATCGCTTTCGGTGCGTTCGATCTCCGCCCAGAGCCGGCCTTCCCAGGCGCCGAAGTCGAGTTCGAGCAGCCGGGAGTCGAACATGAGGTGCACGCCGTCCCGCACCGCAAGCGCCTCGGCAAGTTCCCGGCAGCGTCGCGATGGGCTTGCGACGACCGCCCGCGCCAAGGGTGTGACGGCAAGGGCGGCCGCGATCTCCGCAGTGGCGTTGGGGCCCGCGGGCGGCTCGAAGCGACCGAAGCAGAGTCCTGGCGGAGCTGCCGTCTGCGGGTGGCGCAAGAGAATCATTGCGCACCTTTTTCGAGCGCGCCCATACGACGGCTCGCGCGTCGGGATGCGCATGAGGAGCCGCTTTCTGCGACAAACAACCCGAGCCGCTCGCATCTGAGAGGAGCAGCCTGCGGGCAGGTGTCATGCATGGCGTTCATGCCCGGTTCCGGCGCGCGCCGCGTCGCGCTCATGGCGGCGGGCCGATAGTGTTCCTTACCTGACGGTCCGATCCAGACCGTGAGGTAAGGAACGCTAGCTGATCCGATGCTCTATCGAAATGTCGGCAAGATCATAGAGCGCGGCCAATCGGTTTACGAGCGCAGTGCCGAGCCGTTCTTCCAAGCCGGCCACTGCAGTCGTGCGTATACCCACCTTGACGCCGGCGTCGCATTCGGGCCTATTGCGTCGTTCGATGACGGTTCGACGCGTCTGCAACGGCGCGTTGAATAATAGGGAACGCGGTGCGGCTGACCGAATGTCGGGGCCAAATCCGCGACTGCCCCCGCAACTGTGAGCGGCGAGCGACCCCGAAGCGAACCACTGGCATTGCTCCGCCGGAGCGGCCGGGAAGGATCGGGAGAGCGAGGACCCGTGAGTCAGGAGACCTGCCGTCATCCGTAGAAACCGAACCGGGCGGGGCGCCTCGGGACGGCGTGATGAGGGGTGGCGCAGCTGCGTCTTTATCACCCGCCCGCCGGCGCGCTTCCGTCGCCAGCGCGGAGGGCGGCATGGCGCAGAGAAAAGGCAACTGGGACTACCTTTCCACTTTATGTCGGCATACCAGCAGAATCTGCGGGCCGGGGCTATGGCTCGCACGGCGGCTGACCGAGTGTCTCGATCGCGGGGGCCCCATCATTCGGGATGATTTCCAACTCACGGGCCTCGCGCACCTCAATGATTGCGGACGGGCCTGCCCCTTGACTTTCCGGGTCGCCAAACGCGGGGTTTGGGTACTCGGCGATGTCGATCGCGGTCCGGACCCCGATGCGCTTGTGGCCTTTGCCAAGGGCTTCTTCGACGACGTCGCCCCTCTTCCCGCATCGCCCCCTGCAGTGCCTGCGGCGATGGTGCAGGCACTGCTTTCGGCACCGGTGTCGTCCACGTCGAAGGTCTCGGCATGATCGCGAGCCCCTGCATCGGCATCTGTGCGTTGGACCCGGTGACCCAATGGTGCCGCGGGTGCGCCCGCAGCCGCGACGAGATCGCGGGCTGGGGGACGTGCGAGCCCGAGACGCGTGCGCAGATCTGGGCCGCACTGCCGGCCCGGCTCGACCAACTCGGGGTCCCGCTGCGCCGGCCGGACTGGGGCGAGGAGGAGATTCGCGCCTTTGTCCTCGACACCTTGCGTCGAGGCGATGGCGCCTGGTCTGTGGGCGTGCATGGCGCGGTCGCGGAGGTGCCGATCCACGACCCGACCGCCCGGATCGAGGGCGACACGGTAATCGCCCGCGATCGCGGCGGCGCGCTGCGCCTGCGGATCGATCGCCATAGCCGCGCCTTTCGTCAGATGACCGCCGAGGGTGGCGCCGGACCAACGGTGATCGCGGTCGACCGGCGGCGACTGCCCGAGACGAGGCCGGCGGGGCTGACGGAGGTGGGGCACGACGACCGAGCCATCGATCCGGCAGGCGACCGCGAGATTTTGTTCGACCTCGGCCTTGGGTTTCGCTCGGCGCGTTTCATGATCCGCACCGCCGACCCGACGCTGCTGCGGTTGTTAAGGCGGTTCGTCGGCGCGCCCCTGCCGCGCGTGCTGACCGAAGCCGGAAACTGCTTTATCGAGGCGAGCCCGATGCGCGTCGTCGAAGCGTTCGGCGCGCGCGCGGAGATCGCCTCGCCCATCCCGCCGCCCAACGGCCGTTCGCCCGACGGCTGTCATACCCACCTGCTGCCGGGCGCGCTCGCGCTCGCGCGTGAGACGCCGCCGGGTATCGAGCTCGGCGACACCTACGCGCCGGTGGCGATCCACTTCCCTGCGGGCGGCGATTGCGGAACTGCCTGATCACATTTCGGCGCTAGCACTGAATGACCTCTCCCCGCTTGCGGGGAGAAGGAAACGTACACGTCATGGGATTGGTCGGCATAAGGACAGCGCCAATGTTGGCGGTGGGTTACGCGCCTTCGGCGCTAACCCACCCTACGCGCTACTATGCGACAGAGCCAC
>JANQIP010000243.1 GCA_028282095.1 Xanthobacteraceae bacterium | reverse complement strand
AGTGGCTCTGTCGCATAGTAGCGCGTAGGGTGGGTTAGCGCCGAAGGCGCGTAACCCACCGCCAACATTGGCGCTGTCCTTATGCCGACCAATCCCATGCCGTGCATCCGACCTCTCCCCGCTTGCAGCTATCGTATTCACACATCTCGCAGGACCGACGCTGCAGGAAACAAAAAGGCGAGTCATTTCAATCGCGGCCGCCCGGCCCAGGACTTCGGCTCGTTCAGTATCGCGGATCAGTTAAGTCTCTGATCTTGAATCCTCTTTTTGATGACGTCGGAGATGTGTGAATCAAATAGCCGCAAGCGGGGAGAGGTATTGGAGCAGAAGTCCGTTCGTCCCCGCGAAAGCGGGGAACCAGATGCTCCGCCCAGGCGGGATTCCCGCTTGCGCGGGAATGAACGGAATCTGGCGCATAATGGCGAAAAGCCGGCCAGCTTTCCGGACAGGATCATGCGGCAAATCAAAGAAGAAGAGAGCGCGGTTGAATCAAGCTAACGCCATCGCGCGCTAGCGCCACTCGACCTTGAGCACCTCGAAGGCCTTGGCGCCGCCGGGCGTCACCACCTCGACCTGCGCGCCCTTCTTCTTGCCGACAAGAGCGCGCGCGAGCGGTGAGCTGATCGAGATCTTGCCCGCCTTCGCGTCAGCCTCCGGCTCGCCCACGAGCTGGTAGACGGTCTTCTTCTCCGTATCCTCGTCAATCAGCGTGACCGTCGCCCCGAACTTGATGGTATCGCCCGAGAGCTTCGACACGTCGATGATCTCTGCGCGCGCGAGCTTGTCCTCAAGCTCGGCGATGCGTCCTTCGTTGATCGACTGCGCCTCCTTGGCGGCGTGATACTCCGCATTCTCCGAGAGGTCGCCATGCGAGCGCGCCTCGGTGATCTGCTGGATGATGCGGGGTCGCTCCACCTGCTGGCAATGCTTGAGCTCCTGTTCGAGCGCGGCGTAGCCGGCGGCCGTCATCGGTATCTTGTCCATCGGTTCCTCCGGCAAAAAACAACTCGATCGCCAGCCGGCGAAAGCCCGGCGCGCAATCCATCACGGTCGATGTCGTCCGTGCCTTCGATTCCGGCGCACGCCCCCGGTCAGGCGTGGTCGGCGAAATAGCTCTGCAGCGCGCGGACCTCGAGATCGCCCCCGAGATAGGCCTTAATCCCCATAGCGGCCGTCAGAGCTCCCGAAAGAGTGGTGTAGTATGGCACTTTATGCAAGAGGGCGGCTCTGCGGACCGATCCCGAATCGGACATCGCCTGAGCCCCCTCGGTGGTGTTGAAGACGAGCTGCACCCCGCCATTCTTGATGGCGTCGACGATGTGCGGACGTCCCTCCAGCACTTTGTTGACCTTCTGCGCCGGCACGCCATGCGCTGCGAGCACGCGCTGCGTCCCCGACGTTGCGATCACCTTGAAGCCGAGCTCGGCGAGCGGCTTGACCGCTTCGAGAATGCGCGTCTTGTCGGAGTCGCGCACCGAAACAAACACCGTGCCGGCGCGCGGCAGCCGCGCCCCACCGCCGATCTGGCTCTTGGCGAAGGCGACATCGAAATTGCGGTCGATCCCCATCACTTCGCCGGTCGAACGCATTTCCGGGCCGAGCACAGTATCGACGCCGGGGAAGCGCGCGAACGGGAACACGGCCTCCTTGACGCCGACATGGCCGAACCGCATCGGGGCCGGGGAAAAACCCGCCAGACTCTCTCCCGCCATCACGCGCGCTGCGATCTTCGCCACTGGAGTGCCGATCACCTTGGCGACGAAGGGCACCGTGCGCGAGGCGCGCGGATTGACCTCGAGCACATAGATCTCGCCGTCCTTGATCGCGTATTGCACATTCATCAACCCGCCCACTTTCAGCGCCACCGCCAGCGCCTTGGTCTGTCGCACGAGTTCGGCGACCGTCTCTTCCGACAGGGAATGGGGCGGCAGCGCGCAGGCCGAGTCGCCGGAATGCACACCGGCCTCTTCGATATGCTGCATGATGCCGGCGATATACACGTCCTTGCCGTCGGCAATGCAGTCGACATCCACCTCGATGGCCTCGGTGAGATAGCGATCGATCAGCAGCGGACGTTTTTCGGCGACCGTCAGCTCCGAAGGCCGGTCGAGATCGAGGGTGAGGCGGGTGAGATAGCGGTCGAGGTGATTGGCGTCGTGGACGATCTCCATCGCCCGTCCGCCGAGCACGTAAGAGGGCCGGATCAGGATCGGATAGCCGATGTCGTCGGCGATCGCACGGGCCTTTTTTGGGGTCTTGGCGATGCCGCTGAGCGGCTGGCGCAGCTTCAGACGGTCGAGCAGTCTCTTGAAGCGGTCGCGGTCCTCGGCGAGATCGATCATGTCGGGCGGCGTGCCGAGGATCGGCACCTTGGCCTGCGCCAGCGGCGCGGCGAGCTTGAGCGGCGTCTGGCCGCCGAACTGGACGATGACTCCGTGCAACCGGCCATCGCGCCGCTCGGAATCGATGAGCTCCAGCACGTCCTCGGCGGTGAGCGGCTCGAAATAGAGCCGGTCGGACGTGTCGTAGTCGGTCGAGACCGTTTCCGGATTGCAATTGACCATGATGGTCTCATAGCCCGCCTCGCGCAGCGCGAATGAGGCATGGCAGCAGCAATAGTCGAACTCGATGCCCTGCCCGATCCGGTTCGGCCCGCCGCCGAGAATCACGATCTTGGTCCGGTCGGTGGGCACGGACTCGTCGGCCGGCGCGCCCGCGAAGGGCGCCTCGTAGGTCGAATACATGTAGGCCGTGGGCGAGGCGAACTCGGCGGCGCAGGTGTCGATGCGCTTGAACACCGGCCGCACGCCGAGCGCGTGGCGCAGGCGCGTTGCCTCGTCGGCGCCGATGCCGGCGAGCTTGGCAAGTCGCGCGTCGGAGAACCCCATGGATTTGAGCTGGCGCAGCGCGCCCGCCGTCTGCGGCAGGCCCTTGGCCTTGACCTTGGCCTCCATGTCGATGATGCCGCGAATCTCGGCGAGGAACCAGGGATCGAACTTGCAGGTGCGGTGGATGTCCTCATCGGAGGCGCCAAGCCGCATCGCCTGCGCCACCGCGAGAAGGCGATCCGGGGTCGGCCGGCCAAGCGCGGCGCGGATCGCGTTCTTGTCGTCGCCTTCGCCGATCCCCTCGATCGTGATCTCGTCGAGACCGTTCAACCCGGTCTCCAGCGAGCGCAGCGCCTTCTGCAGCGATTCCTGGAAGGTGCGTCCGATCGCCATGGCCTCGCCGACCGATTTCATCGAGGTGGTGAGGTACGGCTCGGCGCCGGGGAACTTTTCGAAGGCAAAGCGCGGGATTTTGGTGACGACATAGTCGATGGTTGGCTCGAACGAAGCGGGCGTCGCGCCGCCGGTGATGTCATTGGCGATCTCGTCGAGCGTGTAGCCGACCGCAAGGCGCGCTGCGACCTTGGCGATCGGAAAGCCGGTCGCCTTCGAGGCGAGCGCGGAGGAGCGCGACACCCGCGGATTCATCTCAATGACGACGAGCTGGCCATCCGCCGGGTTGACGGCGAACTGAACATTGGACCCGCCGGTCTCGACGCCGATCTCGCGCAACACCGCAATCGAGGCGTCGCGCATGATCTGGTATTCCTTGTCGGTGAGCGTCAGCGCCGGCGCGATGGTGATGGAATCGCCGGTATGCACGCCCATCGGATCGAGATTCTCGATCGAGCAGACGATGATGCAGTTGTCGTTGCGATCGCGCACGACCTCCATCTCGAACTCTTTCCAGCCGAGCACGCTCTCCTCGATCAGCACCTCGGTGGTGGGCGAGGCATCGAGCCCGATTTCGACGATCGCGATGAACTCCGCCTTGTTGTAGGCGATGCCGCCGCCGGTGCCCCCAAGCGTGAAGGAGGGGCGGATGATTGCAGGCAGGCCGATCTCTTCGAGCGCCTCGAGCGCTTCGAGCAGTCCTTTCGCGATGTAGCGGCGCTTGCGCTCGCCTTCGTTCGCGGCCCAGCCTGCCTCGAACGCCGCGAGGGCGCGCTGCTCGTCGTCCGCCGTCAGGCCGCGTGCTCTGATCGCCTCGATCTCGGCCGTGCGTTCCTCACGGTCGGCTTTTTTCAAATCGGACGCATTGGCAAGCGAAGATTTCGGCGTTTCAAGGCCGATTTTCTTCATTGCCTCGCGGAACAGCTCGCGATCCTCGGCCTTGTCGATCGCCTCGGCCCTGGCGCCGATCATCTCCACCCCGAAGCGGTCGAGCACGCCCATCCGGCGGAGCGAGAGCGCGGTATTGAGCGCCGTCTGTCCGCCCATGGTCGGCAGCAGCGCGTCGGGGCGCTCCTTCTCGATGATCTTGGCGACGATCTCCGGCGTGATCGGCTCGACATAGGTCGCATCCGCCATTTCCGGATCGGTCATGATGGTGGCCGGGTTGGAATTGACCAGGATGACCCGGTAGCCGTCGGCCTTGAGTGCTTTCACCGCCTGTGTGCCGGAATAATCGAACTCACAGGCTTGCCCGATAACGATCGGCCCTGCGCCGATGATCAGGATCGAAGAAATGTCGGTGCGTTTTGGCATTCCATTCCAGACTTCGGGCACAAAAAAAGGCGTCGTGGATGCGCCGCCCGTTGGAGCCTGCACGCGCGCTCTGACTAGGCGCGGTGCGCGATACCTAGAGCGTGATCGCTTCAGGTTGAATCAACCACGCGCTCGTTTTCTTTCTGCATGATGTCTCCCAAAGACCTGCGAACTTTTCGGGATCATGTTCTTCTCTTGTCTCGCATGACCTTGCCCGAAAAGTCTGCAGCTTTTCAGGATCATGCTCTTCAATCGCAATCCGTTTCGACGGATCGGACGAACCCTTTGGTTGTTTGTTGGCCGCAGTTCACCCGGCGAACCAGTTTCCGGCTCGCCCGAAAAGGCTCTAGCCCAGAACGGCCTAAGAGGGAAGTGCTACAAAGCCGCGGCGAGCCGAAGATCGGCGGTCCGCGCGCTCAGGAGTGTTAGAGCGCGATTGCTTCAGGTGGATTCAATCGCGCTCGCTTTCTCTATATTTTGTCGCATGATCTTGTCCGAAAAGTCTGCCAACTCTTCGGGATCATGCTCAGAAGCGCGATCCATTCAGGTTGAATCGATCGCGCGCTCTTTCTCTTTGTTATGTCG
>JANQIP010000242.1 GCA_028282095.1 Xanthobacteraceae bacterium | reverse complement strand
AGTGGCTCTGTCGCATAGTAGCGCGTAGGGTGGGTTAGCGCCGAAGGCGCGTAACCCACCGCCAACATTGGCGCTGTCCTTATGCCGACCAATCCCATGGCCGGCACATTTCCTCCTCCCCGCGTGCGGGGAGAAGGTGGCGAGCGGCAATGCCGCGAACCGGATGAGGGGCTCTTGCTTCTCCGCAATGCTGTGCTGCCCCCTCACCCGCCGCGCTTCGCGCGTCGACCTCTCCCCGCAAGCGGGGAGAGGTATTTTGGCGGCATTCTCTGCCGCGAACTAACACATAGGGTGTGGCTTGGCGCGTAGGGTGGGTTAGCGCCGAAGGCGCGTAACCCACCCGACAGGCTGCGTAGGATTAGAAAGTTACCGCCAACTCTTTGAGCATGCCTCAGACCGCTACCGCCGCCCTGATGTGCGGGTGCGGATCGTAGCCTTCGAGTGCGAAGTCCTCGTAGCGGAACGCGAACAGGTCGCTCACCGCCGGATTGAGGCGCATCGTCGGGAGATGGCGCGGCGCACGGGAGAGCTGCAGCCGCGCCTGCTCCAGATGGTTGCAGTAGAGATGGGCGTCGCCAAAAGTGTGAATGAACGCACCGGGAGCGAGCCCGGTGACCTGCGCCACCATCAAGGTGAACAGCGCGTAGGAGGCGATGTTGAACGGCACGCCGAGAAAAACGTCGGCGGAGCGCTGATAGAGCTGGCAGGACAGTCGGCCTTCGGCGACATAGAACTGGAACAGGCAATGACAGGGCGGCAGCGCCATTTTGTCGATATCGGCCGGGTTCCACGCGGTGACGATCAGCCGCCGCGAATCGGGGCTGCGGCGGATCATGGCAACGACATCGGCAATCTGGTCGATCGCACCACCGTCGCGCGCCGGCCACGAGCGCCATTGTGCGCCGTAGATGGGGCCGAGATCGCCCGCCGCGTCCGCCCATTCGTCCCAAATGGTAACGCCATGCGCATTCAGGAACTTCACATTGGTGTCGCCCCGAAGGAACCAGAGCAATTCGTAGATGATCGACCTGACATGCAGCTTCTTGGTGGTGACGAGCGGAAAGCCGTCGGCGAGATCGAAACGCATCTGGTGACCGAAGACGGAGAGCGTGCCCGTTCCCGTGCGGTCGGGTTTGTCCGCCCCTTCCGCGAGAATGCGCTCAATCAGATCATGATACTGGTGCATGGTCGGCGTTTCGCTGGACATCACCACCCGCGCCGCCCGCGGCGGGCGCGGACGCAAGCCGGAAGCCTGACAATAACACGCATCCGCTCGCTTCGATCAGCATGCCGTTCACTCGCAAAGCGCGGAAGCGAACACAATCGGCTTGCTCAAATTCGATTTCGGGAGAATCCGTTAATTCTCGGCCCGTGCTGCCCTGAGCGCGGGGGTGAGGCGCGCGACCTCGCTTTCGACCAGTTCGGCGAGCGCTTTCTGGCCGCGCCGCGGGCCATGGGGAATGTCGCTGCCGAGTTCGAGCAGGCGGCGGCGCGTGAGTTCATCATCGAGCGCCTTGTTGAGCGCATGGGTGAGCTTGTCGACGATCGGCTTCGGCGTGTTCTTCGGGGCGAACAGCGCATTCCAGGCCGATACCTCGAATTCCGGCAGGCCTACTTCCCTGGCGGTCGGCACGTTCGGAAGCACCGGATTGCGCGTAGGCGCGGCAATAGCGACGGCCTCGATCGCACCACTGTCGAGTTGCGAGAAGAGATTGACGATCTGGTCGCACATATAGTCGATTTGGCCACCGAGCAGCGCCTTGAGTGCTGGGCCGGTGCCGTCAAAGGGCATGGCGGTCGGCGTGACCTTCAGTATCGAGTTCAACAGCGTACAGGCCGTGTGGGAGGCCGATCCGACATCGGCATGGGCCATGTTGACCTTGGTCTCCTTCCTCTTCACGTATTTGATGAACTCGGAGAGATTCTTCGCCGGGAAATCCTTCCTGATCACGATCAGGATCGGCGTGCCGGCGACCAGTCCGACCGGCTCGAAATCCGTTGCCGGGTCGTAAGCGAGGTTGGGAAAGAGGGCGACCGACGCCGCATGCGTGCCCATATGGCCCATAATGATCGTGTAGCCATTATTGGGCGCGTGTTTGACGTAGGCGGCCCCCTTCGTTCCACCTTCGCCGACGACGTTCTTGATCATGATCGGCTGGCCGAGCGTCCTCGACATGTGCTCGCCAACGATGCGGGCGATCCTGTCGGCCGGCTCGCCGGCCGCGAAGGGAACGATCAGGGTAATGGGCTGTGCGGGATACTCGCCACCGCTCGCGGAAAGCGTCCCGAAAGCCGCTCCGATCACGGCTAGAACTGCGACAAGCGCTCTTCGCACTGGCATCATCGATCCCTCATAGCCTGCCGCGCGGTTTTCGTTCAAGAGCCCCGCCGACTGCAGTATTGCGGCAAAGCCCGCCGCGGACGTGGTCCGCGCCGACAGATTGGTTCACCATAGAAAACGCGACCGACTAAAGACGAACGGGACGAATTCCGATTCCACGAAATGGAATCCACCCTCGATGCACGAACGCCGTTCATCCCTCCGACGGTCCCCCATCATCCCGGTTCTGCCACGCGCGTGCGCGCGATCAGGTCCGGTCAATCCCGTCAGCTCGGGGGCCAATACCATCACTTACCGCGGTACTGTGCTACAGCAACCGTGTGACAGGCTGTCGCACCAGTGACCGCCCTCGATCACGAAGACGATCCGCCTGACATGAGCCGCCCTTCGCTTCCAGCGACAAGTTCATCCGTGCCGATGGATCGGCAGATGACGATCAGCGCCGGGCGCGGTCCCTGGTGAAAGGACACTGAGCTTCTTACCTCCAGCAAGGGCTTATGCGCGTTTCGGCTCAGCTTGACCTCGCATAAGCTCCACCATGGTACGGCACCACGGCTTGAGCCCGTCTCATGGTGTTGGCGCCGTAACACAAGAAGCGGATAAACTGGTTCTCCTTCTCTGACGGTCCGGGATCGGATCGTCAGAGAAGGAAACAATAGCTGCAACATGATGGCATCCTCCGCGACGAAAGCGGTGCAAGTTCGGCAGAAACGCTCAATCACGGGTACAAGTTTGACTTCTGCTCGCGGCAAGTCGGGCCCGACCCTTCCGTCGAAAGACGAACTCCTCGCCTACATCGCCGCGCAGGACGGGCGAGTCGGCGCGCGCGAGCTCGCCCGCGCTTTCGGCCTGAAGAATGCCGACCGGGCGAGCCTCAAAGCCATGCTGCGCGAGCTTGCCGACGAAGGCCGGATCGACCGCCGGCGCAAGAAGCTGCACCCTGCCGGTGCGCTGCCACCGGTCGTGCTTGCCGATGTTACCGGACGCGATGCCGACGGCGAACTGATTGCGGTCCCGACCGAGTGGGACGAGGAGGCCTACGGGCCGCCGCCCAAAATCCGCATTCACGTCGCCCGCCGGGCGCGTCCGGACGAGACACCCGGCGTCGGCGACCGGGCGCTGCTGCGTACCGAGGAAACCGCCGAGGCCGATGGCGGCATCCGCCACCGCGGCCGTCCCATCAAGGTTATCGGCCGCGCGAGGAACCGCGCGCTCGGCGTGTTTCGCAGCGTGCCGGGCGGCGGCGGCCGGCTGGTCCCGGTGGAAAAACGCAGCATGGGGCGCGAGCTTGCGATCCGGCCGAGCGACACGCTCGAAGCCGAAGAGGGCGATCTCGTCGCCGTCGAGGTAAGCCGGCACGGCCGATTCGGCCTACCGTCGGCCAAGGTCACGGAGCGGCTCGGCTCGCTTGCGAGCGAACGAACGGCGAGCCTCATCGCCATTCATGCCCACGGCATTCCGCATGTGTTTTCCCGTGAAGCGGTCGCGGAGGCGGAACGCGCACAGCCGGCGCCGCTTGAGCGGCGCGAGGACTGGCGCGAGGTTCCCTTCATCACCGTCGATCCAGCGGACGCCAAAGACCACGACGACGCCGTCTTCGCCCGCGCCGACACCGATCCCGGCAATCCGGGCGGTTTCATCATCGATGTCGCGATCGCCGACGTCGCCCATTATGTCCGCCCCGGCTCGGCGCTCGACCGCGAGGCGCTCGCGCGCGGCAATTCGGTCTACTTCCCCGACCGGGTGGTGCCGATGCTGCCCGAGCGCATCTCCAACGAGCTGTGCTCGCTCAAACCGAACGAGGACCGTCCGGCGCTCGTCGCCCGCATGGTGATCGATGCGCAAGGACGCAAGCGCAGCCATGCGTTTCATCGCGTGCTGATGCGATCGATCGCGCGCCTCAGCTACGCCCAGACGCAGGCCGCGGTCGAAGATGCCTCCGACGAGGTGACCGCACCCCTGCTCTCGCTCGTGCTTTCCCCGCTCTATGCCGCCTATCGGGCCCTGAAGCGGGCGCGCGAGGACCGCGCGCCGCTCGATCTCGATCTGCCGGAGCGCAAGATCCTGCTCAAGCCCGATTTCACCGTCGATCGGGTGATCATGCCGCAGCGACTAGACGCCCATCGGCTGATTGAGGAATTCATGATCCTTGCCAATGTCGCCGCCGCCGAAACGCTGGAGCGGGGACGCACGCCGCTCATCTATCGCGTGCATGACGAGCCGACGATCGACAAGCTCAATGCGCTACGCGAGTTCCTTGCCACTTTGGAAATTTCGCTACCGAAAGCGGGCGCGCTACGGCCGGAGCAGTTCAATCGCATCCTTGCGCGGGTGAAAGGGCGCGACGTCGAAAACCTCGTCAACGAAGTGGTGCTGCGCACGCAGGCGCAGGCCGAATACGTCGCCGAGAATTACGGGCATTTCGGTCTCAATCTGCGACGCTATGCGCATTTCACCTCGCCGATCCGGCGCTATGCCGACCTTGTCGTGCATCGCGCCCTGATCCGCGCATTGCGCTTCGGCCGCGACGGCCTGCCCGAGCACGAGGACACGGGCGCACTCAGCGAGGTTGCGGCACGCATCTCCGCCTGCGAACGGCGGGCGATGGTCGCCGAGCGCGAGACGGTCGACCGCCTGATCGCGCATCACCTCGCCGATCAGGTCGGTGCGCGTTTCGAGGGGCATATCGGCGGCGTGACGCGCGCCGGCTTGTTCGTCAAGCTCGACGACACCGGCGCCGACGGCTTCGTTCCCGCCGCAACGCTGGGCCAGGACTACTACCGCTACCAAGAGGCTCAGCACGCGCTGGTGGGTGACGCGAGCGGCGAGGCCTTTCGACTCGGCGATCCGGTCACGGTGCGGCTGGTCGAGGCCGCGCCGGTTGCCGGCGCGCTACGCTTTGAGATCCTGTCCGAGGGGCGCATGCAGACGGCACCGCGGCGCCCCGGAGGCGCGGTCTCACGCGAGCGCCACGGTTTTCGGCGCCGCGCCCGGTGACCCGCGAAGCAATTTCTTGTCGCCTTTTCAAATTGCATTCTGCGATCACGACAAGGCGCCCGACTTTTTCTGGCAAGAATCGCGCAATGGCGGTTCGATACGAATGTAAACTGTTGTATTAGGGCGGTCATGCCGAAAGAACCTGCCGCCGACGATCACACTGCCGACACGCCTGCCGCTGCGGCCGCAACGCAAGCAGAGCCCGATCCGGCTTCTGCGTTCGATCCGTCGCGCGAACTGACCGAGGCGCTGAATCGCGCCAATCGCGATATGAGTTTTGCGAACTCGCAGCCGCGCGATGCCGCAACGCTGATCATGATCGACCGTTCGGGCGCAGCGCCGAAAGTGCTGCTCGGACGCCGCCATGAGCGGCATAAATTCATGCCGGGAAAGTTCGTGTTTCCGGGTGGGCGGGTCGAGACGGCCGATCGCGCCGTCGGCGCTGCAAGCGAGCTCGACCCGCGTATCACTCAACGCCTGATGACGCGTATGCGGCGTCCGAGCCCGGCCAAAGCCCGCGCTTTCGCCGTCGCCGCGATCCGCGAGACGGTCGAGGAAACCGGTTTGGTCCTCGGCCCGCGCGCGGACGATCACCCCGCGGCACCGCCGGGCCGGCCGGTCGAGGTCGCGGCAACAAGGCTCTATCCCGATCTTGCGGCGATCCATTACATTGCGCGGGCGATCACGCCGCCGCGCCGTCCGCGGCGCTTCGATACCCGGTTCTTCGCACTCGATGCGCAGGCGATTGCCGGCCAGGTCGAGGGCTTGGTCGGCCCGGAGTCGGAACTGATCGAGCTCGTATGGCTGCCACTGACCGAGGCCGAACGGCTTGACATGCCGCCGATCACCCAGGCCGTGCTCGGCGAGTTGGAACACCGCATCGCCTGCGGCTTCAGCCATGACCTCCCGGTGCCGTTCTATCGCTGGGTCGGACGCCGTTTCGTTCGCTCGCTGCTGTGATCGGCGTTTTTTTTTCCGGACGGCGCACGGCCGCCTAAGATGATATGAGCCGTTCGCCCCCGCGAAAGCGGGGGCCCAGATGAATCAAGGACTGGATTCCCGCTTGCGCGGGAATGAACGAGTTGCAGGTTCCGATTCCGTTGCAGGGCAATGCGCACGGTTCTTCGTTCCTTGATCGCTTTTTTTTCACGGCGAACCGGTTTCCACTTCGCCTGAAAATGCTCTAGATTGCCGCCAACCTCTCATGGATTGATCGAACCGAAGGACACGCCCAATGGCGAAGGCAACCACGATCAAGGTCAAGCTCAACTCGAGCGCGGACACCGGCTATTTCTACGTGACGAAAAAGAACACCCGCACGCAGACCGAAAAGCTGGTCAAGAAGAAATACGATCCCGTCGCGAAGAAGCATGTCGAGTTCCGCGAAGGCAAGATCAAGTAGCACGAGAACGGCACTTCAACACGCGAGTGCTGCAACGACGATCTGCGCGGACGAACAATCGCCGGCCAACGAATTTGATGCGACGGCCCCGAACGGATTGAACCGGTCGGTCAGATTCGCTCAGATGAAGTCCGCGCCGTCGCCCCAATCCATGTCGAAATCGTCGAAGGCCGAACCGCCACCGTCATCGGCGCCGCCGCCGCCATCTTCAAGTCCCGCTTGGTGAACATGATCGCCCTGGGTACCGCCCTCCCCCCAGGGCGAGGCCCCGCCGGCTGTCCCTGTATCCATCGCGCTCTGTTCCGCCTGCGCCGGTCCCATGACATCGCGGATGCCGCTGAGAAGCAGTGATCCGCCGATGACGCCGACCGCGGCCGCAGCGGCCGTGCCGAGAAACGAGCCTCCCCCGCCGAATGCGCCTGCCGCTGGCCCCGCCGCCGCGCCTGCAAACCGCGATGCGGCAGGACCGCCCTGGCCGTCGAGCGCCGCCTGCTGGCGAAAGCCGGGTGGTACGCCCATCGGCGCGCCCGCGCCGCGGCGCGTATCGGGGCGATCGGGCTCGCTGGAGCGTACCCTCGGTACCGAGCCCGACCCGCGGTTCGGCTCGGACCCGAACACCGCATTGCGTAGGCTGTCGAGGAAACCGCCGCCTTCCTGGTCGGGGCCGCCGCCGTCCTTCCCCGCTTCCAGCTCCTCGATGCGGTCATTGGCACGCCGTAGCGCCTCGTCCTGGACGAGCACGGTCTGGACCAGCGCGTAGACGGCGTTCGGGGCGCGCGCCAGGCCCTGGCGGATGGCGCGTTCGGCCCCGGGGTCGCGCCGCTCGCGTTCGAGCGTGGCCAGACGCTCGAACAAGTGCTCGACGAGCTGACGTTCCTGCGGGGTCATCGCAATTCTCCTTATCCGCGAACGAACGCCAGTCGTGGCGCTCATCTCTTATTCGGACGCATGATCTTGTCCGAAAAGTCTGCCAACTCTTCGGGATCATGCTCCTCTTCGTCTGGTCGCATGATCTTGTCCGAAAAGTCTGCCAACTTTTCGGGATCATGCTCTTGGTCTGGTCGCATGATCTTGTCCGAAAAGTCTGCCAAC
>JANQIP010000209.1 GCA_028282095.1 Xanthobacteraceae bacterium | reverse complement strand
GCGACCAGATGAAGAGAAGCATGATCCCGAAAAGCTGGCAGACTTTTCGGACAAGATCATGCGACCAGATGAAGAGAAGCATGATCCCGAAAAGCTGGCAGACTTTTCAGACAAGATCATGCGACCAGAGAAGGAGCGCATGATCCCGAAAAGCTGGCAGACTTTGCGGATCATACTTTGGAGTGTTTTCAGACAAGTGGACATCGGTTCGCCATAGAAAACGCGATCAAAAAGAATAACCAAAGCGCCGCTTGCGGACGGTCCAATCGCCGCAACCCGACAATCACTCGCGGCCAGTGCAAGCAAGCGTGAACCATATCGAAGATTGCGGAAACCAATCTGGCGGCCAAGTGTTTGGTCTGAGGCTCAGTCTGTGCGCGTCCGGCGCATCGACAAGGCGCGGTGCGATCGCGCCATACCGCGCGGCTCATCGAGCGGCCGCAACGTGTTCGGTCACGCGCTCGCAACCAAGGAGTTGACCATATCACCGAAGTCGAGGTTGCAGGCCATAACGGTTCGTTTTATGTCTTAACCGTGCGTCTTGGGCAGGACGGAGGGCTTGCGCCCCATAGCAACACAATCAAGGCCGGCAAGAGGGGCCGACCGCTATGTGCCCCGGCCACAGATCAGGATCATGAAGAAAGCGTGAATCCAGATTAAGGGCGTGGCGCATCGGCACTGAGGCGCCCGTTCGTTCGCGTGCGTCGCTTCGGGTCGCGTTCGAGTGAGAGATCAGAGGGACAATGGCCTTATCGTTTCACAAGCAGCTTCGTATCGGCGCTTATTTGCTCAAGCAGAAATTGCTGGGGCGCAAGCACTATCCCCTGGTGCTGATGCTTGAACCGCTGTTTCGCTGCAACCTTGCCTGCGCCGGTTGCGGCAAGATCGACTATCCGGACCCTATCCTCAATCAACGCCTGTCGTTGAAAGATTGTCTTGATGCGGTCGACGAGTGCGGCGCGCCCATGGTCGCCATTCCTGGCGGCGAGCCCCTGATCCACAGGGAGATCGGCGAGATCGTCAAGGGGATCGTCGCCCGCAAGAAATTCGTGTCCCTATGCACGAATGCGATGCTGCTGGAGAAGAAGCTGCATCTGTTCGAGCCTTCGCCCTATCTGTTCTTTTCCGTGCATCTCGACGGCTTGAAGGATCATCATGATCGTTCGGTCTGCCAGCCGGGCGTATTCGACCGTGCCGTCTCCGCGATCAAGGCCGCCAAGGCGAGAGGCTTCGCCGTCAATGTCAACGCGACGGTCTACCAGGGCGTGCCTGCGGAAGACATCGCGGCGTTTCTAGATTTCTGCCAAGAGATCGGGGTCGGCGTCTCGATCTCCTCGGGCTTTGCCTATGAGCGCGCGCCCGATCAGAAGAGCTTCCTTTCCCGGCGCGGGACCAAAGAGCTGTTCCGCAAGGTGTTCACGCTCGGCAAGGGCAAGCGCTGGGATTTCGTGCATTCCGACCTCTACCTCGATTTCCTTGCCGGCAACCAGGAATTCCACTGCACACCGTGGGGCATGCCGACACGCAACATCTTCGGTTGGCAGCGGCCGTGCTACCTGCTCGGCGAAGGCTATGCCGGAACCTACAAGGAGCTGATGGAGACCACCGACTGGGATGCCTACGGCACCGGCCGCTACGAGAAATGCGCCAACTGCATGGCCCATTGCGGCTATGAGCCGACGGCAGCGAACGCGGCGCTCGCCAAGCCGTTCCGCTCGCTGAAAATAGCGCTGTTCGGTGTTGGCACCGAGGGCGAGATGGCGCCGGAAATCCCGCTCGATAACCAGCGGCCGGCGCAATACGTGTTCTCCCGCCATGTCGACCGCAAGCTCTCCGAGCTGCACCACAAGGAAGAGCCCGACCAGCACCTCAAGGCGGCAGAGTGACGAACCGCCGGCGGCGGCTCCGGGCCGTCGCCGTTGTTACTCCCTTATGCCGCTAGGCGGGTTTTGGGGCGCGTCGAGCACAGGACGGTTTGTCCCGTTCGTCGCCGCGCCGCAGGCGGGTACCCAAGCCCTATGTTGGAGCATGATCGCGAGACGTCGGCAGACTTCTCGGATCAGATCATGCGACCAAACAACAAGAGAGAGGGCGCGGTTGATTCAACGTGAGCCAATCGCGCGTCGCTCAAGCATGATCCTCGCGCGCGAACATCACAGCGCAGAACTTTTCTGCGCGGGCGCGACGTGGTGCGCAAAAAACTTGCACCGCCGGACCTAATCGCTTAATTGAGCCTTGCCCAATTTCGCACGTGCCTGTGGCCGCGTGCCGGTCGGTGGGCATCCGGACAAGAGGCCGGACAGCCGCCCGGAGCAAGATCGGGTGACCGCAAGGT
>JANQIP010000127.1 GCA_028282095.1 Xanthobacteraceae bacterium | reverse complement strand
TGCATCCATCCCACAAAGGTATCAGCAGTAAAATGCGCGCCGCAAAATGGAGAAAAGAGTTCTTCTTCGAACTCTTTGCTCATATGCGATAGCCCTACCGCCTGCGGGGAGAGGTCGACGCGCGGAGCGCGGCGGGTGAGGGGTCCGCACGGGCATCGCGGAGGGCCAAAGCCCCTCATCCGGCTCGCGGCATTGCCGCTCGCCACCTTCTCCCCGCACGCGGGGAGAAGGCACAGCAGAGCCGCGCGGTATACCTCTCTTCGCAAGTGGGAGAGGTCATTGAGCTCCAGAGCATGATCCCGAAAAGTCGGCAGAGTTTTCTGGGCCTCACGGTGAGGAGCTTGGCGAGGCCGCGGACGTGTCACCTCGATTCACCTCCCCCTGAAAGGGGGAGGTCGGCGAGCGGAGCTCGCCGGGAGGGGGTCCACATGAACAGCCTCTGCCGCGAGTGAAATAGCCCCCTCCCTAGCCCTCCCCCGCAAGCGGGGGAGGGAGTAAACGCTTCAACCCACGGCATATTTCGTCACCGACCTAATCAGCCGAAAACAGTATTACCTCTCCCCGCTTGCGGGGAGAGGTCGACGCGCGAAGCGCGGCGGGTGAGGGGCCCGCACGGGCATCGCGGAGAAGCCAAAGCCCCTCATCCGGCTCGCGGCGTTGCCGCTCGCCACTTTCTCCCCGCACGTGGGGCTCCCCGCACGTGGGGAGAAGGTAAAGCAGAACCGCGCGATATACTCTCGCCGCACGCGGGAGAGGTCATTGAGTTCCAGAGTGCGGCGGTCCGGGCAAAGGAGCAAATATCTAGAGCTATTGTAGTCTGTTATAGGTCGAACCTCGAGCAAATACCAATCCAGCCATGGCAGGCCGGCTTCCCCCTGGAGACCAGATCCAAGGGCTGGATTTCACAAAAAACGAGCCATAAAAGGCTCTTAGACCGCAAAGCTGGTGCCGCAGCCGCAGGACGCACTGGCGACCGGGTTGTTGATCTTGAAGGCGGCGCCGATCAGATCGTCGACGAAGTCGATCTCGGCGCCGGCCATGAGTTGCACCGAGAGCGAATCGATCACCACCGTCGCGGCATCGCGCGTGAGCAACAGATCATCGTCCGTCTTGGCGTGATCGAGGATGAATTTGTATTGAAAACCAGAGCATCCGCCGCCTTCAACGCTGATGCGCAACATCGCGCCGGCGGGCTCGTTCGAGAGGATCTGGCCGACGCGGCGTGCCGCTCGTTCGGTCATGGTCACCTGAGTGGTCATCGGTCTCGCGATCGCTCGTGATAATGCAACTTAGTTAAGGGTCCCGTTGGCTCTGGTCAATGTGAGGCGGAGATGGCGGTTCACGCTTTACGCGAGTGCGATTGCCTCAGGTTGAATCGACCGCACTCTCATTCTCTATGTCTTGACCCATGATCTTGTCCGAAAAATCTGCGACTTTTCGCGGGCATGCTCGATCGCGCGCGTCCTATGCCGCCGATGCGGGCGCGGGGCGCGGCCGGCTGCATTCCGAGCCTGCAAGCCCTACCCGCAGCGACTTCCGGCGCGACTGCGACCGCATCATCCACGCGACCGCTTTTCGCCGGCTCGCGCACAAGACCCAGGTCTTCGTCTTCCATGAGGGGGACCATTACCGCACGCGGCTGACCCATACGCTCGAAGTCGTTCAGGTCGCGCGCTCGCTCGCCCGCGTGCTGGGCCTCGATGAGGATTTGGCGGAAGCCTGCGCGCTCGCCCACGATCTCGGCCACCCGCCATTCGGCCATGCCGGCGAACGGGCGCTCGATTACTGTCTCGCCCATTGCGGCGGCTTCGACCACAACGCCCAGACGCTCGCGGTCGTGACCCGGCTGGAGAAGCGCTATGCCGCGTTCGATGGGCTCAATCTGACCTGGGAGACGCTGGAGGGGCTGGTCAAGCACAACGGGCCGCTGATCGAACCATCGGGCGAGCCGTCCGCCGCCTGCGGGGCGAAGACCGTCCCGCTCGAGGTTGCCGACTATTGCGCACGCCACGACCTTAAGCTCGACAGCTATCCCAGCCTGGAAGCGCAGGTCGGCGCCATTGCCGACGACATCGCCTATGATTCCCATGACATCGACGATGGTCTTCGCGCCGGGCTTTTTTCGCTGGAGGACCTCGCAACGCTGCCGCTGGTCGGCGAGGTGCTCGCAGAGGTCGACACCGCCCATCCGACCATCGAGCCGGCACGCCGCGCCAGCGAGCTGGTCCGGCGCATCATCACGCGCATGATCGAGGATGTGGTTCAAGAAACGCGGCGAAGGCTGTTGGCCTTGAACCCGAAATCCGCCGAGGACATACGCCGCGCGGGCGGGCCTATGGTCGGCTTCTCCTCGGCCATGGCAAGTGCCGAATCGGCGGTCAAGGCATTCCTGTTCGGCCGCATGTACCGCCATGAACGCGTGATGCACATCATGGGTGAGGCGGAGCGTGTCCTGCGTGACCTGTTCGCCCGCTACGCTGCCGAGACGGCCGCGCTGCCGCCGGAATGGCGCCACGGTCTGCCCGATGAGGAGCGCGCGCGCCTGCGCCAAATCGCCGATTTCATCGCCGGCATGACCGATCGCTACGCGCTTGCCGAACACCGCAGGCTCTTTGACGAGACCCCGCTTCTGCGTTAGAGCCGATCCTGTTCTGCCGGAATCGGAATTCGCTCTATCTGTCCTTCAGTAATTGCATTTTCTGCGGCGAGCCGGTTCCCACCCCCGGAAAAAAGTCCGAGGGCACGGCTTCGCCGGAAAATGCGCTTGGCGGCCCGGTTCGCAAAGTCGGAGGCGCATCCGGGCCATGAGCAAGATTGACAACGAATTCGGCGACATATTCTCAGCGGTTCGGGCTCGGATCACGGCGGTAAACGATGGCTTGATCGCCGCCGGCCGGCTCCCGGCCGGGATCGATCAGAGCCGGGTGCTGGTCGAGCCGCCGCGCGATGCCGCCCATGGCGACCTTGCGACCAATGCCGCGATGGTGCTCGCCAAGGATGCCGGCCTCAAACCGCGCGACCTCGCGGACATGATCGCGGGAGAGCTCGCCGCCGACGACTGGGTCGAGCGGGTTGAGGTCGCGGGGCCGGGCTTCATCAATCTCACCCTCAAGCCGCAGGTGTGGCGGGAGGCTCTGCGCGCGGCAATCCTCGCCGGAGATGATTTCGGCCGGCCCGATCTCGGGCAGGGCAGCGGCGTGAACGTCGAATATGTCTCCGCCAATCCGACCGGGCCGATGCATGTAGGGCACTGCCGCGGCGCCGTGTTCGGCGATGCGCTCGCCAATCTCCTTGCCTTTGCGGGCTTTGCGGTCACGCGCGAGTATTACGTGAACGATGCCGGCGCTCAGGTCGACGTGCTCGCCCGCTCCGCCTATCTGCGCTATCGCGAGGCGCTCGGTGAGGATATCGGCGCCATTCCGGAGGGGCTCTATCCGGGCGACTATCTCAAGCCGGTGGGCGAAGCGCTCGCGCGCGAACACGGGCGCAGCCTGCTGGGCAGGCAAGAGAGCGAATGGCTCGCGCCCGTGCGTGCCAAAGCCATCGCCATGATGATGGACGCGATTCGCGACGATCTCGCCGCCCTCAATATCAGGCATGAGGTGTTTTTCTCGGAGCGATCGCTGGTCGACGGGGTGCCGCAAAAAAAGAACTGGTCGGGTGAGTTAGTTCAAGCGGTGGAGGCTGTTCACCGGGAAAACCCGAATTGGGGGCGGATCAAGGTCGAAAAGGCTATTCGAGACAAAGCCATCCCTTTCACCGATTACCAGTTACGGCAGATACTCGATTGTCTGCGTCATCCCCACGATCAAGTGGGTGCCACGATCGCCTGGCTGCGCGAGCGCGGGCTGGTCTACGAAGGCCGGCTGCCGCAGCCAAAGGGCGCCCCGGTCGAGGACTGGGAGGATCGCGAGCAGACGCTGTTTCGCTCGACCGAGTTCGGCGACGACATCGACCGGCCGCTGAAGAAGTCGGACGGCAGCTATACCTATTTCGCCGCCGACATCGCCTATCATAAGTCGAAGATCGATCGCGGCTTCCGCGATCTCATCGATGTCTGGGGCGCCGATCATGGCGGCTATGTCAAGCGCGTGCAGGCCGCCGTTGCCGCCCTGAGCGGCGGAGCCGCCACGCTCGACGTCAAGATCGTTCAGCTCGTCAAACTGCTCCGCGCCGGCCAGCCGGCGAAAATGTCCAAGCGGGCAGGGGAGTTCGTGACACTGCGTGAGGTCGTGGACGAAGTCGGGCGCGATGCCGTCCGCTTCATGATGTTGTTTCGCAGGAACGACGCACCGCTCGACTTCGATCTGGTCAAAGTGATCGAGCAATCGCGGGAAAACCCCGTGTTTTATGTGCAGTATGGGCATGCGCGCGCCCATTCGGTGTTCCGCAACGCCGCCGAAGTCGTTCCCGATCTGCCTTTGGAGCCGGCGGCGCGCGGGCGATTCCTCGCCGCCGTTTCGCTCGATCCGCTGTGCGATCCCGCGGAAGTGGCGTTGATGCGGCTGATTGCGCAATTCCCGCGGCTTATCGAGGCTGCCGCCAGCGCCCATGAGCCGCACCGGATCGCTTTCTATCTTTACGATCTCGCCAGTGCATTCCACGCGCAGTGGACCCGAGGCAAGGACTTGCCACATTTACGATTTATTATTCAAAATGATCGAGAACTTACTCTCGCTCGCCTGGGGCTGATAGAAGGTTTGGCAAGGGTCCTTTCCGTGGGGCTTGGGCTGCTCGGGGTCACGGCGCCGGATGAAATGCGGTGATCCGCGGGCTGCATCGACGTTTGCAGCCGGATACGAGTACTCGTCGCCGAGTTACGGTTGGCACGGGCCCGTCGGAAGTGGGCGCACCGGAAACGGCGAAGGACAGGCATGCCGGACGACCGAAATCGTCGCACAGACAAGCCGGACGAGAGCACCGGAGCAAAGCGTAACGTCGCCTCGGCGTCGGCGCCGCGACCGGGGGGACCCGATCCGCTTGTAGAGCTGGCGCGGTTGATCGGACAAAACGAATCGCTCGGCTACCCGCCACCACCGCCGCGCACGGCGCGCCGACGAACGGAACCAGGTTTCGCTAAACCGCCGGCAGTCGACCAGGACGAATCGGTGCCCCGTTCGCGTGCCTTGGATCGCGACCCGGATTACAGCCGCTATCCCGACCAGCGTTATGACGGGTATACCGAGCCGAAGCCGCCGCCGATACCGACGGTCTCCAGGCATTCGATTGACGATGCGCAGGGCTGGCCGGGCGCCGCTTCCGACCCGGACGATCCGCATCGCGTCGAAGTCGGATGGCGGCGACCGCAGCCGAGGCAGCGGACGACGGCACTGCCGGACCAGGCCGCGCCCGCCCATCGTCCCACCGCCCGCGATGACCGGATCGGATTAGGTGAACGAGAATCAACGCGCGCAGCGGAGCCGGTCTTTCCGACCGAACGCGCTGCAAAGCACGGGCCGTCGACGTCGGCACGGGAGGATTATTCGCGCTACGCGGCGGCCGGCGAGGGCGCCTGTGACCGCGGCTATGACGAGGCCACCGAGGTTGGTGGTTACTACGACGAGGATGGGCGCGCGATCGGCGCCGAGCCCGGACTCGATCATGCCGGTCATGACTATGACGCCTATGATGACTATGACGCCTACGACTATGGCGGACACGACTACGAGACAGGCTATCGGCGGCCCCGGTCCCGGATTTGGGCGGCCGTGGCGCTTTTCGCACTCGCCGTGATCGGCACGGCGGGCGCTTACGGATACCGCAGCATGGTCGGGGGAGAAGGGGGCGGCACGGATCCCCCCGTGATTCGGGCCGATGCCGGACCGAAGAAGATCGCCTCCGCCTCGCAGACGGCGAGCGACAAGCAGATCAAGGAGCGTCTGGCCAGTCAGGATATTGGCGAACGCTTGGTTGTACGCGAAGAGCAGCCGAAGCCGATCCAGGATCCCAACGCCTCGATGTCGCTTGTTCCAGGCATTCCGTCGACGGCCTCCCCGCCGGCACTCAGCGCGCCGGCAACCACGACCGCGACCGTCTCCGGGCCGCCTGGAGCGCAGTCATCGCTTTCCGGCCGCGCCAGCACCGAGCCGAAAAGAGTGAGGACGGTCACGATCCGTCCGGATGGAAATCCGGCCGGCGCAGCGCCAGCTCAGGCCGCGCCCGCCCCATCGGCCCCGGTGTCCAATGTCCGCCCGGCGACCCCGGCGGCTCCGGCGAGGCCCGCTGCTTCGTCCAACCAGCCCTTGTCGATTATGCCCCGGCCTGCGCCCTCCGCATCGGAGCGCCGGCAGGCGGCGCTCGCACCGCCGCCGCCAACGAGCGCGCGGGGATATTTCGTTCAGCTTTCGGCGCAGCGGTCAGAGGCCAATGCGCGAAGCTCCTTCGGCGTCATGCAGAGAAAGTACCCGTCGATGCTGGCCGGGCGGGAGTTGGTCGTCCGCCGCAAGGATCTCGGCCGCAGGGGCATCTATTACGGCGCGCAGGTCGGCCCGTTCGCCTCGCGGGGCGATGCCGTCCGGTTCTGCCGTGACCTCAAGTCAGTGGGCGGCAACTGCATCATTGAGCGCAACTGAGCGCCGAACTTCCACGCCAACCCCGGACAGAGCCAAACCGCCGCGATTGACGTTCAACCGCGTTCGAACAGCCTGTTCGCCATCACGCCGACCCGCAATTCGATTGCTTCGCAGGCGTCAAGGATCAGGTCTTCTCGGAACCGCCGTCCGACAATCTGAACACCGACAGGCAAGCCGTCATTGTAGTTCGCAGGTACATTGCCGGCCGGCAGCCCGAGATAATTGATGGATCCGGAATAGATTGCTTCCCCCAGCATCTCCCTTGCTCCCTCGGGTCCCTGCGCGTCCCTGTCCCAAGCCAAGGTCGGCACGGGCATGAAAGGCGTGAGAACCAATGGATAGTCCTGCAGGAACAGCAGCCATTCGCGAACATAGTGCGAGCGCCGGGCCATCGCGCGCAACAGTTCATCACCGCGATAAGGCTCAAAAACCTTAAAGTAATCCTGGTAAACCCCCTTGAACGTCTCGCTGCCATGCGTCCGGATGTCGGCACCCTCGAGGGCGTCGACCTCGCCCAAGACCGCACGCCACATTTCCCGGGCGACCTCTCGCAAGTCCGGAGGGTCGGTTTCCGTGATCGCATAACCTGCGTCGGACAGAGCATCGCGAGCAGTATCCAAGGCGCGCTCCACGGCCGGGTGCAGAGCGAATTCGAAGGTGTTCTTGGTGAAGGCGACCTTGATCGGTCCCTCCAGCGGCTCGCCCGCAAACGGCATCGTAACCATCCACGGATCATGCGGGTCATAACGAATGAGCGCATTCATTGCGAGCCGCAGGTCACGCACTTCCCGGGCAATGACGCCTTGCATCAGCGCAACCTGCGTCAGCATTCCGAACTCCGCCGTGGCGGACGGATTATAGGTCGCCGTCCGACCAAATCCCGGCTTGATGGTGGCGGCGCCGGTCGCTGCCGCCGGAAACCGCAAGGAGCCGGCGAGATCGTTGCCTTGAGCGAGGGCGCACATTCCGGACATCACGGCCGAGGAGGCACCGCCAGAGGAGCCTCCGGACGTTGCCCAATCGTTCCACGGATTGTAAGTGCGCCCATGCAGTTCGTTTACGGTGGTCGCGCGAAACGAGAATTCCGGCGTGTTGGTCCTGCCGATGATGATGGCGCCGGCTGTCTTGAGACTACGCACGATGGGAGCATCGTCCGGCGCGATGACATCCTTGTAGGCGACAACCCCGTTGGGTGTTGGTCTGCCCTTCTGGTCGGTGTTCTCCTTGATCGTCACTGGCACGCCGTGAAGCTCGCCCACCGGACCTGCCTGTGCAAAAAGGCGGTCGAGTTCTTCCGCCTCTTCCAGGGCGTCGTCGGAGAGGTCATCGACCACTGCATTGAGCGATGGATTTTTCTCGCGCATCCTGTCGATGGCGGAACGCACGGCTTCAAGGGAAGATACGCTTCCATCGGCAATGCGTGCCGAGAGCTCGGTGGCGCTCAATTGCCATAGCGGACGGTCCGGCATTTTGCCTCACAGAGTTCGATTCGAATAAACGCGAGACTCCTCTTCTCGCTTTTTTGTTCCGCCCATCGGCGCGGCGTGCGGTATTTTGGAGACAGATCAAGCAGCCTTCGTTGAGACATTTCGCAGTTTTTTGATCCAAGAAGACAGGCGATTTTAAGCGTTCGCAAGTTCCGGACCGGTTCTCGCTTCGCGTAGAACTACACTGTTCGCCAACGCCTGCTATGTTGATCTGCGCCGCCGGCTTGGCGATGGCCGGCTTTGCTCTCCTCCAAGACCGATTTTTTTGAACGAGGTCATGCCCAGTCTTTTCGACGAGATGTTCGGCGAGCCGACAAGCGATCCGGGCGAAGCCGCGCGGAGGAACATGCGTGCGCTCCCGCGCAGGTTCTATTCCGCGGCGACCGTGCGGGAGACGCCGAATGGGTTCGCGGTCGAACTCGATGGCAGGCCGGTGCGCACGCCGGCACGCAAGACCCTCGCCTTGCCGAACCTGGCACTCGCGGAACGGGTCGCGACCGAATGGCAGGACCAGGCGGAGTTCATCGATCCGGCGCGCATGCCGCTCACGCGCCTCGCCAATTCGATCATTGACGGCGTGGAGGCCGCGCAGGCCGAGGTCGCCGCCGATATTGCGAAATATCTCGGCTCCGACCTTCTGTTCTATCGGGCAGAAGGGCCGGAGGGGCTGCTCGCGCGCCAGCATGGGCGATGGGACCCGATCCTTGCCTGGGCGCGCGAGGCTCACGGCGCGCAGTTCATGCTCTCGCAGGGCATCGTTCATGTGAGCCAGCCGGAGGCTGCGCTCGCAGCACTCAACCGGCTTGTACCGCGCAATCCATGGCGGCTTGGCGCGGTGCATGTGCTCACGACGCTGACCGGCTCGGCGCTGATCGCGCTCGCCATCGCCGAGCAGGCGATCTTACCCGATGACGCGTGGATGGCGGCGCATGTCGACGAAGACTGGAACGAAGATCTCTGGGGACGCGACGAGCTTGCGCAGATACGCCGCGCGCAGCGCCGGGCCGAGTTCGACGCCGCGGTCTGCGTGCTCTGCCTCGTCCCGGACATTCCTTCTTCTACACCGGCGCCGGGAAGTAGCCAGTGATGCGGCACCAACGCTTGGGCTCGTCTCATTGTGTTGGTGCCGCATCACAAAGCATCGGATTAGCTAGTGTTCCGGGCTGACGGTCCGGGGTCGGACCGTCAGAGTCGGAACACTAGACGCTCGACGTGAAAGTGGCTCATCACTCTCGTCGGTCGGTGTTCTTCGAGGCGCCGCTGTAGGGTTCGAGACGCGCCGCTTTGATGCGTTTCTCACCATGACGTGGGTTTAACAGCCGTAGGGTGGGCAAAGGCGCGCCCGCGGCGCGCCGTGCCCACGCGATCGACACGGCCGATCGAAACGCACGCGGTGGGCATGCTTCGCATGCCCACCCTACGGTCTGTAGGGTTCGAGACGGCGGCTTCGCTGCGCTCCTCACTTGAGGCGCGTCCAACAGCCGTAGGGTGGGCAAAGGCGCGCCTGCGGCGCGCCGTGCCCACGCGATCGACACGGCCGATCGAAACGCACGCGGTGGGCATGCTTCGCATGCCCGCCCTACGGTCTGTAGGGTTCGAGACGGCGGCTTCGCTG
>JANQIP010000126.1 GCA_028282095.1 Xanthobacteraceae bacterium | reverse complement strand
TCGCGATCATGTTTTTCGCTTTCTCGCATGATCTTGTCGGAAAAGTCTGCGGTTTTTCGCGATCATGTTTTTCGCTTTCTCGCATGATCTTGTCCGAAGAGTCTGCCAGCTTTTCGCGATCATGTTTTTCGCTTTCTCGCATGATCTTGTCCGAAGAGTCTGCCAGCTTTTCGGGATCATGTTCTTTGCTTTCTCGCATGATCTTGTCCGAAAAGTCTGCCAACTTTTCGGGATCATGTTTTTTGCTTTCTCGCATGATCTTGTCCGAAAAGTCTGCCAATTTTTCGGGATCATGCTCAGGACCGATAGTCGGCGTTGATCGCGATATAGTCCTTGGTGAGGTCGCAGGTCAGGATCCGGTCGCGGCCTTTGCCGAGGCCGAGATCGACCCTGATCGCGATTTCCGGGCGTTTCATGATCGCCGAGACGGCATCTTCATCGTAGTCCGGGTCGCGCTCGCCCTTGCGGGCGACCCGGATGCCGCCGAACCAGATCGAAAGCCTGTCGCGATCGGCTCGTTCGCCGGCCTTGCCGACCGCCATCACCACGCGCCCCCAGTTTGCATCCTCGCCGGCGATCGCCGTCTTAACGAGCGGCGAATTGGCGATCGAGAGCGCGATCCGGCGTGCCGCCCGCTTGGAAGCCGCCCCCTCGACAATGACCTCGACGAGCTTGCGGGCGCCCTCGCCGTCCCGGGCAACCTGCTCAGCGAGGTTCGCAAGCACCGAATCGAAGGCCTTGCGAAACGGAGCTAGCCTGGAATCGCCGGCGCGGGTGATCTTCGCGACGCCGTGGGCGGCCGCCGCGCCCGTTGCGAAGGCGAGCAGCGTATCCGAGGTCGAGGTATCGCCATCGACCGTGACCGCATTGAACGTATCGGTAACGCCCCGCGTGAGCAGGTCTTGCAGGACGGGGGTGGCGATGGGCGCATCGGTGAACACGAAGGCGAGCATGGTCGCCATGTCGGGCGCGATCATGCCCGCACCCTTGGCGATGCCGCAGATGGTGACGGGAACGTCGTCGAGCCGGACGACCGCTGCGGCACCTTTGGGAAAGGTGTCCGTGGTCATGATCGCCTGTGCCGCCGCCTGCCATTGACCCGGCGCCGCCGTCTGCACGAGCTCGTCCATGACCGGGGTGAACTTGCCGGCATCGAGCGGCTCGCCGATCACGCCGGTCGAGGCGAGAAACACCTCGCCGCGCCGGCATTCCGCTACCTCGGCCGTGATCTCGGCCGTGAGTTTCGTCGCCTCGCGCCCGGATTTGCCGGTAAACGCATTGGCATTGCCCGAATTGACGACCAGCGCCCGCGCGCGTCCCGCCTTGAGCCGGGTCCGGCACCAGTCGACCGGTGCGGATGGGCATTTCGAACGGGTGAACACACCGGCAATGCCGGTTCCTTTGTCGAGCAGAACCAGCAGGACGTCGGTGCGGCCCGGATAGTGGATGCCCGCCGCCGCGGTCGCAAGACGCACGCCGGGAACCTCCGGCATCTGCGGAAAGCGCGGCGGCGCAAGCGGGGAGACGGCGGTGGTCATGGCAAGAGATTATTATCCTGGTGATGCGGCACCAACGCTTGAGCCCGTCTCATTGTGTTGGTGCCGCATCACAAAGCATCGGATTAGCTAGTGTTTCTTACCTGACGGTCCGGGGTCGGACCATCAGAGAAGGAAACACTAGGCAGGATGCCCTCGCCTATGCCCTGCGGCCTTGATCATGGGGGCACGGCGCGCCTTGCGCGCCTTCGCCTACCCCATTTTTGGCAGTCAGCAGAATGCTCGGCCGGTAACCGGCGATCAATTCTTCTTAGGCTCGGTGGCGGGCTTATCCGAGGGCGCGGCGGCCGGTTTGTCCGCCGCAGGTTTGGCTTCCGGCTTGTCGAGGCGCTCGATCTTCGCTTCCGCCCGCAGCTTGTTCAACAGATCGATTTGCGCTTTGCGCGTGACGAAGGTCTCGATCTGACCCTTGACCTCTTCGAGTTTGGGCGCCTGCCGCTTGCGCTTGTCCTCAACCTTGATGAGGTGCCAGCCGAATGCGGTCTTCACGGGCTCGGACACCTCGCCCTTGTTCAGCTTGAACGCGACCTCGGAGAATTCGGGAACCATCTGGTCCTTGGTGAAATAGCCGAGATCACCGCCGTCCTGCTTGCCCGGCGGATCGTCGGTCAAATCCTTGGCGAGCGCGGCGAAATCCTCCCCCTTCTTCACCCGGGCGAGCGTCGCCTTGGCTTTTTTTTCCGCCTCTTTGCTCGCTTTGGCGTCATTGGCGTCGGCGACACGGAACAGGATATGGCGGGCCCGCACCTCCTGCTCGTCGGCCATCTGCTTGATCGCCTCGTCATAGACTTTGCGCATCGCCTCGGGCGTCAGTGCCTTCTCCGCGGTGTCGCGCAGGAGCAGCTCCATCAGCACCTTGTTGCGCTCGTAGTCGAGCCGGCGCTTGAAATCGGCACTGTCCTGCATCTTGGCCTTTTCCGCCTGCGCGGCGAGGATCAGCATGTCGGCCACATAGTTGACCAACCAGTCGCGTTTGGCATCCTCGGTGCCCGCCGGGATGGTCTGCCCGACATCCTCTTCGGCGAGATCAAGATCGCTCTGCCGAACCTCGGTGCCGTTGACTTTGGCGACGACCGGGTCGGCGGCCGGGGTCTGGGCCGATGCGGCACTGCCGGCAGCACTGGCAGCGGCGATGGCAAGCGCGACCATGGCGCAAAGGCCGGCGCGACGAAACGAGCCTAAACCAATGGCTTGAGACGAAAGGACAGGCGGTGGCGTGATCATTACTGGTCCTTGAAACGGGGCTTTCTGCCTGACGGAGATAGGGATGCGCATCGCAATGCGCAGCTCCGCCCTTGGCGCCGGCGTCGGGTCTGGAGCAGGATCGCTTCAGGTTGAATCGATCGCACTCCCTATCTTTTTGTTTGGTCGCATGATCTTGTCCGAAAAGTCTGCCGACTTTTCGGGATCACGCTCTAGTCGGCAAGCACGGCATGATTGCGGCAAGCGCCGATTGACAAGCCTTGGACCCCCTCCTATCTCTCGACCACCCGCCGGTGCATCCATAGGACGTCGTTATCTCGTCTCCTTGACCCGAACCGCAGGTTGGACGGGAATGCGTGCGGACGAGGCCGGGAGCGTTTTCCGGCGAAATGGGAACTGGCTTGTCTCGGATAATGCGAGAATTATCGAACAGATAGCGCGAACTCCGCCTCTCATCGGGGCGGGACGCGTTGCCGGCCGCGTCGACTCTCCGGTTGATGCGCCATCTGCTGAGCGGGGCGTGGGCAAGATCCCTGAAGAGTTGGCAGATTTTTCGGATATGATCATGCGATCAAACCTAGTGAAAGAGAGAGCGCGGTTGATTCGACCTGAAGCCATCGCGCCTTGCAGCATGATCCCGAAGAACTGGCAGACTTTTCGGACAAGATCATGCGACATAACAAAGAGAAGAAGAGCGCGATCGATTCAAGGCGAAGCCATCGCGCTCTAGGGAAAGGATTCCGGCATGTTCGGCGCAGTCGCCCGGAAATTGTTCGGCAACTCGAACGATCGACGCATTCGCAGCTATCGCTCGCGCGTCAACGCGATCAATGCGCTCGAACCGGAACTCGAAGCGCTCTCGGACGAGGCGCTGAAGGCGCGCACCGAGATGTTCCGCCAGGAGCTTGCCGCCGGCAAGGACCTCGATGACCTGCTCGTCCCCGCCTTCGCCACTGTGCGCGAAGCAGCCAAACGCACGCTCGGTCAGCGCCATTTCGACGTCCAGCTCATCGGCGGCATGGTGCTGCATGAAGGCCGGATCGCGGAGATGAAGACCGGCGAAGGCAAAACGCTGGTG
This sequence comes from Xanthobacteraceae bacterium, assembly GCA_028282095.1. Classification (GTDB taxonomy): domain Bacteria; phylum Pseudomonadota; class Alphaproteobacteria; order Rhizobiales; family Xanthobacteraceae; genus Rhodoplanes. Next base: position 41,781 of record JANQIP010000126.1, on the reverse strand, counting down.
GCAACGCTTGCGGTCTATCTCAATGCACTCGGCCAGCGCGGCGTGCATGTGGTGACCGTCAACGACTATCTCGCCGGGCGCGACGCCGAATGGATGGGCACGATCTACAAGTTCCTTGGCCTGACCGTCGGCGTCATCGTGCACGGGCTCGACGATGAAGAACGCCAGCAGGCTTACGCCTGTGATGTGACCTACGGCACCAATAACGAACTCGGCTTCGACTATCTGCGCGACAATATGAAATACCGGATCGAGGACATGGTCCAGCGCGGACATGCCTTTGCGATCGTCGACGAGGTCGACTCCATCCTGGTCGACGAGGCGCGCACGCCTTTGATCATTTCCGGGCCGCTCGACGACCGCTCCGAGTTCTACAACACGATCGACGCATTCATCCCGAAACTCGACAAACCCGATTACGAGATCGACGAGAAGATGCGCACCGTGACCATGACGGAAGCCGGCATGGAGAAGATGGAGCAGATGCTTCGCTCGGCCGGCCAGCTCAAGGCGGACTCGCTCTACGACATCGAGAACGTGTCGGTCGTCCATCACGTCAACCAGGCGCTGCGCGCGCACAAGCTGTTCCAGCGCGACAAGGACTACATCGTGCGCAACGGCGAGGTGATGCTGATCGACGAGTTCACCGGGCGCATGATGCCGGGCCGGCGCTTTTCCGACGGGCTGCACCAGGCGCTGGAGGCCAAGGAGCGCCAGCCGATCCAGCCCGAGAACCAGACGCTCGCCTCGATCACCTTCCAAAACTACTTCCGCATGTATGAGAAGCTTGCCGGCATGACCGGCACGGCGCTGACCGAGGCCGATGAGTTCCTCGACATCTACAATCTCGAAGTCCTCGACATCCCGACCAACTTGCCGATGATCCGCAACGACGAGGACGACGAGGTCTATCGCTCGGCCGAGGAGAAGTACCGGGCGATTCTGGAGTTGATCGAGGACTGCAAGACGCGCGGCCAACCGGTGCTGGTCGGCACCACGTCGATCGAGAAATCCGAGCAGCTCGCCCAGATGCTGCGCGAGCGCGGCTGGGAGGCGCACGACTTCTCCGACCCCAACGCCTTTGCGGCGCTCTATTCCGGCGACGAGGGCGCCTCGAAGGCGAAAGTGTTTGCGATCCTCAATGCGCGCTACCACGAGCAGGAGGCCTATATCGTCGCCCAGGCCGGCGTTCCCGGCGCCATCACGATTGCGACCAACATGGCCGGCCGCGGCACCGACATTCAGCTCGGCGGCAATGCCGATATGCGCATCCGCCAGGAGCTCGCCGATATCGAGGATCCGCAGGCACGCGCAAGCGATCCGCGCGCCGAAGTCATCCGCACCCAGGTCGCCCGGCTGAAGGAGAAGGCGCTCGGCGCCGGCGGCATGTTCGTGCTCGGCACCGAGCGGCATGAATCCCGGCGTATCGACAATCAGTTGCGCGGCCGCTCCGGCCGCCAGGGCGATCCTGGCCGCTCCAAGTTCTTCTTGTCGCTCGAAGACGACCTGATGCGCATTTTCGGCTCCAACAAGCTCGACGGGATGCTGCAAAAGCTCGGGCTCCAGGAGAACGAAGCGATCGTCCATCCCTGGATCAACAAGGCACTGGAGAAGGCGCAGCAGAAGGTCGAGGCACGCAATTTCGACATCCGCAAGAACCTGCTGAAGTTCGACAATGTCATGAACGACCAGCGCAAGGTGATCTTCGATCAGCGCATTGAGTGGATGCGCGAAGAAGCGGTGCCGGAGATCATCGCCGACATGCGCCGATCGGTCGTCGATGAGCTCGTCAGCAAGCATGTGCCCGAGAATGTCTATCCGGAGCAGTGGGACACAGCCGGGTTGCGGGAGAGCATCGCCCGCGTGTTCAACCTCGATCTTCCCGTCGATGAATGGGCGAAGGAAGAGGGTATCGCCGACGAGGAGCTGACCGCCCGGATCGAGCGGCGCACCGACGAGCATATGGCGGCCAAGGTCGCGCAATGGGGCGGGGACCTCATCCGCCATGTCGAGAAATCGGTGCTGTTGCAGACGCTCGACCATCTCTGGCGCGAGCATCTCGTGATGCTCGATCATCTGCGCAATGTGATCGGGCTGCGCGGCTATGGCCAGCGCGATCCGCTCAACGAGTACAAGGCGGAGGCCTTCAACCTGTTCGAGGCGATGAGCCAGAACCTGCGCGAGGTGGTGACCTCACAGCTCATGCGGGTCGAGATCATCGAGCAGCCGCCGGAGGACGAAGAGCAAAACCTGCCCTTCATGGAAGCGCACCACATTGATCCGGCGACCGGCGAGGACGAATTCGCGCCAGCCGAATTCGGTTTCGTTCCCGGCAACGGTGGACGAAATGACGGGACGGCGACCGCCCGCGCAGCAACGCGCGACCCCAAAAATCCGGCGACCTGGGGCAAGGTCGGCCGCAACGAGCCCTGCCCCTGCGGCTCCGGCAAGAAATACAAGCACTGCCACGGTAAATACGCTTAGTTCAAACCGCTCGCCGGTCGCGGCTAACCTATGACGACACCCGCCCTCGATGGCCTCTCCGGCTCCTTCGTGCCCCTCGTCGTCCCGTTAATCGTGGACGACTGTGCGGCAGATTATGAACAAGAAGACGGAGAGCCAAAATGGCTGAAGCCATAAACCTTGAGCAGAAGCTGGCAACATTCGATGAGCGCTGGTCGCCGCGAACCGTCTCTGAGTTCAATGGTCACGACATCATGGTCGTGAAGGTTGAGGGCGAATTCAATTGGCACTCACATCCGGACACCGACGATTTCTTTTTGGTTCTCAAGGGACGCGTTGATATCGAGATGAGGGATCAGACGGTCACCTTGAACGCGGGAGAGATGTTCGTCGTCCCTAAAGGCGTCGAGCATCGGCCGGTTGCGCGGCAAGAAGCCCACATCCTCCTCATTGAGCCCACCGGCACGCCGAATACGGGTGATCCGAATACTGCGTCCGCCCGAAAACTTGTTTAGACTTCTCTTTGTTTGGTCGCGTGATCTTGTCCGAAAAGCCTGCCGGCTTTTTTGCCGGCGCGAACCCGTAGATTGGTGGGTCCTGAACCCTGGCTTGGTCTGCTTGCCGGGCGTTGGTGTCAGTATCGGGATTGCGGCGCGGCAACGCTGAAGCGCTGTCGGCTTTCTTTCGAACGGCGGCGGTGGCGTCGAACGCTTGATGTGAATGAGAATGAAGCATCGAGAATGGAAATCGTCTTGAATTCGTCATCCGCGGGTGACCGTCCCCTGGCCATTTCCTGCGGCACGCTTACATTGTGTCTATGAGCAACAAGCCCGCTGACCGTCCGCCGCCCGAACAGCCGCGCTCCGAGCCGGAGATCTTCTCGCCCGGCGACCCGCGCGGGCAACCCAATGCGCGCTCACCTTTTGACGACGCCCGCGAAGATTCGGCCAACTCCGCGGTCTTCATCACGGTCGATGAGCACGGGCGCACACATTATCGTACATTCAAGCCGCCGGGCCCCTTCACCATGGGGGTCGTTCTCACGCTGCTTGGCCTTGCCGGCGCGGCGATTTTGCTTTTTGCACTCGGCTTCATCCTGTTCCTGATTCCGGTCGCTGTGATCTCGATCGGCGCGCTCGCCCTGTCCGGCCATCTGAAGAAATGGTGGCAGCAACTGGAGCGTAAATGACACGCATGGAAAGGCGCTGACCGGCAGGCCGGGTCTTGCAGCGCAATCCGTCGGATTAGCTTGAGAACTTTCACAACTCAATCGATATGAGCTGCGCTCGCCGCGTCTTGCGGTGCGTGCCGGCCTCGACGCGTCCGGTCAGGCGGTCGCGTATCTCCTGACTTGCCGCATCGTGCATTCGTGTCGCCCATTTTCTCGCGTGGTCTCGTCCGAAAAAAGAACCTGCCGACGTCTCGGGATCATGCTCAGGCCCGCTCCAACCGCTCGCCAAGGCAATGGCGATCGCCTATAGTCCGCCCGCTTGTCCCAGGTGCATATGGGGTTGTGGTCGCGTTCTCTCGGATTTGCTCTGCATTGGTGGATAGTCTGGGATGAGCCGGATTACGTCTCTCCAACAGTCGGATTTTTTCATGCCTAGTGACGTCGAGTATCTGAGGCAGAGCCCGTTCATCGATTGCGACAGCCCGGCGATCCACGCGTTTGCGCGCAGCATGACCGAGCATGTCGATGATGGCGAGGTTGGCCGCGTGGTTGCGCTCTATCTCGCGGTTCGCGATCGCATCGTCTACGATCCTTACGTGGACTTCACCGATCCGGCGACTTATCGGGCGAGCAGCGTCCTTGCCCTTGGCCGCGGTTTCTGCGTTGGCAAAGCAGCGCTGCTCGCCGCCTGCGCCCGCGCGATCGGCATCCCCGCCCGCGTCGGCTATGCCGATGTGCGCAACCACATGACATCGCCGCGACTGTATGAACTCACCAAAACCGATATGTTCATCTGGCACTCCTACACCGAGCTCAAAGTGGACGGCACCTGGGTGAAGGCAACGCCGGCTTTCGATGCCGATCTGTGTCGGCGCGTGGGCCTTGCCCCCCTTGGTTTCGATGGCCGCGAGGACTCGCTGTTCCAGGCCTATGACCGCGCCGGTGCCCGGCGCATGGAATATGTCAGGGATCGCGGCACCTATGGTGACGTCCCGTTCGAGACGATTCTGTCCGCCTTCCGCGAAGCTTACCCGGCGCTTGTCGCCGCCTGCGCCGCCCATGTCTGCGGCGATTTCCACCAGGAGGCCGTTGCGCCGGACGCTTGAGGCGCGATGCCGTCGTCGCACCGCCGGGCTGCGCGCCTCGCTCCGCATATCTTTACCGCAGCCAACCGCGATTCCCCGTGGAGAGTCTCCGGGTTGCATTTGCATTGCGTGCCATCCGTCCCTACATCACGCGGGCGCGAGGTTCCACCATTGAGACAAGACAGCTCCGCCGGGCTCTGGCACGGCACCACGATTCTCACTGTCCGAAAGAATGGCGTCGTCGCCGTCGGCGGTGATGGCCAGGTCTCGTTCGGCCAGACCGTCCTCAAGGCGAACGCCAAGAAGGTACGCCGGCTCGCCAAAGGCGACGTGATCAGCGGCTTTGCCGGGGCGACGGCGGATGCCTTCACGCTGTTCGAACGGCTGGAGGCCAAGCTTGACCAGTATCCCGGACAGCTCATGCGGGCGTCGGTGGAACTGGCCAAGGACTGGCGGACCGACCGCTACCTGCGCCGGCTCGAAGCGATGATGATCGTCGCCGATGCGCAGGTGTCGCTGGTGCTCACCGGCAGCGGCGACGTGCTCGAGCCCGAGAACGGCGTCATGGGTATCGGATCGGGCGGAAACTATGCCCTCGCTGCGGCGCGCGCATTGCTCGACACCGATCTCGATGGCGAGACCATCGTGCGCAGGGCTATGGATATCGCCGCCGATATCTGCGTCTACACCAATCGCAGCGTGACCGTGGAGACGCTGAAGGTATAGCTTTGGCTTCTCTCGCTCTGGCAGGGAGAGGATGGCGAGGACCCGAAAACTCCGCGCCGGGTGAGACTTAAGTTCAGTAATCCGAGGCAAGGGGCCCTCACCCGCCCTCAGCCTCGCTAGTGTTCCGACTCTGACGGTCCGCTCCGGGACCGTCAGGTAAGGAACACTAGCTAACTCTGTGTCTTGTGTTGCGGCACCAACACGATGAGACGCGCTCAAGCGTTGGTGCCGCAACACTAGGAACCCCTCCCCGTCATCCGGGGCGAGGCGGCAGAATCGATGACCGACTTTTCCCCCCGCGAAATCGTCTCGGAACTCGACCGCTACATTATCGGTCAGGACGACGCCAAGCGCGCCGTCGCGATCGCGCTGCGCAATCGCTGGCGCCGGCTGCAGCTCGACGAGCGCCTGCGTGAAGAGGTGATGCCGAAGAATATCCTGATGATCGGCCCGACCGGCGTCGGCAAGACCGAGATATCCCGGAGGCTCGCCAGGCTCGCCGGAGCCCCCTTCATCAAGGTCGAGGCCACCAAATTCACCGAAGTCGGCTATGTCGGGCGCGACGTCGAGCAGATCGTGCGCGACCTCGTCGAGGTCGGCATCGCGCTTGCCCGCGAGAAGAAGCGCAAGGAGGTGCAGGCGCGGGCCTATCTCGCCGCCGAGGATCGCGTGGTCGATGCCCTGGTCGGTCCGAATGCCAGCGCCTCGACCAAAGAGACCTTCCGCAAGAAGCTGCGCGCGGGCGAGCTCGCGGACAAGGAGATCGAGATCGAGGTGCAGGCGTCCGGCGGGGGCATGCCGATGTTCGAGATTCCCGGCATGCCAGGCGCACAGATGGGCGCGATCTCGATCGGCGACATTTTCGGCAAGCTCGGCGGCGGCCGTACCAAGACCCGCCGCGTCACCGTCAAGGACTCCTATGATGTCCTCATCAATGAGGAGTCCGACAAGCTGCTCGACCAGGATCAGCTCGTGCAGGAAGCGATCAAGGCGGTCGAGAACAATGGCATCGTGTTTCTCGACGAGATCGACAAGATCGCCGGCCGCGAAGGGCGCGTCGGCGCCGACGTCTCACGCGAGGGCGTGCAGCGCGACCTCTTGCCGCTGATCGAAGGCACCACGGTCTCCACCAAGCACGGCGCGGTGAAGACCGACCATATCCTGTTCATCGCCTCCGGCGCGTTTCATCTCACCAAACCGTCCGACCTGCTGCCCGAGCTGCAGGGCCGCCTGCCGATCCGGGTGGAATTGCGACCGCTCACGCGCGACGACTTCCGGCGCATCCTGACCGAGACCGAGGCGTCGCTGATCAAGCAATATACCGCCCTGCTCGCAACCGAAGGCGTCACGCTTGAGTTTGCGTCCGAGGCGATCGACGCGATCGCCGATGTCGCGGTCCAGGTCAATTCCTCGGTCGAGAATATCGGTGCGCGCCGCCTGCAGACGGTGATGGAGCGGGTGCTCGACGAGATTTCCTTCACCGCACCCGACCGACGCGGCGAGACCATGACCATCGACGGACATTATGTCACAAGCCGTGTCGAAGAGCTCGCAAAGAACGCCGATCTGAGCCGGTTCATTCTGTAGAATGTTCTTTGGTGAAGCGTTTTCCCGCGGACCGGAAAGCGCAAAAAAAGCGGCCTGCACAAAAGTGCACGCCGCTTGCTTTTCGAAGATTAAACGCTGTGGCCTTCTGCTGAGCGTATTTAAGGTTGGTAGGGCAATGAAGAGTGATGCAAGACGATGCGTAACGTGCCTTCGGCATCTTTCTTGTAGCCCCAGCTTTTGTCTACCTTTGTAACATTACCGTCTTTGTCGGTCAGGATGACCCAGCCCATCCACATGGCGACGTCGCCTTGGATGAAACTTGCAGCGGTTTGGCTCTCGACAGTGCGCCAGCCCTTCAGGCCAAAACCACCATCATTCGGATAAGCCGGATTGTGTCCGACAAAGTAAGCCAACGCGCCTTCGCGGGTCGTACGGAAGGTTTGCTCACCGCTGGCTAAAGTCGGTTTGAACAAGACCGGACCGAGATTGTATCCATAGGCCCCGTCCAAGGCGCCATTGGCCACCTTGGTCGCGCCATCGATGCCATCGGCTTCAAAAGCCTTGGCGACGGCCACGAGCGCATTGCCCCAAACTTTGCGTGCATCAGCCAGTTCTTGTTCGGTAATTGTTGTTGTCGTCATCAGTTTCCCTATGTGGTGCGCGAATAACTCAATGCTATTAGCCCATACTGGAAAAGGCGTGCACGGCCGGGTTTTTTTAGAGCATGACTCTCGAAAAGTTTACAGATTTTTCGGACAAGATCATGTGAGAAAAAACGACGCGGTTGATTCAACCTGAAGCCATCGCGCGCTCTCGGTTGCAGCGGCGATCCAACAGCATAAGAACGATTGCATTTTTGTCTTCTTTCGCGGCAATAATCGACGTCAGCGCAATGTCCGCCACGTCCGTCAAGCCCGCGCTCGCCGAAGCCTGACATAGAGCGCGCCGGCGCCGCCATGCGCGGCATGGGCGGATTCGAAACCGACGACGTATGGACGGAATTCCGGCAGGCCGAGCCATTGCGGCACCTGCCGCCGCAACACGCCGCGCTCGTCTTCGCTCCCGCGTGCCCCGGTGCCGGTGATGACGAGGACGAATCTCGCCCCCTCCCCTTGTGCGCGTCGCAGGAAGTTCAACAGCGCCCTATGCGCTTGCGCCTGAGTCAGGCCATGAAGATCCATTCGCGCATCGATCGCAGAACGGCCTCGCGAGAGCCGCTGCCTTTCCCGTCGGGCGAGGGGCGCAAGCGGCAGGGCGGGTCCCGCGCGACCTGCATGCTCCGGCCGGCTTGCCTCGCTCGGCTTGTATGCGCCTTCGTGCCCCGTGATCGTCGGCGCGGAAGTCGGCGGCGAATCGGACAATCCGTGCGCCGTTCCGCTCGGCCGCAACGGACGGACCGAGCGCATCGCGCCTGACCATAGCCGACGTTCCTCCTCGGTGAGCCTGCGCTTCATCGGCTTCGCCCGCCTGTGTCTTGTAGGAGCGTTTTCGAGCGAAGCCGCCCCTGGGCTCGATCCGGCGGCGGCGACCCGGTTCGCTGCACAAAAACGCGACCAACAAAAACACTCAACACGATTGTTTTTTACTGAATCAATCGTGCTCCTTTTCTCCTTGTTTTTTAATATGATCTTGTCCGAAAAACCCGCCGGCTTTTCGGCATCGTCCTCTCAACGCGATGACTGTTTCGGCTTCGATCGGCGAAGTTTCCGTGACGGTCCCTTCGTCGAGGGTCCCTCTTTGGACTCGGACATGGGCCGCGCGCGCGGCAAGGGCATGCGTGCGCCTGCCGCGACCGGATCGATCTCGCGCGGCACCAGCATGGCGAAACGTCCCGGCTGTCGAATGCGGCCGGCGATCCGCCCGGCTTCGTCGCCCGCACCGAAGTAGAGGTCGCCGCGTGCCGGCCCGATGATGGCGGAGCCGGTATCCTGCGCAATCATCGTGCGGCGAAAAGGATCGGCCGAACGTGGCCCGGTGAGCGGCAGCTCGGCCTCGATGAAGAATGGCGTGCCATAGGCGTGGAGCCTTCGATCGACCGCGATGGAGCGACCGGCCGTGAGCGGAATGCCCTGCCCGCCGAGCGGCCCCTCCTCGTCTGCCAGCCCGACAACGCGGAAGAACACATAGGAACGGTTGTGCCGCCGGACCTCTTTGGCTTCTTCGGGATGGGCGGCCATCCATTCCCCGATGCGCGCCATCGACATCTCCTCGCGGGGAATAATGTTGCGATCGATCAGGACGCGGCCGATCGCGGTATAGGGATAGCCGTTGAAGCCGTCATAGTTGACGCGCAGCATCGTGCCGTCCTCAAGCCGTATCCGTGCCGACCCTTGGATCTGGATGGTGAACGCATCGGACCAACTCCTGAGCCAGCAGATTTCGAGGCGCCGACCGTCCAACGCGCCACCCTCGATCTCGCCGCGGTCGTAATAGGGCACATGATCCCCCGTGGGCGTGACGCGAACGACGCGCCCCCGATTGGGGAAGGGCCGATCGGGCGGCGTGCCCGGCGCGAGCAGATCGGGTGGGCGCCGGTGAAGTGGTACCGTGAAGATGCCCGTTGGGAAGCGTGAACCGTCGACGACCGGTTCGTAGTAGCCGGTGAGAAACCCGGCACTGTCGCCGAGCTTTGCGATCCGCAGCGGGCGGAAATTGCGCTCGAAGAACAAGCGAGCCTCATCGCTCGGCAGGGCGCCCGCAGCGAGCGCGCGCCGGCATACCGAGATCAGGGCCGTGCGCAATGGGCGTGAATCGGTCGCCCTTCCTCGGGCAAGCGGCCGGCAGCTCGCAAGGAAAGCCGCGAAGGCGCTGGCGTGGTCATCGCCTCGCCAATTGTCGAGATCGGCAAAGCCGATAGGCTCGAGCTGCGCATTCTCGATGCGCAACACTCGTGGCTCGCCAGCCGATTTGGATCGGGAGTGAGATGCCCCCATGTCGACGACCGCCACCGGGTCTCGGCCGGACGCGATCGCGCCGCGGCAGGTCGCCGCAACCTGGGCGGCAACGGCAAAGACAACGCTCAGGGCGAATACGAGTCGAAGCCGGTACGGCATCCGCACGCCCATCGCCGCCGCGATCGTCATGGGAAAGGCCTGGCCGGAGACTATCCTATTGCCCGGCTTCGGTCGCCACCAGCTTCCAGTTGGGATCGCGCGAAGACACATCGCGTGCGAAGGTCCAAACGTCGGTGACCTCGGTCACCTTGTCTGGATTTCCTTCGACCACATTGCCCAGCCGATCCCGCGTCACCGAGATGAGTTGCGAGACGAACCGCAGGGTAACCTGAGCGTTCTTGCCGCGCAGCTCTGCACCGATGATCTCGCAGGTATCGATGGAGACGAACCGGGTCTCGGCCCGATGGCCCTGGTTCTCGCGGTCGTAGATGGCTGCGTCGAACCCGTCGAACACTTCCTTGGACAACAGGTTCTTGAGCGCCCGCCTGTCCCCGTCGGCAAAGGCGGTCACGATCATCTCATAGGCGGCACGCGCGCCAGTCAGAAAATGCTGGGGGTCGAAGCTCGGGTCCTGCGAGACGATGGCGCGAAGCCCGGCTGCGGCGGACGATCCAGGTGGAACAATGTCCTTCCACTGTTCCGCTGATTCGGCGAGGTCCGCCTGCTCTGTCGGCTTTGCCACCGCGTCGGCGCCGCGCGGAGGAAGCGCAACGACTTTGTCCCCCGGCCCGTTTCGGACGGTGTCGCGTGCCGAGAACGGATCATAAGGCGGTCGCTCCCGCCCGGTCCGTTGGCCAAGAACGCTGCGCAGCCGCAGGAAAATGAACACGGCGAGCGCCAGGAATATTATGGTATAGATATCGAACACGTCTCACACGCTCTCGCAGAGGTCAGGACGGATCGGCACGCCACTAAAGGGCCAACACGGTATGATCACGCCGGTTCCTTTGACGTGATCTAGGCACGCTTGCGCCATCACACTAGAGGTAGCCGCCACAACGCTTCAAGTTTTGAGCTTAACCCAGCGCGCACGCCTCGCCAACCCTCAACCGGTCTTACGAACGGTCACACCGGACTGATGTCCCACAACCGGATCATGGCGGATTTTCGGCTTCCTTGGATACAGGCAGTCGTTCTCGCCTGCTCATCGCGGGTTTTGCCTCGGAGCCGCGGTCTTCCCTGGCGCGCGATTGCTTGCGCTTGATTCAACCGCGTTCGCTTTTTCTTCGTTTGGTCGCATGATCTTGCTCGAAAAGTCAGCCAGTTTTTCGGGGATCATGCTCTGGCGCGCCTGGGTCCACGGACGGTGGTGGGCCTTATTTCATGCCCTTACCCCCCCTCGGGACGAGCTACGGACCCCTGATCCGCCGTGCGGCAAGGCTTCTTGTGACATCTTGAAGGCTGTGTTAGCCACGGTGCCGACGCGCGGCATTCGCAGGCGCGAAAATACCAGGAGCGGCAAGGAGACGATATGTCCACGACCACCAATGGCGGGGATGAGCCGGCACGGCCGCAGCAGCCGCAGCAACCCCCGCAAGGACCTTCGTTCAACGTTCTTGCCCAGTTCGTAAAGGATTTCTCGTTCGAGAACCCGAACGCCCCGCGCGCGCTGATGCAACCGCCTCAGCAGCCGACGATCAGCGTGCAGATCAACGTCAATACCAAGCCGATGTCGAACACCGACTTCGAGGTGGAACTCAAGCTCGAAGGCAAAGCCGAGGTCTCCGGCTCCGTGCTGTTTGGATTCGATCTGCTTTACGCCGGCGTCTTCCGGCTGCAGAACATCCCGCAGGACAATGTTCCCCCGCTCCTGATGATCGAGTGCCCGCGGCTTTTGTTCCCCTTCGCTCGCGAGATCGTCGCGAGTTCGGTGGTCAATGGCGGCTTCCCCCCGCTATTGCTCGACCCCATCGATTTCGTCGCGCTTTATCAGCAGAAGATGGGCGCCCAGGGCCAGCCGGAACAGCCGCCGCCTTCGCAGGAGTGAACCTGCAGATCGGCGCTCGACCGGCGCGGCGACAGCTTCCTCAATTTGTTTTGTCGCGCGATCCTGCCCAAAAACCTGTCAGCTTTTCGGGATCATGCTCGGGGGCGCGACGGCCTCAACCAGCGGCTTTCGTGACGTCGCCCGGCCCGGGTTCGATTTCCGCGGGCTTGAGATAATCGAGCCAGACCGCCTGCGGGCCCAAAGTTGCCAGAAACTCGCGATGCGCTGCGCGCTCTTCATTTGTGAGCAGCGGAAGAAGAACGACCGCCCGGGTCCTTGGCGCGGCGATCGAGGTCGTTGCAACGACCGGCGCTGCCGTGGCGGTCTCAAGGCCAAGTTGCGCCTGACGCGCCTCGATCAATTCGAGATAGACCTCGGCAAGCAACTCGGCGTCGAGCAGAGCCCCATGCTTGGTCCGCCGTGAATTGTCGATCCCGAAGCGCGAGCACAAATCGTCGAGGCGATTCTGCCCGCCGGGATATTTGCGCCGGGCAAGCAGCAAGGTGTCGATAAGCCGGGCACGAGCAATCTGGGGAAGCGCAATGCGTTCCAGTTCGGCATTGAGAAAACCGAGATCGAATGCCGCATTATGCGCAATCAGCGGCGCATCGGCGATGAACGCCAGGAGATCGTGGGCGACTTCGGCGAACAGCGGCTTGTCCTTGAGAAAATCGCTCGACAGGCCGTGGATGGCGAAGGCGCCCGCCGGAACATCGCGTTCCGGATTGACATAACGATGGAATGTCTGGCCGGTGGGGATCCGGTTGACAAGCTCAACACAGCCGATCTCGATCAGCCGATCACCGCGATAGGCATCGAGCCCTGTCGTTTCGGTGTCGAACACGATTTCCCGCAGCACCCGTCCCCTCGTCTAGAGCGCGATGGCTTCAGCCTCAATCAACCGCGCACTCTTTCTCCTTGTTTGGTCGCATGATCTTGTCCGAAAAGTCTGCCGGCTTTTCAGGATCATGCTTTGGCCGTTCAACCCAATGTCGGCGTCGACTTGGACCGATTCAGCGTTTTCTCCAATTGCTGCAGAATGGCACGAACCTGGGCGCGGGCGGAATCGAAGCCCTGCGAGGTATCCACGACAAAATCGGCGCGCTTGCGTTTTTCCGCGTCGGGAAGCTGCTGGGCGAGCAGGCTGGTGAACTTCTCCTCGGTCATGCCCGGACGCGCAAGGACCCGGTCTCGCTGTAGAGCGAATGGCGCGGAGACGACGACAACGACATCGACCCGATCGTCGGCCTTGGTCTCGAACAGCAACGGAATGTCGAGCAGCACAAAACGGGCCCCATCTGCCTGCGCCTTCGCCAGGAAGAGCTCCTCTTCGCGGCGGACCATGGGGTGGACGATCGCTTCGAGCTGCCTGAGCGCGGCTTTGTCATTGACGACGCGCCGCGCGAGCTTTTCCCGATCGACACGGTGGCCATCGGTGACGCCTGGAAAAGCTGCCTCGATCGGAGCGACCGCCTCGCCTTCATACAATCTGTGAACAGCGGTATCGGCGTCATGAACCGGCACCCCGGCTTCGGCGAACATGCGCGCCGTTGCCGACTTGCCCATGCCGACGGACCCCGTGAGACCGATCACGATCATTTCGCTGATCTCATGCGGCAAGGCATCCTTCGCGGCGCAGGAAACTGAGCAGTTGGAGCAGCGGAAGCCCAAGGATAGTAAAATGGTCTCCCTCGATCCGCTCAAACAGGTGAATTCCAAGCGTCTCGAGCTGATAGGCGCCCACGCTCGCCGTCACCGTTGAGCCGGCCGCTTCCAGATAGGCGTCCAGGAACCGTTCGGACAAGGACCGCATGGTCATGCGCGCGACCTCGCAATGGCTGTAGATGATCCGGCCGTCCTTGGCGATGGCGATCGCCGAGCACAGTTCGTGCGTGCGCCCGCTAAGGGCCCGCAACTGCTCGCGTGCCGCTTCCATATCGATCGGCTTGGTGAAACGCGCACGGCCGAGCGCAAGCGTCTGGTCGGCGCCGAGCACGAATTGACCGGCGCAGGGAATGCCGATGGAGCGCGCCTTCTCACGGGCAAGAAGGAGGGCGGTCTCGTGTGCCGTCATCCGGCCGGCCCGGAGCTCCGCAGCCCTTTCGTCGACTTCCGGTGCGATCGGCTCGATCGGAATGCCGGCATCCTCAAGCAAGATGCGGCGAATCCGACTGGTCGACGCGAGCACCAAGGGATAAGCCCCGCGCCATAACATCGATGGTACCAAGGGTTGGTCAGGATATCGTCTGACGGCGCCGATCTCTCAGCAACGCGATGACCGCGGCAGCGGTCTCTTCGATCGAACGCCGCGTTACATCGATAATCGGCCAGTTGTGCTTGGCGCATAACCGGCGCGAGAATATCACTTCTTCGGCAACGGCGTCACGATTGACATATTGGCCATCCTCTTTGCCGGCATTAAGGCCAAGAATGCGGTTCTGCCTGATCTGTACGATCCGCTCCGGAGTGGCATAAAGCCCGATCACAAGCGGTCGCTGCAAGGCCTCAAGCTGCGCAGGAACCGGAACGCCCGGGACAAGCGGGACATTCGCTGTCTTCACCCCACGATTGGCGAGATAGATCGAGGTCGGCGTTTTCGAGGTTCGCGACACGCCCACCAGGACCACATCCGCTCTTTCGAGGTCGTCGGTCAACTGGCCGTCGTCATGCATCATCGTGTAGTGCAGCGCGTCCATGCGTTTAAAATATTCGGAGTCGAGAACGTGCTGAGCTCCGATCCGCTGCGTCGATTCGGTCGCAAGATGAGACTGGAACAACTGCAAGACCGGACCAAGGATAGATAAGCAAGGCAAGCCCAGGTCTTGACATTTGTCCTCAAGCCGGCGGATGAGGACATCATCGAGCAGGGTGTAGAGAACGACACCTGGCTCCTCCTCAATGCCGGCCAGGACCTGGTCGAGCTGCTTGTTGTTACGCACCGCCGGATAGACGTGCTCCACGGCCGATACATTGGTATATTGGGCCCGCGCGGCGCGCGCGACCGTGACGAGCGTCTCGCCGGTGGAATCGGAAATCAGATGCAAGTGGAAGAAACTCGACGGCTTAGACGTCATTGCACCCATCATCGACTGTGGACGAGCCGGGAGAACTCAGGACGGAACCGCGATTCGGGCAAGAAGCCCCCATCCCGGTCGGCTCAGCGCACATGTTCACAGTTCGGGAAAATCCTACCCCAATCAAGATAGCGCATTGTGGGCAACGCCGGATCCTGTCATCGGTCGAGGGAACGACAGCTAACATCAAGCGAAGAGCGCGATTCTCTTGTCAAGGTCCGACGGAGAAAACGGGACATCAGGTGCATAACAAAGGGGGTAGAATCGTGGCCTTGTGCATGACCGTGTATCAGCCTTATCCAGCGCCTAACAGACTCAACAATAAGATAATTCTTGATTGTTTGAAGTAAGATGGAAACGAATCCCCGCGATCAAAGCGCAATGATGAGCGTCCTTTCAGGACGAACGACAGCAATTCCACCCGTCTGGATGATGCGACAGGCGGGACGCTACCTTCCTGAGTATCGTGCCGTCCGGGAACAGGCGGGAGGTTTTCTCAACCTGTGCTTCACGCCGGAACTCGCAGCCGAGGTGACGCTTCAACCCATTCGGCGGTTCGGGCTCGATGCGGCAATCCTGTTCTCGGACATTCTGGTCATACCGCACGCACTCGGACAGTCGGTGAAATTCCTTGCAGGTGAAGGGCCGCAACTTGCTCCGGTTGTCGACAGCAAGAACATCGAGGGCCTCACACGGGGGTTGAACCTGTCGGTGCTGGAGCCTGTGTTCGAGGCTATCCGGCTGATCCGTCCGGCTTTGCCGGCGGAGGTGGTCTTTCTCGGGTTCTGTGGGGCGCCGTGGACGGTCGCAACCTACATGGTTGCGGGGGAAGGCACGCCGGATCAAGCGCCGGCGCGGGTCATGGCGTATCGAGAAAGAGAACTGTTTTCTCGACTGATCGACACCTTGGTGGATGCCTCGATCGATTATCTTGTGGCACAGTTGGAAGCAGGCGTTGATGCCGTCCAGGTGTTCGACACCTGGGCGGGGGTCCTTCCGCCAAAGGAGTTCGAGGCTTGGTGCGTGGAGCCCATGCGGAGAATTGTCGCGGGTGTGCGCCAGCAGGTTCCGTCAGCGCGAATCATCGGTTTTCCACGCGGGGCGGGTACGATGCTTCCGCAATATATCGAACGGACCGGCGTTGACGCCGTCGGTCTCGACTGGGCGATCGACCGGGACTTTGCCCGCGATCAGGTGCAAAGTCGGCTTCCCGTGCAGGGCAATCTCGATCCGCTGGTCTTGTTGGCGGGGGGAGAAGCGCTGGAGCGGGAAGTTGATACGGTGCTGTCGGCATTCAGCAATGGGCCGTTCGTCTTCAATCTCGGTCACGGCATTCTGCCGGAGACGCCGATCAACCATGTCGAGCAGATGCTCAAGCGGGTCCGCGGGCGGTGAGTAAGGAGGGCAGCCGGGCTTTCGTCAAGGCAATGTGATGAACGCGTCGTGCTGTCTCTTGCGCGAACTGCGCTGTTTACCTATGTTGGGGCCACCTTCCCAGAACGCAGGCAGATGCAATCGAGCAAGGTCCGGTCGGACCGCGTCGCGCGTCGGGGTCTAGAGGCGTAAGCCCGGTCGTCCAATACCTGTGCATTCCCCCCTTTTTCAGCGTCGGTGGGCCTTGCCCCGGTCGACGCACAGGATCACCCGCATGCGGGAAATGAAGCTGCAGGACCTAAAGGTCAAATCTCCCGTCGAATTGCTGGCTTTTGCCGACGAGCATCAGGTCGAGAACGCCTCGACGATGCGCAAGCAGGAGCTGATGTTCGCGATTCTCAAACAGCTTGCCCAGCGCGATGTCGAGATCATCGGCGAGGGCGTGGTCGAAGTTTTGCAGGACGGTTTCGGATTTCTCCGCGCGCCTGAGGCGAATTACCTGCCGGGGCCGGACGATATCTATGTATCGCCCTCGCAGATCAGGCGCTTCGGACTGCGCACCGGCGATACGATCGAAGGCCAGATTCGCAGTCCGAAGGAAGGCGAGCGCTACTTCGCCCTGCTCAAGGTCAACACGATCAATTTCGAAGAGCCGGACAAGGCACGACACAAAATCAATTTCGACAATCTAACACCGCTCTATCCGGACGAGCGGTTGCAGATGGAGATCGCGGATCCGACGCGCAAGGATCTGTCGGCACGGGTGATCGATATCGTCGCGCCCATCGGCAAAGGCCAGCGCGGGCTGATCGTGTCGCCGCCGCGGACCGGCAAGACCGTGCTGCTGCAGAACATCGCGCACTCGATCACCGCCAACCATCCGGAGTGCTATCTGATCGTGCTGCTGATCGACGAGCGGCCGGAGGAAGTGACCGACATGCAGCGGTCGGTGAGGGGCGAGGTGATCTCCTCGACCTTCGATGAACCGGCCTCGCGCCATGTGCAGGTCGCCGAGATGGTGATCGAGAAGGCTAAGCGCCTGGTCGAACATCAACGGGACGTCGTGATCCTGCTCGATTCGATCACGCGCTTGGGTCGAGCGTACAACACGGTTGTGCCGTCCTCGGGCAAGGTGCTCACAGGCGGTGTCGATGCCAATGCGCTGCAGCGGCCGAAACGGTTCTTCGGCGCGGCGCGGAACATCGAAGAGGGCGGTTCGCTGACCATCATCGCGACGGCGCTGATCGATACCGGCAGCCGCATGGACGAAGTGATCTTCGAAGAGTTCAAGGGCACGGGTAATTCGGAGCTCATCCTCGACCGCAAGGTGGCGGACAAACGAACATTTCCGGCGATCGACATCACCCGGTCGGGCACCCGCAAGGAAGAACTGCTCACTCCGGCTGACCAGCTCAAGAAGATCTACGTCTTGCGTCGCATTCTCAACCCGATGGGTGTCATGGATGCGATTGATTTCTTGCTCGACAAGTTCCGGAACACCAAGAACAACGCCGAATTCTTCGAATCGATGAATACGTGAGAATGAGAGGTATGGGATCGAGGTAAGGCCGATGGTCCAAGATCGATCGAAAACTTAAAAAAACTGATGCTTCTCTTTGTTCCTTTTCGGACCGATCGGGTCGGTGAACAACGATACCGGCACTGAAGCTCGTGCTCCCCTCAGATTCGTGATCGGCCGGAACCGAATAATCGCTCTTGTCCGAGGCGCGTGCGGCTATTCGGGATCGTCCTCTAACCCCGCATCGCCTTGATGGTCTCGGCAATCTGATCGGGGTCGGTGACCGGCAACGAGCAGCGCGCGTCCACACAGACAAAAGCTGCGCTGCCCGAGACCGCAGCGATTTTGTCACGCGCGGGGTGTGACGGGGATAAATCGTCTGCTTTGGTTACCCGAAGGATAATCCTCTCATCGAAGGGGATATGCTGCGCTGCAACAAACAAGGGTCCATTGTGCGCTTCTTCGCGCACAATAACGATCTCTGCTGCGCGAAGACGGAGGTCGAGGGCGTTCAGAAGGCTTTGATGCGGAAAGAGATTAGGGACTGCAATCGGCAATAGCCCGTCGAACAGCCGGTCGGTGCGCTCGCGCCAAGCGGGATCGCCGGTGAGCGCCGCGAGGCGAACGAGGTTCTGGGCGGCAAGGCTGTTCGGGTTCGGGATTGCTTCGTCATAGGTCGTGTCGGGGCGGACGATCAGCCCCTCGGCATCGTCGGCCGTCAGGTAATACCCACCGGTGCCGGGGTGGGCATAGTGACGGTCGAACGCGCGCTGCCAGGCCAAAGCGCGATCAAGATAGGCGGGCTCGGCTGTCGCCTCGAACAGCGCGAGCGCCGCGCGGATCATGGCGGCGAAGTCTGAAGCAAGACCCGGATAGAGCAGCCGACCGGCACGCCAGGAATGGCCGAGGCGGTCGTTTCGGGTCATGGTGCGGGCGATGAAATCGAAGGCGCGGCGGGCAAGCGCGAGCCAATGGGGCTCGTCCAGCAGCAGCCCGGCGTTCACAAGCGCTGCAATCATCAGGCCGTTCCAATCGGCGAGGACCTTGTCGTCGAGCCCTGGACGGATGCGATGGGACCGGGCGGCGAGAAGGCTTTCGCGCAGCGGTGCAAGACGGCGCTCCTCCTCGGCATCGATCGGGGCAAGGGTGAAACTCTCACCGGCGCGGGTGCGGGCGAAGTCGTCCAGCCGCCGCAGCCGGTTCAGAATATTGCGATGCTCGAAGTTGCCGGATGCAGTGACGTCATAGCGACCGGCAAAGTAGGCTGCGTCCGCAGGCGGCAGAGCACCGGCGATCTCGTCGGGCGTCCAGACATAGAATTTGCCCTCTTCACCCTCCGAGTCGGCGTCGAGCGAAGCACAAAACGCGCCGTCAGCGGTGGTCATCTCGCGTTCGAGCCAGGCAACCGTCTCGTACGCGCGCTGGCGGAACAGCGGGTGACCCGTGCGCGCATGCGCCAGTGCCAGCAGCTCGAGAAGCTGAGCATTGTCATAGAGCATCTTCTCGAAGTGCGGGACGAGCCAACGTTCATCGACCGAATAGCGGGAAAAACCTCCGCCGAGATGATCGTAGATGCCGCCCTCGCACATGCGCTCAAGCGTGAGCGTCACGAGGTCGAAATAGGCATTGCTCTCGGGAGCCGAAGGCACGCCCGGTGTTGGGGCCAAGGCACGGTCGGCGCGCTGACCGGCGCGCCACAGGAATTCGAGCATCGAGCATTGGGGAAATTTCGGCGCGTCACGCAGCCCGCCTTGGGCGGCGTCGATTGCGCCGGCAAGTTGCTCGGCGATGTTGTCGAGCTGGGCGAGTCCCAAGGATACCCGTCCCTCGGCTTGCGCTTTTTCGGCAAGACGCTCCATGAGGGCTTTGCGATTGTGCTCGACGCGGTGGGGCTCGTCGCGAAACAGGCGGGCGATTTCGCGCAGCACGTCGACGAAGGAGGGTCGGCCGTAACGTGCCTTGTTGGGAAAGTAGGTGCCGCCCCAGACCGGCTCGCCTTCCGGGGTGAGGATCATGGTGAGCGGCCAGCCGCCCTGCTGGCCGAGGTAATGGAGCGCCGACATGTAGATGTGGTCGATGTCGGGGCGTTCCTCGCGGTCGACCTTGATGTTGACGAACAGCTCGTTCATGACCGCCGCGGTTGCTTTGTCCTCGAAGCTCTCATGTGCCATCACATGGCACCAGTGACAGGCGGCATAGCCGACGGATAAGAGGATCGGCTTGCCCGTGCTTTTCGCTTCGGCGAGGGCCTCAGGCCCCCAGGGCCACCAGTCGACCGGATTATGCTTGTGCTGAAGGAGATACGGACTCGTCTCGCGGGCGAGCCGGTTTTCATGCGTGAGGTCGGCTGTCATGGGCTCCGCCTTCGGCTAGAGCGTTTTCCGGCGAAGTGGGAACCGGTTCGCCATAGAAAACGCGACCGCCCGATTAGGACGCATGATCCCGCAAAGTCGGCAGGCTCTTCGGACAAGATCATGCGACCAAACAAAGAGAGGATCGTGGCTAGTGATGCGGCACCAACGCTTGGGCTCGTCTCATTGTGTTGGTGCCGGATCACAAAGTAACGGATTAGCTAGTGTTCCTTACCTGACGGTCCGGGATCGGACCGTCAGAGAAGGAAACACTAGCTTGGAGAACCTAATCAGGTAGACCGATCCCGAAAGAATGGCGAATTGACGCGACAGTTGGGATAGCAACGGATTGGGTGACGAGAACACTCGGCGCTCGGGAATGTCGACGCGAAGCCGTTCGGGTGGATGGATGGAGGGCAATTGCGACGGTGCCTTGTCGTCCACTGTACCGGATGACGTCGGTCCGGTTGTTTCACGTGAAACAAGCAGATGAAGACGACCGATTTTGCAGGGGCTTTGGCGATCCGGGTTGGTCGGGATTGGCCAAGGGCGAGGAAAGGCCGGGGTTAGGATTCGGGCGTGCTCGAACGCGATACGATTTTTGGTTTGTCGACGGGGCGGCCACCGGCGGCGATCGCAGTGGTGCGCATCTCGGGGCCGGGTGCGGGTACGGCTCTCGGTGCGCTGATCGGAAAAGCCCCCGAGCCACGCAAGGCCGCGCTCGCTTGCGTGCGCGATCCGGTGAGCGGCGACATTATCGACGAAGCGCTTGCGCTCTGGTTCCCGGCGCCGGGCAGTGCGACCGGTGAAGATGTCGCCGAACTGCATCTCCATGGGGGCAGGGCAGTCGTTACGGCCGTGCTTAGCGTGCTCGGCGCCCTCGAAAACTGTCGGGCGGCGGAGCCGGGCGAGTTCACGCGGCGGGCTTTCGAGAACGGTAAGCTCGATCTCACAAGAGTCGAGGGGCTCGCGGATCTGATCGCCGCGGACACCGAGGGACAAAGACGGCAAGCGGTTCGTCAGCTCCGCGGGATGCTGGGAGATCGAACTGAGACCTGGCGTGAAACGCTGATATCCGCGCTGGCGCTGATTGAGGCGCGCATCGACTTTTCCGACGAAGGGGATGTTCCGGAGGATCTGACTGCGCCGGCGCTGGCAATGGTGCGGGCGCTGCGGGCGGAGATGGCGGACGCGTTGTCGGATCGGCACCGCGGGGAAAGGGTGCGCGAGGGCCTTGTCGTTGCCATTGCAGGTCCGCCCAATGCCGGCAAGTCGAGCCTCATCAACGCGATCGCGCGGCGGGACGCCGCGATCGTCTCGCCCCATCCTGGAACCACCCGGGACGTCATCGAGGTCCATCTCGACCTCGGGGGTCTGCCGGTGACGGTGCTGGACACGGCCGGAATCCGCGAGAGCGAGGATCCGGTCGAGCAGGAGGGAACACGACGGGCGCGGGCGCGCGCGGCCGAAGCCGACCTCGTCTTGTGGATCATGGACGTCGCGGCCGCGCAGGGCACGACGGGCCTTCCCGACGAAATCGGCAAGAGGCCAAGCTGGATCGTTCTGAACAAGGTCGACCTGATCGAATCGACGGACAATGCATGGGGCAAAATCGCATCCTCGGCGGACCATCGCGGCTTCTTGATATCGGCGCGCACGGGCGAAGGCATGCAGGCCCTGATGAGTGCGCTCGAATCCTTCGCGGCGAAGTTCGTGGGCGGCACCGAGCCCGCGCTAATCACGCGCGAGCGTCACCGTTTGGCACTGGAGGAGACGGTGGCCGCGCTCGACCGCGCCCTTGCCGAGCCGGCGACCGACCGGGAGGAGATGATTGCCGAGGAGCTTCGGCTCGCTGCCCGCGCACTCGGACGGCTGGTCGGGCGCGTCGACGTGGAGGATATCCTCGACGTCATATTTCGTGATTTCTGCATCGGGAAGTGATAGGGCCGCACGGTCCGGCGCAGTAGGGTCATGCGGTTAAGAAGAGGACCTTGAGCTATCCGGGCCGGTCATTGTTTCACGTGAAACACCCCTTGTTTTGCACGCTCGGGATCACTCGGGAATGTCGGCATGGATCGGCGGTTCGACGTCATCGTCATAGGCGGGGGCCATGCCGGCTGCGAAGCGGCGGCAGCAAGCGCGCGCATGGGCGCGGCGACCGCGCTCGTCACCCATCGCTTCGACACGATCGGGGCGATGTCATGCAACCCGGCGATCGGCGGGCTGGGGAAGGGCCATCTCGTGCGCGAGATCGATGCGCTCGACGGCCTGATGGGTCGCGTTGCCGATCGCGGCGGAATCCAGTTCCGCATGCTCAACCGTCGCAAGGGCCCGGCGGTGCGCGGGCCGCGCGCGCAGGCCGACCGCAGGCTCTATGCGGCGGCGATGCAGCAGGCGATCCGCGAGACCGCGAACCTCAACGTTATCGAAGGCGAGGCCGATGACCTGACCTGGACCGAGGGTCGGGTCACGGGCGTGATCCTTGCGGACGGCCGCACGCTCGGCGCCGGCGCGCTGGTGCTGACGACCGGCACTTTCCTGCGCGGGCTGATCCATATCGGCGAGCGCACCATTCCCGCCGGACGCATGGGCGAGGCGCCGTCCTTGGGGCTCGCCCGCTCGCTCGCTTCACTCGGCTTTGCGCTCGCGCGCCTCAAGACCGGGACGCCGCCGCGGCTCGACGGCCGCACCGTCGATTGGCAGGGCCTCGAAAGCCAGCCGGGCGATGATCCGCCCGAGCCGTTCTCCACCCTGACCGGCGAAATCGAAAACCGCCAGGTCGACTGCGCCATCACCCGCACGAGCGAAGAAACCCACCGGATCATCCGTGGCAATGTGCATCGTTCACCGATGTATTCCGGGCAGATCGAAAGCCGCGGACCGCGCTATTGCCCCTCGATCGAGGACAAGATCGTGCGCTTCGGCGAGCGCGACGGCCATCAGATCTTTCTCGAGCCGGAAGGACTGGACGATCCGACGGTCTATCCCAACGGCATCTCGACCGCGCTGCCGGAAGAGGTGCAGCGTGCGCTGGTCGCGACCATCCCTGGCCTCGAACGCGCCGAGATCACCCGGCCCGGCTATGCGATCGAATATGATCACGTCGATCCGCGCGAGCTCGAGCCGACGCTTGAAGCCAAACGGCTTAAGGGCCTTTTTCTCGCCGGCCAGATCAACGGGACAACCGGCTACGAGGAGGCTGCGGGCCAGGGTCTGCTGGCAGGGCTGAACGCGGCCTTGCGCGCAGGGAACGGTCCGGTCTTCGTGATCGACCGCTCGCAGGCCTATCTCGGCGTGATGATCGATGACCTCGTGACCCGCGGGGTCAGCGAGCCCTATCGCATGTTCACGTCCCGCGCCGAGTATCGGCTGACCTTGCGCGCCGACAATGCCGACCAGCGCTTGACCGACCACGGGCTCAAGCTCGGCTGCGTTGCGCCCGAGCGCGCGCGGCGCTTCCGCGACAAGATGCAAGCTCTGACGGACGCTCGCGATTATGCGCGCGCGGTGTCGTTGACGCCGCAACAGGCCGAACGCTTCGGCCTTGCCCTCAAGCGCGACGGGCAGCGCCGGACGGCATTCGATCTCCTGAGCTTTCCCGATATCGGCATTGCCGCGGTCGCTCGCATCTGGCCGCAGCTCGCGGAGCTGCCGCCTAAGATCGCCGAGCAGCTCGAGATCGATGCGAAATACTCGGTCTATGTCAGCCGGCAGGCCGCGGACATCGCCGCCTTCCGGCGCGACGAGGCGCTTTCGATCCCGGATGATCTCGATTATGCGGGCATCACCGGCCTGTCGAACGAAGTGCGCCAAAAGCTCGCCGCGACCCGTCCGCGAACGCTCGGCCAGGCCGGCCGGATCGACGGCGTTACGCCGGCAGCCCTCACTCTGCTTGCCGCGAATCTGCGCCGGTCCCGCCGGACGGGGCGCAACACCGCGGCGGGAAGCCGATAATTATATTTGAATCAGAAACAAATATTTGAGCGTTGCGGCCCAACGGAATCAAGCTTGCTTCGAAGATAGCACGGCCTTTATTTCATACCCTTCAGATTGCGATTGGGTTATCCTGCGGCTGGTACTTAACTCCTTTTCACAGAATATTCTTCGTCGATAAGTCTTGTTCTGCTATATGCTATCTATTGTTCTGCTTCGCGATCGGCGTTGTGAACATTGCCGAAAATCACCTTGAGATTCGCTTTCGACCATTTGCTCTGAATGGTCACAACCAACGCGATTAAACGAGAATTATGACAATTAGTTATCTTTCCATCCTCTTCAGCTTGCTGGGACTGGTCTTGGCGTTTTCTGATTCAAAAGGTGCGAGCACTCGGCGGGCGACCTATCCCGCAAGCGAAGGCGATAGCTCTGCCCCGACCAAACCGCCCGCCTCAGATTAAACGAATGGTAGCACTGCCGGGAAGTTAACTTTGTAGTAGCCCACAAAGCGCTATATAAAGGTATTACTCAACTCCCGATAGATCGAAGCCAACATGGCCATGAGGAAATTGCCCGACGCGAGCGCGGCCGACATCGTTCGCCCTCTGACTCACGAACTCGGCATGCTGTCGGTCGAACTCGCCGACGTCGCCGGAGATATCGGCAGCGTCGACAAGCGAGGGAGAGACCTGACTGCGGAATGCCGCGCCGTGTTCAATGCGGCGACCGAGCTGACCGGCTCCACCCGCCGTATCGGCGCCGTTGCCGGGCATGCCGGGCAAGCCATCGACGAGGCGCACGAAGAAATGCAGGCGTCGAACCGCTCGGTCGAAGAATCGCTGGCGGAAATCGCGGCGCTCGCACGCGGGGCGGCCGCCTTCGAGGACAAGCTCGACGGCTTGCGCAGCGCCCTCGAAAATGTCGGAAAGGCGGCCGTTGGCATCCAAACGATCGCGCGGCAGACCAACCTGCTGTCGCTCAATGCCACAATCGAAGCCGCGCGTGCGGGCGATGCCGGCCGCGGCTTTGCCGTCGTCGCCGGAGAGGTGAAGGCGCTCGCCAAGCAGACGTCGCAAGCGACCTCCGAGATCGAAACAACCCTCAAATTCCTCAACGAGCAAACGGCCAAACTAGTGGCGGATTCTCTCGACACCGTGAAGCGCGCCCATGCGGCGCAATCGGGCACCACGGCGATCCGCCAGGTGATCGGTCGGGTCGGGCCGACCATGTCGAAGATGAGCGACGACATGCGCCAGATCGTCGAGTCGACCGGAGACATCCAACACCGCTGCGACGCGCTCACCACCGCCTTCGAGAACATGACGGGCAATATCGAGCAATCCTCGACCCATCTGCACGAAGCCGACGAACGCGTGAACAAGCTCCTGCACAAGACCGAAGAGCTGCTGCTCAGCACTCTGCAGGCCGGCATTGAAACCGACGACACGCCGTTCGTCGACATTGTGGTTGATGCCGCGCAGAAGGTGGCGCAGGTCTTCGAAGCGGCGATCGCAGCCCGCGAGGTCACTCTCTTCGATCTGTTCGACGAGACTTATGTGCCGATCGCGGGCACCGATCCCCAGCAGGTGACGACGCGCTTTGTCGTGCTATGCGATCGCGTGCTGCCGGCGATCCAGGAGCCGATCCTCGACAAGAGCGCGCAGATCGTGTTCTGCGCGGCGGTCGACCGCAACGGCTATCTGCCGACCCACAACAGAAAATTCTCGCATCCGCAACGGCCGGGCGAGGTCACCTGGAACACCGCGAACTGCCGCAATCGCCGGATTTTCAACGATCGCACCGGTCTTGCCGCTGGGCGCAACGCCAAACCGTTTCTGCTGCAAACCTATCGCCGCGACATGGGCGGCGGCAAGTTCGTGCTGATGAAGGACTGTTCGGCTCCGATCATGGTGGACGGTCGGCATTGGGGCGGTTTCCGCATGGGCTACACCCCCAGCCGCGGCAGCTAGAGCGCGCCACACTCGAATTGAATCGACGGCGCTCTCATGTCCGGCAATACCTCTCCCCGCTTGCGGGGAGAGGTCGACGCGCGAAGCGCGGCGGGTGAGGGGCCACAGCCCACGAGCAAGGAGAAGCGCCCCTCATCCGGCTCGCGGCAATAGCCGCTCGCCACCTTCTCCCCGCAAGCGGGGAGAAGGCAATGTCATTGCGCGCGGCGAGCGGCACGCTCTGGCGCGCACGATCTGTTGGTGGTGGGCCCACGCACCTTCAGCGCAAACCCACCCTGGACAACGTGCGCGCCTTTGGATCGGCCGGCGTGGAGATAGCAGCATTGCTGGCGGTAGGTTACGCGCCTTCCGGCACTTACCCACCCTACGCGCTATCCTCGCCCTTATGGTGACGAGCGCAGCGAAGCTGCGCGTTTCGAACCATGCATCCTTCGAGACACCCGCGCCGCGGGCTCCTCAGGATGAGGCGTTCCTTCTTTAGCCTGCTCCCGGATCACACCAATATCGTTGGTAATCACACAATCGGACACCGATCATACTCGCTCGGCATCCGCGAAGGCCAAAATCCTCACTCATCATCGCCGGTAATCGGCGCGGCGCGCAATTCGCCGATGGCCTCGCGCGCGAGCGCGTCGGCCCGCTCGTTGAGGTCGTGGCCGGAATGGCCGCGCACCCAATGCCAGCGCACCTCATGATGCGCGAGCGCGGCATCGAGCCGCTGCCACAGATCGACATTCTTGACCGGCTTGCGATCGGCGGTGCGCCAGCCATTGCGCTTCCATGCCTTGATCCAGCTCGTGATGCCCTGGCGCAGGTATTGGCTGTCGGTGTGGAGCTCGACCGCGCACGGCCGCTTGAGCGCCTCGAGCGCTGCGATCGCCGCGGTCAACTCCATACGATTATTGGTGGTGTCCGGATCGCCGCCCTTGATCTCCTTGCGGTGGCCGTTCCAATCGAGGATCGCGCCCCATCCGCCGGGGCCGGGATTGCCCGAGCAGGCGCCGTCGGTGTGGATGATAACGGGGCGATCGGACACCACGCTTCACTCGATCGATATGCCGTAGTCGCGGGCGCTGGCGACCTTCTGGTGGAAACGGAGCTTGCGAAAATATTCGAGCGGATCCTTCGGACGAACGAGGGCCCCGGGCGGCGTTGCAAACCAGTCGACCAGGCGCGTCAACAGGAAGCGCAGCGCAGCGCCCCGGCACAGCAAGGGCAGCGCGGCCACTTCGTCATCCGACAAAGGACGCCCGCGCATATAGCCGAGCAGGAGCGCGCGGCCCTTGGTGATGTTGAACGACTGGTCAGGCTCGAAACACCAGGCATTGAGGCAGATCGCAACGTCATAGGCGAGCATGTCCGTGCACGCGAAGTAGAAATCGATCAGGCCTGAGATGCGTGTATCGAGGAAGAACACATTGTCGGGAAACAGATCGCCATGGATCACGCCGACCGGCAGATCGCGCGGCCATGATTGTTCAAGATGCCGCAGCTCGGCGGTGAGCGTATCGGCGAGGCCGAAAGCCACCGTATCGGCGCGCTTGCAGGCCCCGTCAACCAGCGCTCGCCAGCCGCCGACCGAAAGCGCATTGTGCCGCCGCAGCGGAAAGTCGACACCGGCGAGATGGAGCTGCGCCAGCGCCGCGCCTACGCCCTGACAATGGGTCGCGTTCGGCCGCCTGATCCACATGCCGTCGAGAAAGGTGAAGATCGCCGCCGGCCGGCCGGCGAGTTCTCCGAGCGCCGCGCCCGCGCGGGTCTTGACCGGCTGCGGGCAGTTCAGTCCGCGCGCAGCGAGATGTTCCAGCAGGCTGAGGAAGAAGGGCAGGTCGCTCGCCGCGACCCGCTTCTCATAGAGCGTGAGGATGAAATAGCCGCACCCGGTGTGCAGCAGGTAGTTGGAGTTCTCGACACCTTCGGCAATCCCTTTGTAAGCGAGGAGATCGCCAAGATCGTATTCGCCGAGATAGGCCTGCAGCTCGTCGTCCGCGATATCCGTGTAGACGGCCATTGCCGTGCCTGGAGGGCTATTCGGCTGCCGCTTCGGCCGCCTTGTTCAGATCCCTGAGGTGCCGCGGCAGGGGGAAAACCATCCTCTCCTCGACAGTCGAAACGATTTCCAGTCTGATCTCATAGCGTTCGGCAAAGGCATCGATGATCTCCTCGACGATCACCTCCGGCGCCGAGGCGCCCGCGGTGATGCCGAGGCGGGCAATTCCGCCGAGTTGCGACCAGTCGATCTCGACGGCGCGCTGCACGAGCTGCGCCCGCGCGCAGCCGCTGCGCTCCGCCACCTCCCGCAGGCGCTGCGAGTTCGACGAATTGGGGGCGCCGACTACGATGAGGGCATCGACATTGGGGGCGATCTGCTTCACCGCCTCCTGACGATTGGTGGTGGCGTAGCAGATATCCTCCTTGTGCGGCCCGACGATCGCCGGAAACCGCTCGTTAAGGATGCGAATGATCTCGGTGCAGTCGTCGACCGACAGGGTCGTCTGGGTCACGAAAGCGAGCTTCTCGGGGTCTTTGGGCGTAAACGCCATCGCGTCCGCCGCGGTCTCGACCAGGCGGATCGCGCCCTCCGGAAGCTGGCCGACAGTGCCCACGACCTCGGGGTGCCCGGCATGCCCGATCAACACGATTTCGCGCCCGCGGCGGAAGTGGATCTCCGCCTCTCGGTGCACTTTGGTGACCAGCGGGCAGGTCGCGTCAAGCGCGAAGAAGTTCCGCCTTGTCGCCTCGTTCGGCACCGATTTCGGCACACCATGGGCCGAGAACACGACCGGCGCCTCGGTGTCGGGGATTTCGTCCAGCTCTTCGACGAAGACCGCCCCTTTGGCCTTGAGGCTCTCCACCACATAGCGGTTGTGCACGATTTCGTGACGCACATAAACCGGTGCACCGTAGAGCTCGAGGGCGCGCTCGACCGTGTCGATCGCCCGGACAACCCCAGCGCAGAATCCGCGGGGCGAGCACAGGAGCACTTGGAGCGGCGGCTTTGGGCCGGTTGTAGACTCTGCCGTCATGACACGCCTTAGAATCGTTACACCAATGGGTCGGGCCGGTCGGTCTTGGGCTTTGGCCTCGCGCCTGTCAAGCCGGGCCGGCGGGTTGCGCTCGAAGTCTCCCCTCGCCTATATTCGCTTATCTTCCGTGATTTCTCGGCCAAGATAAAGGCTCCGCCGGCGGACGGCGGGCGGAGCTCAAGGGAGCTTTCATCATGTCGGACCGGCCGTTGATGCCCAAAGCCACCGCCGTATGGTTGGTCGAGAACACGGCCCTTTCGTTCGATCAAATCGCCGAATTTTGTAAACTGCATCCGCTCGAGGTGAAGGCGATCGCCGATGGCGACGCCGCCCAGGGCATCAAGGGCCTCGACCCGATCGTCACCGGCCAGCTCAGTCGCGAGGAGATCGCGCGCGCCGAAACCGACGGGAACACGCGGTTGCGGCTCGCCCACGCTAAGGTGCGCGTGCCCGAGGCAAAGCGCAAGCGCGGCCCGCGCTATACGCCGGTGTCGCGGCGCCAGGATCGCCCGAATGCCATTCTCTGGCTGGTGCGCAACCACCCCGAACTGAAGGACAGCCAGATCATGCGGTTGGTCGGCACCACCAAGGCGACCATTGCCGCGATCCGCGACCGCACGCACTGGAACGCCCCGAACCTCAGCCCGCTCGACCCAGTAACACTCGGCCTGTGCACGCAAATCGATCTCGACATGGAGGTCAGCCGCGCGGCCAAGGAGAAGCCGCTTCCTTCCGAGCAGGCCGTCACCCTGCTACCAGCCGAGCTGACCACCGCGGAAGAGGTGCCGGAAGACGTCCAAGAGCCGGAGAAGAAGCCCGAGGACCTCGACGTCGAGGCGGTGTTCGCAAAGCTCAAGAAAATCGGCGGCGGCAAGGCAGAAGAGGAAGAGTAAAGCTCACCCGTAAAGCGGCGTACCGGGGACGAAAGCGTCGAACGCCGCCCAGAACAGTCGCCGGTACTGATCCTGCTCCATCATCATATCGTGCATCGCGCCGGGCACGACGAGTTGCGAGCCGGCACGCAGACCAAGGGCAAACTCCTCGATCGCTGCAAGTGAAAGGATATTGTCGGCGCCGGCCGCCAGCAGCAGCATCGGCTGACGGAGGCGTACGCCATATTCGGGCTGCTGTATGGCCGCCAAGGTGCGGAACATTGCACTCGTCCAGCCAACGGTCGGCGCGCCGATGGAGAGCTCCGGTTCGGCTTCCAGCGTCGCCGCCGTTCGCGCGTACCGCACCGGGTCCGACGTCATGATATTGCCGACAAAGGGCAGCGAAGCGAAGGACGTCGCATCGCCCCCCGGCACATAGGCGCTGCCCATTCCGGCGAGCCGCAACGCATAGGCGATGGCAGGGCCGGCGCCCCACACCGAACGATGCGCCAGCGCAATCAGCGGGCCGCTCATCACCATGCGGTCGAACCAGCGATGGCCGCGTTGCGCCGCTTCCATCATCACCGTTGCGCCCATGCCCTGACCGAGGGCGAAGAAGGGCGGCGGGCAGTCGGGAAGCACCGCTTCCTTCACGAAGGTCTCAAGGTCGGTGACATAGTCGGAAAATCGCCGGACATGTCCCTTGTGCCGATCGCTGAGCAAGCGCTGCGACAGGCCCTGTCCGCGCCAGTCGAGCGCGGCCACGGCAAAGCCGCGGGAGCGCAAGTCGCGGACCACCTCGAAATACTTCTCGATGAACTCGGCCCGGCCCTGGAACAGACAGACCGTGCCCTTGCGACCCGTCGGCGGCGGCCAGCGGGCGTATCGCAGCGCGACCCCGTCGGGCGTCTTGAGCATGCCGACCACGCCGTCGGCTGGAACCGGATTGGCAGGAATGGAGACGAGATTCATCGATGAGGCCCGCGCGGCAAGATGCCGCTTATAGCAGTCATCGTCGCCCGCTCAACCCGGGCGAAGGCTTGGCGATGCGGGAGCCGCGAGGGCGCGCGACGCATCCTTGAAGCGGCGCGGCCCGCGCCTATATCGAGGGTGCGCCGGCCATGCGCGGCGCGTCGAACAGGTCCGACCTTACCGGTGGACCGATCGCATGTCGCTCAACCTAGGAGGATATGCCATGCGTACGACTTTCGACCTTACTCCCCTCTATCGTTCGACCGTCGGCTTCGATCGCCTGGTCTCGATTATTGACCAGATGGCGGGCTATGAAGGCCAGGGTTCGTCCTACCCGCCCTACAATATCGAGCGGACCGGCGAGAATGCCTATCGGATCACGCTCGCGGTCGCCGGCTTCGCCGATTCCGAGCTGTCGATCGAGTCCAAGGAAAACACCTTGACGATCCGCGGCGAGAAACCACAGCCGAAGGACGACGAGAAGAAAGCCGAGGTTCTCTATCAGGGCATCGCCGCCCGGGCTTTCGAGCGGGTATTCCAGCTTGCCGACTTTGTCGAGGTCAGGGGCGCCGCCCTTGAGAATGGCCTCCTGCATGTCGATCTCGCCCGCGAGCTTCCCGAGAAGATGAAGCCGCGCCAGATTAAGATCGCGACCTCGGACACCGGCAAGGTGCTCGAGTCTAAAGCTGCCTGACCGTATCGGTTCAGCCGGCCTCTTGTCGGTCAAAGTGAATTGGTCTCAGTCTGTGCACTGAGTCAGCGAAGCGCCCCGCAAGGGGCGCTTCTTGTGCTAGAGCATGATCCGGAAAAGTTGGCAGACTTTTCGGACAAGATTATGCGACCAAACAAAGAGAGGGGACCGAAAGGCTCACTTCGTTGCGAATGCAGATCGCAACAGCGGCAGGACCATCAATCGTGTTGAGAACCAGATTTGCGGTCGCGGTCGCGGCCATGTTGATGGCGGGATCGCTCGCGCAGGCGCAGGACGTGCCGGGCATCGAAATCTGCACGCACGAGACCAATATGGCCCGCCGCACCGGCTGCCTGCAGAGCAATATCAATTATCTCCATGAACTCATCGCCAGGAATGCCATGATGGCGCAGCGCCGGCTCGACGCCGCCAATGCCGAGATCGCCGCGCTCAGGGCCGCCTTGGTGAATCTGCAGGCGCGCGTGAACGAGCTTCAAGCCGCATCCGCCGGAAAGCCGAGCGACAGATGAACCTTCCAATTTCTGGATGGTGCCCGTTCTTCTGATTGAACCCGAAGCGATGGCGCTCCAAAGCATTACGCGATGAGGGATCGCGACCGCACACGCTTGATCACCCGAAACGTTTCGGCGCGCCTGAAATCACCTCGCCGCCCGAGGGCGTGACCTTGTGGATGGCAAGGCCGCGTTGATTGGTGCCATCGGCGCGGAAGCGGAACACGCCGTCTATCCCAGTGAAGCCGGAAGGGTTGGTGAGCGCCTCGCTCGTGATCGGTTGACCGGGCTGTGCTTTGACGAGGGCGGCGACCAGCGCGACGGCATCATAGGCGAGCGTTGCGGTGCGCGCCGGGTTCTCCCCGAATTTGTTGCGGTAGCGCGTCTCGAAAGCCTTGAATCCCTTCGAATCCGGGGCCGCGAACCAGGCGCCGTCGAGCGCCGCATCGGCATAGACCCGCGGATCATTGTCCCACAGGCCGGTGCCGAGCACCTGCAAGCGCTGGGGGTTGGCGCCGGCCGCCGCCAGCAACTGCGCGACGCGCGGAACGGCATCGCCGCTGTCCGGGATGAACAGCGCATCGGCACGCGTTGCCGCCTGTGCAACGCGGCGCACCGCCTGCTGCATGCCGGCATCGCCCGGCTGATAGCGCTCGAGCGCGACCACGCGGCCACCCTTATTGGCAACGGCCTGCTTGAACGCGGCCTCCACCACGCGGCCATAGGTGTTGTCGGGCAACAACGCAACGAACGAACGCTTGCCCTTGGAGATGGCGTAGTCGACCACGCGCTCGACATCGCTCTCGGGCAGGAAGCTCATGAGATAGACGCCGCGGGTCGCAACGTTCGAATCGGTCGAGAAGGCGATGACCGGAACTTGCGAGGCACGGGCAACCGGCGCCGCCGCATTGACGGCATGGGCAAATAGCGGCCCGAGAATTACCTTTGAGCCTTCCGCAATCGCCTGCTGCGCGGCCGCCTGCGCGCCCTGCGCCGTTCCTCCGTCGTCCTTGATCACGAGCTGGACGTCCGGATTATTGAAATCGGCAAGCGCCATTTCGGCTGCCTTGCGCATGGACTGGGCGGCGGTGCCGGCATTGCCGCTCGCGGAGAGCGGAAGAATGAGGGCAATGCGGGTCTGTCCCGGCCCGAGTTCGCCAGCGGGCGGCAGGCCCGCCGTCGGCGCCGATGCCATATCGGGCCCAGTCCTCGACCCCTCCGAAAACAGGTCGCCCAGATTGCCCATCCCGGAGCAGCCGGCTGACAGCGCTGCGGCGCCGATGCCGAAGCCACGCAGTACGACGCGCCGCGTTTGACGAGCAGTCTTCGCGTCATCATTTTTGGTAGCCATCGCTCAAGAACCTTGGATGCTAGCGTTTCCTTCTCTGACGGTCCGATCTCGGACCATCAGGTAAGGAACACTAGCTAATTCGATGCTATGTGATGCGGCACCAACACAATGAGACGGGCCCAAGCGTTGGTGCCTCATCACTAGCGATTCGGTCGGACGCAGCATACCGCTTGCCCGTGTGCATTTTATCCAAGCGATTTGCTGCCGCTAGAGCCCGAGGCCGAAAAATCACGCGTGTTTCAGTTAATATCGTGCGACAGAACAACGAGATAAATCCGAGGTTGATAGGATCGAGCGCGAGTGTCCGGCGGACCTAACGTCATGCGTGAATCAAGACCTCCGGCCGACGAGACAAACGCAGATCCTGCAGCGGCCGGCAGTGCAAACTATGTCTTGTTCGGCGAGCCGCGAGCCTGCAGGCAGCTTGCGCCCGGACTGTATGTTGTCGCGACCCCGATCGGCCATCTCGATGACATCTCCCTGCGCGCGCTCGCAACGCTTGCCGCGGCCGACCTGATTGCCTGTGAAGATACGCGGGTGACGCGCAAGCTGCTCGCCCGCTACCAGATTGTGCGCTCCCTCGTCTCCTATCACGAACACAATGCGGCGCAGATGCGTCCGCGTCTGCTGGACGCGCTTCACCGCGGGCAGGCGGTTGCGCTCGTCTCCGACGCCGGCACGCCGCTGATCTCCGATCCGGGCTACCGCCTTGTGCGCGAGGCTGCAGCAGCGGGCCACGACGTCACGACAGTGCCGGGGCCTTCGGCGGTGCTTGCGGCGCTCGCGGTCGCCGGCCTGCCGACCGATCGCTTCTTCTTCGAGGGCTATTTGCCGCCGCGGGAGGCTGCCCGTCGGGCGCGGATCGCAGAACTCGCTGTAATCCCGGCAACTCTGGTTCTGTTCGAGACCGGCCCGCGCCTTGCCGCCGCGCTCGGCGATCTTGCAGCGGGGCTCGCGGGGGCTGAGCGGCTCGGCGGGCGCGAGGCCGCGATCTGCCGGGAGCTGACCAAGCTGCACGAAGAGGTGCGGCGCGGCGACCTCGCCGAACTCGCCGGCAACTACGCGCGGGGCGGCGAGACACGCGGTGAGTTCGTCCTCGTCATCGCCCCGCCGCGGCAAGAACACAGACCGTCCGATGCCGGCGAGATCGACGAGCTCCTGCGCGATGCGCTGGCAAGCACCTCGCTCAAGGACGCGGTTGCGGCCGTGACCGCCGTGACCGGCCAGCCGCGCCGTCTCGTTTATCAACGCGCGCTCGCGCTCTCCAAGGATCGGCGCGATGACAAGGCGTGACCGACATGCGCCGCATCCGCCGCGCCCGTTGCGCCCGGAACCACAGCCGAGGCGACTGGCAGCGCTGCGTTTCGGCCTATCGGCAGAAAGCAAAGCCGCGTTGCTCCTGCTCGCCAAGGGCTACCGGATTCTTGCACGCCGGTTCAAAACACCGGTCGGCGAAATCGACATCATCGCGCGGCGCCGCGGCGTGCTCGTCTTCGTCGAGGTCAAGGCCCGCGATACCCTTGATGCCGCTGCCGAAGCGGTCACGCCGCGCCAGCAGGCCCGGATCGTCGACGCGGCCCAATACTGGCTTGCCGCGCATCCCGACGCCGTGGCACGCCCATTCCGCTTCGATGTCGTGCTGGTCGCGCCGGGAAAACCGCCACGCCACCTGCCGGGCGCCTTCGATGCGACGCGGCGGGGCCGGTGAGGAGTCAGAATGGTCGGGTCAACGAGTCCAGTCATGACCCTTGAGGCGGTTGCTCCGATGTCCGGACGCGCTCTCCGTCTTCCTTCGAAAACTCGGCGATAGGATGATCGAGCAGGTCCAGCACCAATTCGGACGGACGGCAAAGGCGAACACCCCGGCGGGTGCACACAATCGGTCGATTGACCAGGATCGGATGCTCGACCATCGCCGCAAGCAAAGACTCATCATCGACCAAGGGGTCGGTAAGGCCAAGCGTTTCAGCAGGCGACTTCGAGACACGCAGCGCAGCACGGGGCGTCAGGTCCGCGGCGGCGAACAGCCCGAGGAGCTGCGCCTTGGTCCAGCCCGTCTTCAAGTACTCAATGACGATTGGCTCCTCGCCCGACGCGCGGATCATCTGAACCGTATTGCGAGACGTTCCGCAGTCCGGATTGTGATAGACAACGATCGCCATTGCGCAACAACCTCCCTGCGGTGCCTAGTGATGCGGCACCAACGCTTGGGCTCGTCTCATTATGTTGGTGCCGCATCACAAAGCACCGGATTAGCTAGTGTTCCTTCCTGTCCGAAAAGTCTGCAACTTTTCGGGATCATGCTTTGGAGCTGGGGTGATCTGTCAGCGGCATACGGCTATGAGTGGATCCTACCCGCTCTGTCGGTGTGTCCACCTTCCACAGTCCGGCGCGAAATGGTAGGTCCGAACGTCGGTCCGTCTCCTTCGCCAATACAGAATCCCATGACGCCTCTCGTCGACGTCCCGACGGATCCGGTCGAGCAGATCTAAGGTCCGCTCCGATTCGACCTTCACTCTCCCGCTCGAAGCGCGGGCAGGCAGGCTGACCAGGCGATGTTGCAAGCTCCGCTGGCAACGCCGAGATATGAACGTGACGGAGACCGGCGATGTGGAAGGACGACAGGGGTAATGGAGGCGGCCGGCGCAACACATCCCGCAACGTGCTCGGCGATCCGCTTGAAATCTGCTCGATCAAGCCGATGACGGGTTTCTACCGTGATGGTTGCTGCGAAACGGGGCAAGAGGACGTCGGAAGCCACACGGTTTGCGCCGTCATGACCGCCGAGTTCCTCGCCTTTTCCAAGTCGCGCGGCAATGACCTGTCGACACCGATCCCGGAGTTCGGCTTTGCCGGTTTGGTGCCCGGCGATCGCTGGTGCCTCTGCGCGCCCCGCTGGCAGGAAGCCCTCGAAGCAGGCCAGGCACCGCGCGTCGTCCTGCGGGCGACGCACGAAGCCGCTCTGGAATATTGCTCGTTCGCCGATCTCAAACGTTTTGCCGTGGACCTTGCCTGACCGGTCGAACGCCTGAACCCGAGTAGAGGCCTTGCCCGGCCGGAATCCTGTTCTTCTCTCCGCAACCTTCCGCCCCGACCGCCTGCTGTGCTACGCCCACGCAGCCGGATTCATGCCCTGCCCCACGGATCGCCATGTCGCTTCTCGTCGCCGTCCAGATGGATCCGATCGAGCGGATTAGTATCCAGGGCGATTCGACCTTCGCCCTGCTTCTCGAAGCACAGGCTCGCGGCCATCAGCTCGTCTACTACACGCCCGACCGGCTGGCGCTGCGCGACGGAAAGCTGTTCGCAACCGTCCAGGCGCTCGCGGTGCGCGACGAGCAAGGTGATCATTTCACACTCGGCGAGCCGAAGCGGGTCGACCTCAACGGCTTCGACGTCATCCTGATGCGGCAGGACCCGCCCTTCGACCTTGCCTACATCACCGCGACCCACCTTTTGGAAAGCGTGCATCCGCGCACGCTCGTCGTGAATGATCCGGCTGAAGTCCGCAATGCGCCGGAAAAGGTGTTCGTGAACCTTTTTCACGATCTGATGCCGCCGACGCTGATTACCCGCGACCTTGCCGAGATCAAAGCGTTCCGCGCCGAGCACGGCGACATCGTGATGAAGCCGCTATATGGCAAAGGCGGCGAAGCCGTGTTCCGGCTTGCCGCCGAGGATCTCAATTTCGGTTCGCTTTATGATTTGTTCATCAACACATTCCGCGAACCCTGGGTGGTGCAGAAATTCCTTCCCGCGGTGCGCTATGGCGACAAGCGCATCATCCTGGTCGACGGCGAGTTCGCCGGCGC
The DNA here is from genome assembly GCA_028282095.1 of Xanthobacteraceae bacterium. Taxonomy (GTDB): domain Bacteria; phylum Pseudomonadota; class Alphaproteobacteria; order Rhizobiales; family Xanthobacteraceae; genus Rhodoplanes. The sequence continues at coordinate 4,387 of JANQIP010000126.1, read as the reverse complement.
GATCAACCGCATACCGCAACCAGACGATCTGCGCTCCAACTTGGTGCGCGGGGGTGTCGCCGAGACGACGGAGCTCACCTGGCGCGAGCGCGAAATCTGCCAGCGGCTTGGCCCCGCTTTGCGCGAGCGCGGGCTCATGTTCGCCGGGATCGATGTCATCGACGGCCTGCTCACCGAGATCAATGTCACCTCGCCGACCGGCATCCGCACCATAAAGGCCCACGGCGGCCCCGACATCGCGGCGATGATCTGGGACAGGATCGAAGCGCAGCGCGCCGCGGCCGTACCCTTGGCAAAGCTCTGACGCACCCCAGCGGTAAAACGAAGGCACGATCATTCGCATGTTAAGCCGCAGTTTTGCTGCTGCTCAGTGGACAGATTCGAGCATGATGGTAGATTGGTTTTAAGGTATAGGTAGAAGGGTATAGAGATGGGACTCAACATCAAAAACCCGGAGGCGCATCGATTGGCCGAAGAGCTCGCCAAACGCACCGGGCAATCCATGACCGCGGCGGTTACGACGGCGCTTCGCGAGCGGTTGGACCGCGTGCGTCGTGAGCAAGGCGATGATCTCGCCAACCGTCTCTTGGCCATCGGCAAGGATTGCGCAAAGCGTTTGAAAGAGCCGTTTCGATCGACGCCACATGAAGCCATTCTGTATGACGACCGGGGTTTGCCGCGGTGATCATTGACACGTCGGCGCTAATCGCAATCTTGCGTGATGAATTCGACGCAGCGGCTTTTGCTCAAGCGATCGGCACGACCGCCCATCGGCGCCTCTCGGCCGCGAATTACCTCGAAACTGCGCTTGTGATTGACGCAAGCGGCGATCCTATCGCCAGTCGGCGTTTTGACGATCTTATCAAGGAAGCGCGGATATCGATCGAACCCGTCACCGAAGCTCACGCGCGAATCGCACGCGAGGCCTTTCGCGATTTCGGCAAGGGCAGCGGGCATCCCGCGAAGCTGAACTTCGGCGATTGTTTCGCCTATGCCCTCGCCAGAGCAACCGGAGAACCTTTGCTCTTTAAAGGCGATGATTTCAATCATACGGACATCATCCCCGCCCTTTGCTGACCGGTGGCATTGACGGTCTGCGCTGGCATGTCTAAATCTGGACTATCTAAATAACTATAGACAGCGTCATGACTGCAACCGCTGAGGCCGAACTCACCACAGCAGCTCCGGGGGTCCTTGCCCCGGACGCATTGCGCGACCCCAAAATGCGGGGACGGCTGTCGCCCACGGCGGTCCGGCTGTTCCTAAGGCTTGCCGATCTTTGGAATCTCGCGGTCGATCAGCGCCGTGCGCTGCTTGGCGACATTTCCCGGCCGACCTACCATAATTGGCAAAACGGCAAAGTCGGCACGCTTTCCCGCGATCAGCTCGAGCGCATCTCGCTGCTGCTGGGTATTCACAAGGGCCTGAAGTTGCTCTTCGCCGACGAGGCGAGCGCCATGCGCTGGTTCATGAGCCCCAACCGCGACCTGCCGTTCGGTGGCCGATCGCCGCTAGATCGCGCCCTGGGCGGCAGCATCGACGATCTCTATGCCGTGCGGCGCTATATCGATGCTTGGCGCGGGATGAAATGAACCCGCCGCCTTTTCGCGCGCATATCCGCGAGGCAACGCATCGTCTCATTGCCAGCCGCTATCCGACAGTCGGGGTCTTCGACGATTTGACGACCGACAAAGACGAGTTGGTGACGGCCTTCCTACTCGAATCGGTCACCAATGATCGGCTTGCCGTTCTATCGCGCCGCCTGTCCCTGCTTCCGCCCGAGGAGATCGTGCAGGGACCGGGTGCGAGCCTGGTGATGGCGGCTTTTCTCCATGCCGACCCGGCCGGCGGCCGGTTCACCGACGGACGATTGGGCGCTTGGTACGCCTCGCTCGACGTCGCAACCGCGATCGCCGAAACCGTCCATCACAGTACCCGACGGCTCCGCCTGTCGACCGGCGCATTTCCGAGCAACATCCAGATGCGACAGCTCATTGCCCGGATCGACTCTGACCTCGTCGACATCCGCGGCCAGCAAGCTGGGCGGCCGGACCTTTATGATCGGGACGATTACAGCGCGAGCCAAGCCTTCGGCCTGGATTTACGCTGGCCTGCTTCGGGGCAGAGGCGTGATCCGGCAGGCGAAAAAGCCGTTCAACAAGAAGAGCGCAGCCGGCGCGACGACAGCACGGGAAGCTCCGACGGAACGGAAATCGCCGAGCACGAGGACGGTATTATCTACGACGCCGTCCGGCGCGCCGATGGGACGAATGTCTGCGTCTATCGGCCGTCGCGGATTGTCCTACCGGTGAACCAGGGCGACCACTACGAATACCGGTGGGATATCGCCGGCCAGGTGACGGTTCTCAAAATCACAAATGCTGACACCGCTACTGACCGGAAAAGACCGTCGTCGGACATCCGGTGACGTCGCTCGGAGACCGTCGGCGTAGGGATCGCAGGGCGTGTCGACGGAATCTTCCGGGTGGTCGTGCCCAATCCTCTCAGACTCCTTGCATTCTCGGATGCGGCCGGCCGATCCTAAAAGCCGGAACGGCCACGTCTCACTTTCTCACCGATCGCAGGTCCGTTCTCTTATTGTTCTTGCCAAAAGGGGAGCATTCGGTTACGTTTGCACGTCTTGGTGGGGGGCGAGCATGGTCCAACGGGTGTCGACGGTGGCGTTCGAGGGGATCGAGGCGCGTGCCGTCGACGTGCAGGTCCAGGTCGCGCCCGGCCTTCCCGCCTTTCACGTTGTCGGCCTGCCGGACAAGGCCGTCTCGGAAGCGCGCGAGCGGGTGCGCGCGGCTTTGACGGCTTCGGGCCTGGCACTGCCGGCGCGCCGGATCATCGTCAATCTCGCGCCGGCCGACTTGCCCAAGGAAGGTAGCCATTATGATCTGCCGATCGCGCTCGGCCTGATGGCGGCGATCGGAGCAATCCCGCCGGATGCCCTCGAGGGTCATGCGGTGTTGGGCGAGCTCGGGCTCGATGGCTCGCTGGCGCCGGTCGCCGGCGTGCTGCCGGCGGCGATCGGTGCGAATGCGCGCGGCGAAGCCCTGATCTGTCCCGCCGCCTGCGGGCCGGAAGCGGCCTGGGCCAGTCCCGACATGGAGATCGTGGCGCCCGGCTCGCTCATCCAGCTTGCCAACCATTTCAAGGGCACCCAGGTGCTCTCGCGCCCCAAGCCGCGTATTCGCGAAACACCGGGGCCCGGCCTCGACCTTGCGGACATCAGGGGCCAGGAAAGCGGCAAGCGCGCGCTCGAAGTGGCCGCCGCCGGCGGTCACAATCTCCTCTTGGTCGGTCCACCGGGTGCGGGAAAATCGATGCTGGCGGCCCGGCTGCCATCGATCCTGCCGCCGCTGTCGCCGCCGGAACTCCTCGAAGTCTCTATGATCGCCTCGGTCGCCGGCGAGATCGAGGGTGGCGCGCTGACGGACCGTCGGCCGTTTCGCAGCCCGCATCATTCCGCCAGCATGCCGGCGCTGGTCGGCGGCGGGTTGCGGGCGCGGCCGGGCGAGATCTCGCTCGCCCATAACGGAGTTCTGTTTCTCGACGAGCTTCCCGAGTTCGACCCGCGCGTGCTCGATTCGCTGCGCCAGCCCCTGGAGAGCGGCGAGGTGGCGATCGCGCGCGCCAATCATCGCGTCACTTATCCCGCCCGGTTCATGCTCGTGGCCGCCATGAACCCGTGTCGCTGCGGGCGGGCGAGCGAACCGGGTTTTGCCTGTCGCCGCGGCCCGGTCGCACGCTGCGCCGCCGCGTATCAGGCTCGGCTCTCCGGTCCTCTACTCGACCGCGTCGATCTCAATATCGACATCCCGGCGGTGACGGCCGCGGACCTGATTCTCCCGCAACCTGCCGAAGGCAGCCGCGAAGTTGCCGCTCGGGTCGCGCAGGCGCGCGAGCGGCAGGCATCCCGCTACCATCGGCTTTGCCTGCCGCATGTCCGCACCAATGCGCATGCAAATGGGTCAGTGCTGGAAGAGATCGCAAAGCCTGACGGGGCAGGGCTCAGGCTGATCCGCGAAGCGGCCGAGGCGATGAAGCTCTCTGCGCGCGGCTATCATCGCGTGCTTCGGGTCGCGCGGACCCTCGCCGATCTCGAAGACAGCGACACGGTCACCCGCATCCACCTTGCCGAGGCCCTGTCCTATCGCCTTGCCGCCGATGACATGCAGCGCGCCGCCTGAGTAGATCCCGAGGCGAGAGGCTGCAGACTTTTCGGGCACGATCATGCGACCAAACAAAGAAAAGCGTTTTCCGGCAAAGTGGAAACCGGTTCGCCGCAGAGAAACAGAGCGCGATCGGTTCGATCTGAATGGATCGCGCTTCTGAGCATGATCCCGAAAAGTTGGCAGACTTTTCGGACAAGATCATGCGA
>JANQIP010000124.1 GCA_028282095.1 Xanthobacteraceae bacterium | reverse complement strand
GAGGAGTACTTCCGCACCCTCAAGACCGCGGGCTTCGACATCGAGCAGGCCGATATCGGTGAGCCGCATGCCATGACCAACCTCGTCACCGCGGCGGCGATTGCCGCCGTCACCGTGATGCAGCTCGTGCAAGCCCGCGACGGCGCCACCGATGAGACCATCGCCGACGCCTTCGCACCCGACGACCAGCCGCTGATCGAGCGTCTCAATGCTGACCTCGAAGGCAAGACCGCGCGGCAACGCAATCCCCATCCCAAAGGTTCGCTCGCTTTCGCAGCTTGGGTCATTGGTCGGCTCGGAGGGTGGACCGGTTATTACGGCAAACCAGGCCCCCGCGTCATGCGCCGCGGTCTCGACGACTTCCAGCGCATCAAATACGGCGCCACCCTCAGCCTCCAAAATGTGTGAATCCAATAGCCGCTTGCGGGGAGAGGTCGGATTGTCGAAGCGTCAGCTTCGGCAATCCGGGTGAGGGGCGAATTTGGGCGGCGCAAATCAACCAGAACCGGTCTCGCGATCGCAGGGCTGCCGCATGCTGCCCTCTTGGAGCAACCTGCTCTGACGAACGCGACTGGTGTGCTTGATACCATCGCAGTAGCTTTCGCAGCGCCGCTGCCCCTCACCCGCCGCGCTTCGCGCGTCGACCTCTCCCCGCAAGCGGGGAGAGGTATTTTGGCGACATGAGATGTAGATTCTCGCTATTTGGTCGCATGATCTTGTCCGAAAAGTCTGCCAACTTTTCGGGATCACGCTCTAGCCGTCCGGGCTGATCCGCGAAAAGTGCTCGCCGAATATCAGCATATTGCCGTCCGGGTCGGCGACCTCGAACTCGCGCATCTCCCACGGCTGATCCGCGATTTCTTGCGTGATGTCAGCGCCGTTCTTCTTGACCGCATCGTAATACTCCTGCACGCCGTGCAAGAAGAAATAGGCGCCCGCCTTATGCGGCTTTTCGCTTTGTGTCAGATGCAGTTCGGTGTCGCCGTTCTGAATGATCGCATAACGGACCGGCTCCTTGTCACTGTCCGACCATTCGAAACCGATGCTGAACAGCAGTTTCTCGGTGTAATAGGCAACGGACTGTCTGAGATTGGTCACCGGAAATATCGGCGCCACGACCGCGAGATGGGGTTTCCGATCCTCGGTCATACAATCTCCTCCCCGAACAACAACAGGCAGCCATCGGGGTCCTTGACGTGAAACTCGCGCATTCCATAGGCTTGATCAAAGGGTTTGCGGACGCGGTTTTCCGGCAACCGATCGAGTTTCGGTTTCAGCAGATCATGTAGCGCGTCGAGCTTTCTGACCCAAAGGTAGATCGAAATATTCTCAGCGGTCGCTTTGAGGGCATCCGGGCTACCGGCCTTGACGAAATGGATGGCGGCATCGCCGTGCAGCACGATGGCGAAGGTCTCGTCCTGCGACACGAAACGTTGCTCGAACCCCAGCACATCGACATAAAAGTCGACCGTTCGGCGGACATCGCTGACCGGCACTATGGCAACGGCGTCTTCGATAATCGGTTGGTCTTTATCAGTCATGGTCGCCCAGGCAGCTCACCGCTTCCCCTCCGGTCAAGCCTTACCCACTGAACCTCGGTGGCAGCGAAGTCGGTGCCCTTGAAGAGCAGAGGCTCTGCTTTTGCGATCGCCAGCGCATAACTCGCGCAATCGCCGAAATTCAGACCGGCCCTGTGACGGCCCTTGCCGAAGCGTATGAAGGCACTGCGCGCTATATTGGCCTGATGCTCGTCGAACGGAACGACGGACACGACCAGCTCGCTTGAAAGGTCATCGAGATCGTCCGCCGCACCCGGGTCAGTCTGTCCGATCAACACCATCGAGGCTTCAAGCTTGCTGACCGCCGACAACAGACGCACGCTGTCCATCAGAATCGCGTTTCGGAGCGCAAAACCCTCAGGCTCCTGACGTAGGATCGCGATCAGAGCTGAGGTATCGATCACCATCAGTCGAAAACGCCTTGCTCGTTGTAACCGAGGACTTCGTCGTCCGATCGACCCTCGCGCACGGGGCGGCTTGCGAAGCGTGTGATGATCGCGTCGATCCGACGGATTTGTTCGGTTGTATCATCCGGCCGCAAAGGCCTGCGGCGTTCGCGCCCGACTTCCTTGCGCAGGAGGTCAGTGAGTGCCGCAGTGATGCTCTGTCGACGCTGGCGGGCAAGTTCACGGGCCAGCATTTCGGTCTCGGGGTTCTTGATGTGAAGTGCCATAAGAGATCACCTTTCCATCATCTTACCAGATCGTGGCCGCGTCGACACGATGCTGGGCGCGGACCTCGCCGGTTCGGATGCGGCTGCAGGCCCGGCAGCGCGATAATCTGGAGCACGATCTCGAAAAGACGCAGACTTTTCCGGCAAGATCATGCGACCAAACGAAGAGGGGGCTCGGTTGATTCAAACTGAAGCGATCGCGCTCTCTTGCGGTGTTATGCCGAGTCATGCCGAGACCGCCAGCCCCGGCGGCACGGTCTCCGCCAGACTGGGCCGGGTGCGGAACGCGGCATGCCACTGCGCGAGGCGGGCACGGCCGTTGCGCCAGCCGGACTCGGCGAACCTCAGATCCAGATAATCCAGCGCCGCCGCGAGGGTAATCTGGCCGATCGACAGCGGGGCCCGCGCGATCTCGTCGGCTTCTGCCTCCAGCGCATCACACGTGCGGACGATCGCCGCGGCCTGGCGATCGCGCCACTCCTGCCATTGCAGTTCGGCAGGGCGGCGCAGATCGAGCAGCCTGGTCACTGCCGCATCGATCAGGCCGTCGGCGAGCGCGTGCAGTCGCAAGGCGGCAAACCGGTCGGCACCAACCGCGGGAACCAATAGAGGTCCGGCGGGCGCCATCCAGTCGAGATACTCGCAGACCAAGGGCGAATCGGTCAGCACGGTTCCGTCCGGCAGGATCAGGGTCGGCACTTTGCCGATCGGGTTGTCCTGGCCGAGGTCGGTGTCCGCCGCCCAGGGATCGGTCTCCTCGACCAAGACCCGGTCCTGCAGCCCGCGCTCGATGACCACGGCGCGGGCCTTGCGGCCATAGGGCGAGGTGAAGCTGGTGCGCAGGCGTATCGGTGCGCTGCCGTCGGCGGCGGGCATAGGCGGTCCTTTCCAGAGCGGTTTAACGGGAGTGGTAGGTATTCACATCTATTTCTTCTTCATCTCGCCGACAACAACCATGAGTTCATGATTCCGCCAAGGAACCTGCCGAGACAATGCCTTGTGACGCGGCACCAACACCATGAGACGAGCCCAAGCGTTGGTGCCGCATCACTAGACGCTGATTCATGCCAGTTGAACCGATGCACACGATTTCTGTTGGTTTTGCGGATGATCTTGTCGGAAAAGTCTGCAACTTTTCAGGATCATGTTCCTTTGGACGCGTTTTCTGCGGCGAACCGGGTTCCATTTCGCCTGAAAACACTCAGGCCATACTCCTCCCATATTCCTTGCCCTTTGTGTCCGCTACGTCATTGGCTCCGGGGGACACTTCCGGTACATTAATTTATGGGGGATAAGACAAGAGATCAGGTGTCGCGGCGCTGGCCGATCGCCTTCGGGATTGACCGAGGTGGACAGAGAGTTCGTGCGGGCGCATCGTACGGCCGAGCGACCGGATCGGCGAACCAGGCGGAAATCGGTTCGAACAAAGGGTGCACGTGCAGGTGTAACGTATCAGTGCAAGAATTGGGCTATAGGCAAATGGGGCCCCTGTCCCCAAGAGTTCCCTTCGGTTGGCCTGCCGCGGATGCTGAGCTCTGGGTCAGAACCGGCTTGCCAAGAAAGATACGGCCACCGACGAACCAACAAGGACCGATAGGACGAATTCCGGGTCCATCGAAACGGAATTCACTTTAGGATCAGACGGGACGCGCGGGTGCGGGAGGACCTCCATAAAGAAGGCTGGCGCGAGTCGCGCATAGCGCGGCTCAAACGCATTCTGCTCGATCTCGATTCACGTCTCGATTTCACGGTATTTCTGGGTGGGTTCTGGACGCGCGAGCTGTTCGAACGGTTCGTCGTGTTCATGGATCGCTTCCATGTCGCCGGTTGGCGGCGCTGGCTGCTGGTGGAACCCGTCTCGGAGGGGCTGACGCTGGGCGTCGGCGGTCTTATCCTTGCGCTTGCGCTCGCGCTTCCCGCTTTTGACGAGATCTCCTCCGAGGAAGACTGGCTCAAGAAATCCGAGCTCGCCGTCGTGTTCCTCGACCGTTATGGCAACGAGGTGGGCAGCCGCGGCATCAGGCACAATGATTCAGTGCCGCTCGAGGAGTTCCCCGACCACCTCATCAAGGCCGTGCTCGCGACCGAGGACCGGCGCTTCTACGAGCATTTCGGCATCGACGTTAACGGTACGTTCCGTGCCCTCCTGCAGAACGCGCGCGCGGGTGGCGTGGTGGAAGGTGGCTCCTCGATCACCCAGCAGCTCGCCAAGAACCTGTTCTTGTCGAACGAGCGCACGATCGAGCGCAAGATCAAGGAAGCGTTCCTCGCCGTGTGGCTGGAGACGCACCTGACCAAAAACGAAATCCTCAAGCTCTATCTCGACCGCGCCTATATGGGCGGGGGCACCTATGGGGTCGATGCGGCGGCCCAATACTATTTCGGGAAGTCGGCGCGGGACGTCGATCTTCCGGAAGCGGCGATGCTGGCCGGTCTGTTCAAGGCGCCGGGCCGGTTTGCGCCGCATATTAACCTGCCGGCGGCCCGCTCGCGCGCCAATGTCGTGCTCGACAATCTGGTGGAGGCTGGGTTCTTGACCGATGGCCAGGTGTTCGGCGCGCGACGCAATCCCGCCAAGTCCCTAGACCGTCGCGACGAGACGGCGCCGAATTACTACCTCGACTGGGCGTTCGAGGAGATGCGCAAGCTGGTCGACACGTTCCCGAAGTCGATCACTGAACGTGCTTTCGTCGTGCGAACGACTCTGGACACGCCGCTCCAGAAAGCCGCGGAAAACGCCGTCCAGCAGTCGCTCCGGCAATATGGCCGTGCTTATCGGGCGCGCCAGGCGGCGGTCGTCGTCGTCGACCTCGACGGGGCGGTCCGCGCCATGGTCGGCGGCGCCGACTACGGTAAGAGCCAGTTCAACCGTGCGGCCGACGCGCTGCGCCAGCCGGGCTCATCGTTCAAGCCCTATGTCTACGCAGCCGCCCTCATGAACGGGTACAAGGTCAATTCCAGGGTCGTCGACAGTCCGGTCTGCATCGGACGATGGTGCCCGAAGAACTACTCCGGCGGCTATTCCGGCAGGATGAGCGTGAGCCAGGCGCTGACCCGCTCGATCAACACCATCGCCGTCAAGCTCTCGATCCGGATCGGCAAGGGTAGTCCGCGGCGCGGGCGCGCCAAGATCGTGAAGCTTGCGCGCGCCATGGGGCTGCGCACGCCGCTGCTCGACACGCCGTCCCTGCCGATCGGCGCCGCCGAAGTGACCGTGCTCGACCATACGGTTGCCTATGCGGCATTCCCCAATGCCGGCAAAGCGGTACCCGCGCATGGCGTGCTCGAGGTCCGCACGGGCACCGGCAAGACGATCTGGCGCTTCGACCGCGACGGCAGGAAACCGGTCCAGGTCATGCCGCCGAAGGTTGCCGCCGACATGTCCATGATGATGAACCGGGTGGTCGAGCAAGGCACCGCCCGCCGCGCGATCCTCGACGGCGTCAAGGCGGCGGGCAAGACCGGGACGACCAACGCCTATCGTGATGCCTGGTTCGTCGGCTATACGGGCAATTTCGTGTGCGGCGTCTGGTTCGGCAACGACGATTACCGCCCGCTTGCCCGCATGACCGGCGGCTCGGTGCCGGCGATGACTTGGCGCGCAGTGATGGCGCACGCCCATCAAGGTGTCGAGTTGAAGAACATTCCCGGCGTTGCCCCGAACCCCGCCAAGATTGGCCCGCGTATCGCTGGGGGCCAAATGGACGCTCCGCGCCCGGCGATGCTGTCCAGCCGCGGCGTCGAGGTTCTCTCGCGCATCGAACGGTTGCTCGACCAGGCGGCGCAGGCGCCGGGGCCTGCCGCTTCGCGGGTCCAAGGCCAGCGCTCGCAGGCGGTCGACCTGACGCCGGGCGAGGTCACCGCGGCCGTCGGGCAGCCAGATCGCGGCATGGCCGCCGGGAACTGATGCAAGGCGGCATCGCGCCGGCGGACAGAGGGCCGATGTTTCTCTGATCGGGATCGACCGTGGGGCTGTTGATTGGCATATCGCTTTCCTTTGTCGTCGCGGCGGCGATCGGTCTGGGCTCGACCTGGTTTGCGCTCACCCGCAATGTCGCCTTCGGCGCCATGTCGGTTGGAGCATGGACCGCCCATCCGACCTCCGGCGGCGTGGAGATCGATCCCTATGCTCGCGCCTCGGCTGCCCGCAGCGGCGAATTGCTGATCGGGCTCGGCGACGGTGTCACCTTCATCGCCAAGGCCGACGACGCCGGACGTGCGCTCGACGGACGCTGCGAGGTGCGCCTGAGCGGCACCACCCCGCAAGCCCGATACTTCACCTTGACGCTCTACGACCCGGACGGGGAGTTGATCGCGAACTCGCTGCACCGCCACGGCTTCACCAGCCAGGAATTGCTGCGCAAAGCGAATGGCCACTTCGATGTCGTCATCGCGCCGCGCGCCCGGCCGGGCAACTGGATACCGACCAGCGGGGTCCAGCGTTACGTGTTGGCCATGCGTTTCTATGATACGCCGATCGGCGTCTCGACGCGGGCCGAGCGCGAGAATCCGATGCCCGCAATTCAGATGCGGGAGCCCTGCCCATGATCCGTTGGCTGCTCTGGCTCCTCGCCGGCGTGTTCCTGGGCGGACTCGTTCATCTGCTGACCATCCTCATGCTGCCGCAAACGGCAACGCGCGACGCCTATGCCCGCTTGGAGCCGATCGTGCCGGTCAACGCCTTCACGTTGGTGCCGGCGCCGGAACCGGAGAAGGCCGTGGTTCCGTTCATGGACCCAGCCTTCGCGACCGCCGTCTGCCGCTACGACCTGTCCGACGGCTGGCTCAAGCTGGTCGCACCGTTGAGTCAGGCCTATACGTCGGTCACATTCTACGCCCGCAACGGCATCGTCTATTATGCGATCAACGACCGGGCGGCGGGACGGCGCCAGGTGGAACTCGACCTCGTGACCCCATCGCAGCGCAATGAGCTGCCTACCGACGAAGAGGAGACCGCAGCCGATCGGCTGATTGTCGAGTCGCCAACGACCAAAGGACTGATCGTCGTGCGGGCGCTGATTCCCGAGCCGGGCCTGAAATCGATGGCGAACGCAGCCGTATCGGCCGCGCAATGCCGGGTGCAAGGCCTGGCGCAAGCCAGGATCGAGGGTTAGAGCGCGGTTAGTGATGCGGCACCAACGCTTGGGCTCGTCTCATTGTGTTGGTGCCGCATCACGAACCGCCACGCGTTCTGGAGCGCGGTTCATTCAGATTGAATCCATCGCGCGCCATTTTCGCTTTTTTTTTCGCATGGGCTTGTCCGAAAAGTCTGCAACTTTTCGGGATCATGCTCTAGCGGCGGAACCGCCACGCGTTCTGGAGCGCGGTCCGTTCAGCTTGAATCAACCGCACTCCATTTCTCTTTGGTTTGTCGCACGATCTTGTCCGACAAGCCGACTATTCGGGATCATGCTCGGGCAGTGTTGCCGAACCGGACGGACGCGGTTGCGCTCGGGATCATCGCGCCTTGCGACATCCGGTTTCTCGCGACTTGATTTGTGCAGCTTCTATTGTGTTTCTTCGCCTTATCGTCGGTAAGTTGAGACGTCTCAAACAAGATCTTGCGATAAAACCGCACACGCGCACCGGTTGATTGCTGCGAGCTTGTACAGCCCGCCGAGGACTCGGCGAGGATCGCCTCGCGGAAAAATTACATTGCTTGCTACCCGCCGGCGCTGCCGGAAGGTATCGCATTTACAACCGTTTTTTCTTGACTCAAAATAAGCATTCCAGTACTGATTTACGGCAATAGAATTTGTCTGATTGTAAACGCCAAGCCGGATTGCGATCGTGACGTCGAGACCCGGAACGGGCGCGTAGGAAACGAACAAGGGGGAATGCATGGCGGCCAAGCCGGTTCGCTTCGTCATGACGGCTGCAGGTGCGCCGCTCACGCCGGTGGAGTTCGAGGCGGAGCCCGCAGCGGGCGAAGTGGTGGTCAGCATTGCCGGCTGCGGCGTCTGCCACACCGATCTCGGTTATTATTACGACGGCGTCCGCACCAACCATCCGCTACCGCTTTGCCTCGGCCATGAGATCAGCGGCTACGTCACTGCGGTGGGCGCGGGGGCCGAGAACTGGATCGGCAAGCCCGTCATCGTTCCGGCCGTGATCCCTTGCGGGACCTGCGATGCCTGCAAGCGCGGCAAGGGGACGATCTGCCCCAACCAGAAAATGCCGGGCAATGACATCCAAGGCGGTTTTGCAAGCCATATCGTCGTGCCCGCCGTTGGGCTGTGCCCGGTCGATGAAGACAGGCTCAAGGCCGCGGGGCTGACGCTTCCTGATGTCTCGGTCGTTGCCGATGCGGTGACGACGCCCTACCAAGCGGTGCTTCAGGCCGGCGTTGCGGACGGCGATCTCGTCGTGGTCATCGGCGTCGGCGGGGTCGGCGGCTATTGCGCACAGATGGCGAAGGCCTTTGGCGGCACCGTCGTTGCAATCGATGTGAGCCAACCAAAACTCGACGCGATCGGAACTGAGACGGCGGCGCTCACGCTCAATGCGCGCGAGCTATCCCCGCGCGACCTGCGAGGCGCGATCCAGACATTCGCCAAGGAAAACGGGCTGCGCCCGACCGAGTGGATCATCTTCGAATGCTCGGGAACCAGAGCCGGCCAGGAGACGGCATTCGGGCTGCTCAATCGCGGCGCGACTCTCGGCGTCGTCGGCTTCACCATGGATAAAGTGGAACTGCGCCTATCCAATCTGATGGCATTCCACGCGCGCGCGCTCGGCAATTGGGGCTGCCCTCCGGAACTGTATCCGGGCGCGCTCGACCTCGTGCTTGAGGGCCGCGTCAAGGTCGGCCCGTTCGTCGAACAACATCCGCTCGCCGATATTAACAAGGTCTTCACGGCGGTCCATCACGGCGAGCTGCAAAGACGGGCCGTCCTCGTTCCGGCCGCCTGAGCGCGGCTATAGGGAGTTGCTAATGTCCGTTCAAGCCGCTGCCGCTCGACACGCCGAGCCGAAGGACCACGGTCTCGTCGCCGAGCAAGTGCGCAACAGTCTCACCGAGGGCGTCATTTACGAAAAGCGTCCGGTGAAAGGTATCGACGGCAAGCCCGTTGCCGGGCTCTACAATGCGTGGATTACCCTCAATAATCCCAGTCAGTTCAATTCCTACACGACCGCGATGGTCAAGAGCGTGATCCTGGCGTTCCGCGCCGCGAGTGTCGCGCGCGACGTTGTTGCGGTCGTGTTCACCGGCACCGGCGACAAGGCGTTCTGCACCGGCGGCAACACCAAGGAATACGCCGAGTATTATGCCGGCAATCCGCAGGAATACCGCGGCTATATGCGGCTGTTCAACGACATGGTCTCGACCATCCTCGCCTGCGACAAGCCGGTGATCTGCCGCGTCAATGGCATGCGGATCGCCGGCGGTCAGGAAATCGGCATGGCCTGCGATTTCACCGTCGCCCAGGATCTGGCGCGGTTCGGCCAGGCGGGACCCAAGCACGGCTCCGCGCCGATCGGCGGCGCCACCGATTTCCTCCCGGTCATCATCGGCGCCGAACGCGCCATGGCCGCCTGTGTGCTGTGCGAGCCGTTCTCGGCCCACGAAGCGCTGTTCATGGGCATGATCACCGACGTCGTTCCGGCGCTGAAAGTGGACGGCAAATTCGTCGCCAATCCGACGGTTGTGACCGACCACATGGTCGACGAATATGGCCGGATCATCTTCGGCAAGTCCAAGACTGGCGAGGCCCTTAAGGCCGGCCAGGCCCTTATGAAGCAGGGTACGATCGATCTTTCGCTGCTCGATGACAAGGTCGAGTCGTTGTGCAGCAAGCTGCTCTACACCTTCCCCGACTGCACGATTAAGTCGGTCGAGGAGTTGCGCAAGCCGAAGATCAACGCCTGGAACCTGAATAAAGAGAACTCGCGCGCCTGGCTTGGCCTCAACATGATGACCGAAGCGCGCGCCGGCTTCCGCGCCTTCAATGAAGGCACCAAGGACACCGGACGCGAGATCGATTTCGTCGCGCTGCGCCGCGCGCTTGCCGACAACACGCCGTGGACGGACGAACTGACCGAAAGCATCCAGCCCGGCGCCGGCAAGAAGTGACGCACCGATGCTGTCCCGATCCTCATCCTTGGTGGCGACCGCCGCGCAGTCTCCTCGGGATGAGGATCGAGCCGCAACTTTGATGACGAGGCGCGCGCCGAGAGTGCGCGCCTCGAACCGTTACACAGGAAGCATATGAGATCGGCATGACCACGCCGTTGAAAGCCTGGCGCGAATCGGACGGCCGCCTGCTGCGGTTGCGGCTCGACCGGCCGAAGGCGAATCTGATCGATGCGCAGATGATCGCAGCGCTCGATCTCGCCTTCGCGGAGCAAGTCGACAACCCGCATGTCGCCGCGATCCTGCTCGACGCAGAAGGCCCGCATTTTTCCTTCGGCGCGAGCGTCGAGGAGCACCTGCCGGATCAATGCGCGGACATGCTGGCCGGATTGCATCGGCTGGTCATGCGCATGGTTGAATCGCCGACGCCGATCCTTGCCGCGGTGCGTGGCCAGTGCCTCGGCGGCGGGCTCGAAGTCGCGCTTGCGGCGCACCTGATGTTCGTTGCGCCGGACGCGACGCTGGGCCAGCCGGAGATGAAGATCGGCGTGTTCGCGCCCGCGGCGTCCTGCCTGTTGCCCGAATTGATCGGTCCGGCGCGCGCCCTCGACCTGCTGGTCTCCGGCCGCTCCCTGAGCGGAGCGGATGCAGCCGGCCTCGGGATCGCGCTTGCGGCCGACGATGATCCAGAGAAAGCAGCGCTCGCCTACATCGCCGAACATCTTCTATCGAAGAGCACAAGCTCGCTGCGCTTTGCAGTGAAGGCCGCCCGGCAGGACTATGTCATGCGCGTGCGCGACAAGCTCGCGGCGGTCGAGCGGCTTTATCTCGAAGAGCTCATGAAGACCCGCGACGCCGTCGAAGGCCTGCAGGCTTTCCTCGCCAAGCGACCGGTGAAATGGGAGCACTGTTGATATGCCGACCACTTCCGAAATCATCGCGCACGCGACGCAGTTGTTCGAGGACCTCAGCTTCAACGCGGCGCGGGAGTGGAAGGCGGCGAAACCCGAGCGCAAAGTGGTCGGCTACCTGCCGGTCTATGTGCCGCGCGAGATCATCCATGCCGGCGACATGCTCCCGCTCGGCGTTGTCGGCGGCGGCGATCAGCTCGAAGTGATCCATGGCGATGCCTATTACCAGAGCTATATCTGCCGCATCCCGCGCTCCACCGTCGAACTCGGGGTTTCCGGCCGGCTCGATTTCGTCGACGGCATGCTGTTCCCCTCGATCTGCGACGTGATCCGCAATCTCTCCGGCATGTGGAAGATCATGTTCCCGCATGTCTATGCGCGCTATTTCGACGTGCCGCAGAATTACCGGGACGAGATCGGCGGCAACTACTACACCCAGGAACTGGCCGAGCTGCGGCATGACCTCGGCACCATTCGCGGCAAACCGATCACCGACGAAGAGCTGTGCAACTCAATCGCCGCATACAACGAGAACCGCCGGCTGGTGCGCGAGCTCTACACGTTCCGCGCCGAGCGGCCGTGGCAGGCGCCGGCGGCGGAAGTGTTCCTTTTGATGCGCGCCGGCCTCGTGATTTCGGTCGAGCAGCACAGCGAGATGTTGCGCGACTATCTCGCCGCCGCCGGTGCCGAGGAGCGGCCGCGCCGTGACAACTGCCGCATCGTGCTGACCGGCGTGTTCTGCGAGCAACCGCCGCTCAACCTGATCAAATCGCTTGAACTCGCCGGCTGTTACGTCGTCGACGACGACCTGCTGCTGGTGACGCGCTGGCTCACCGCCGACGTGCCGACCGACGGCGACCCGCTGCAGAATCTGGCGCGCGCCTTCCTGCACCATTCCGAATCGACCGCGGCGAAATACGAGCCCGACCTCAAGGAGAAGGGCCAGCATCTCGTGCGGGCGGTCAAGCGCACGAATGCCGAGGGCGTGATCTTCGCGTGTCCGAGCTTCTGCGACCCGGCTTTGCTCGATCGTCCGATGCTGCAGCATGTGCTCGCCGAGGCCGGCATTCCCTATATCGCGTTCAAATACGCGGAAAACTCCGGACAGATGCAGCCGATTCGTGAACAAGCCGGCACCTTCGCCGACTCGATCAAGCTATGGAGCGGACAATGACAGCGACCAAGATCGTGACGCCGAAGGCCGCCGCAAAAGACGTCGAAAAAGACCTCTCCATGCGCAAACAGAAGGCGATGATGGCGGCGCATTACGACCGCATCACCAGCGCCCCTGAGACCGGCTCTAAGACCTGCTGCACCTTCGTGCCCGGCAATCTCAACGAACTGATCATGTGCTTCGACCTCCTCAACAATCTGCCGGAGGTCAACGCCATTCAGGCCGGGCTGCGGCGGGCGTCCGGCAATTTCGTGCTCGAAGCCGAAAAGATCGGCCATTCCGAGGATGTGTGCACCTACGTCAAGTCCGACATCGGCATGGCGGCGAAGGGCAATATCGCGCCGAACGGCAAGAAGTTTCCCGATCCTGACGTGCTGCTTCTGTCCTACACCGGCTGCTTCACCTTCATGAAGTGGTTCGAGCTGCTGCGCGAACAGTACAAGTGCGAGACCATCATGCTGCACACGCCCTATATGGCCGACGGCAAGGTCACGCCGAACATGATCGAGTACATGGTCAAGCAGCTCAAGGAAGAGGTGATCCCCAAGCTCGAGCGCATCTCCGGCGTCAAATTCGACATCGACCGCCTGCGCGAGAGCCTCAAGCAATCGGCCAAGGCCGAGGACGATCTCGTCCGCGTGCTGCAGGCAGCGAAAGCCAAGCCGTCGCCGATCGACGCCTATTTCGGCGGCATCTACTATATCGGGCCGATCTTCGGCGCCTTCCGCGGCACCGAGGACGCCGTCGATTACTACCGCTTCCTGCGCGAAGAGGTCGAGGCGCGGCTCGCCGCCGGCCAGGGGCCGGTCACGCCCGATGGCGACATGGGCGAGGAGAAATACCGGCTCGTGGTCGAAGGGCCGCCCAATTACACCAATTTCCGCCAGTTCTGGAAGATGTTCTACGAAGAGGGCGCCGTGGTGGTGGCGTCAAGCTACACCAAGGTCGGCGGCGTTTATGACTTCGGTTTCCGCCACGATCCCGACAAGCCGCTCGAGACGCTCGCCGAATACTGCCTCGGCGTCTACACCAATCGCAGCCTGCCGATGCGCATCGAGATGCTGACGAATTACGTCAACGAGTATCAGGCCGACGGCCTTCTCATCAACTCGATCAAGAGCTGCAACAGTTTCTCGGCAGGTCAGCTCCTGATCATGCGCGAAGTGGAGAAGCGCACCGGCAAGCCGGCGGCGTTCGTCGAGTCCGATCTCGTCGACCCGCGCTATTTCTCCGCCGCCAACATCAAGAACCGGCTGGAAAGCTATCTCCAGATGGTCGAGCAGAAGCGCGCGGGCGGGCGTGCCGCGGCGTAAGACATAAGCTACGGCACTTCAGTCGCATTTGGTGGTGCTTGGTGCTTCAACCTTTAGACCCTGAGAGCGCGAACCCATGAAAACCTTCGTCGGAATCGACCTCGGCTCCACCACCACCAAGGCGGTTGTTCTCGACGAGAGCAGCCAGGTGATCGGGCGGGGCATCACCAATTCGCGTTCGAACTATGCGACCGCGGCGCGCGTCGCCAGCGAGGAGGCGAGAATCGACGGCCGCTTCACGCTGTTCCGCCGCGCGCTTGGTGCCGCGGGCGGGTTGCACGGTCATCTCGACGAGTTCCTCGGCGCGCTCGAGCGGGCATTCCGGATGGAGCAGTTCCTCGAGCAGCTCGAAGATCTCGAAGCGACCTGTCGGGGCCAGGTGAAGGGCGAGCGCTTCACCGGCGTCGAAGACGGCATCAGGGAAGCGCTTGTCGAGGTGTTCAAACGCCTGCGCGAGGAGGCCCCCGAGCTCTACGCGCCCGGCGCCAAGCGCAAGTCCGACTTCTTCCGCGACATTGCCGGCTCGCGCTACCATAACCACTCGGAGGATGTCGCGCGCGAGAGCAAGCTGCCCTACGACCTTCTGCTCAATGTCTACGACAAGTCGATCATCGAGGTGGAGAACCGGCCGCCGGCCGGCGCCTTGAGCGAGAAGTTCCGCCGCGCGCTCGATCGTATTCTCGCCGCCGACCCGACCATCAAGGCGGAAGTCAGCGCGGTGCAGGACAATATCGAGAGCACGCTCGCGATCGACCTCGAAGAGAGCTATGTGGTCGGTACCGGCTATGGCCGCGTGACGCTGCCCTTCTCCAAGGACCATATCCGCTCGGAGATCCTGTGCCACGGGCTCGGTGCGCATATGATGTATCCGGGAACGCGCACCGTGCTGGACATCGGCGGCCAGGACACCAAAGGCATCCAGGTCGATCCCAACGGCATCGTCGCAAACTTCCAGATGAATGACCGCTGCGCCGCCGGCTGCGGGCGCTATCTCGGCTATATCGCCGACGAGATGAATATGGGGCTTCATGAGTTGGGCCCGATGGCCATGAAGTCGGACCGCCCGGCGCGCATCAACTCGACCTGCACCGTATTCGCCGGCGCCGAATTGCGTGACCGGCTGTCGCTCGGGGAAAGGCGCGAGGACATTCTCGCCGGGCTTCACCGCGCCATCATCCTGCGCGCCATCTCGATCATCTCGCGTTCGGGCGGGGTCACCAACGAATTCACCTTCACCGGCGGCGTTGCCAAGAACGAGGCGGCGGTGCGCGAGTTGCGCAAGCTGGTCAAGGAGAATTACGGAGAGGTGACGATCAACATCAACCCGGAATCGATCTACACCGGCGCACTCGGCGCGTCGGAATTCGCCCGCCGGGCCTTTGAGGGCGGCGCCAGGATGGAGAGAGCAGCATGACGATCACGGCGGGAATCGATGTCGGCACCGGCGCCGTCAAGGCAGCTTTGTTCAGGGTGGAAGGCGATCAGACCGAGTGGCTCTCGCGCACCGTGATGCGCATCCGCCAGCGCGATCCGATGGAGCTCGCGCGGCTTGCCTTCGACCAGGTGCTTGGGGATGCCAATCTCGAGGAGAGCGACGTCCAGTATGTTGCGACCACCGGCGAAGGTGAGGGCGTGCCGTTCCATACCGGGCATTTCTATTCGATGACGACGCATGCGCGGGGCGCGATCTACCTTGAGCCGGACGCGCGGGCGGTACTCGATATCGGCGCGCTGCACGGCCGTGCGATCTCGGTCGACGAACGCGGCAAGGTGCTGAGCTACAAGATGACGAGCCAGTGCGCCTCCGGCTCGGGTCAGTTCCTGGAGAACATCGCCCGGTATCTCGGCATCGGCCAGGACGAGATCGGCTCGCTGTCGCGCCAGGCCGACAATCCGGAAACGGTGTCCTCGATCTGCGCCGTCCTCGCCGAGACCGACGTGATCAACATGGTCTCGCGCGGCATTTCCGGGTCGAACATCCTCAAGGGCATTCATCTGTCGATGGCGGGACGGCTGTCCAAGCTGCTCAAATCGATCGGCGCGATGGACGGCGTGGTGATGGTCACCGGCGGGCTTGCGCTTGACGACGGCCTCGTCGCCGCGCTCGCCGAGGACATTGCCGGCAACAAGGCCTTGTCGTGCTCGGTCCACAGCCATGCCGATTCGATCTATGCCGGCGCGATCGGCGCCGCCCTTTGGGGCGCCTATCGCTACGACAAGCTCGCGGCGCGCGGGGATATGCCGAAGGCGGCCTGAACTTAAGATTGCAAACGATCACGGGCGCGATCCCATCGTAAGGATCGCGCCTTTTGCTTTAACGGATCATTTGAATCGAAGTCCTTGTAGAGCGAGGGAAAGGCATCGTCTTACCGCGAATTAACCGGTGTCGCTCAAGGCTATCGACCAACCAAAAGTTAACGACCTGTCGTTACGCTGCCGCATCCCGATCGGCCGGAAGCGGAGGCCAGGATGGCCCTAAGCGAAATCGAGGGCGCGGCCCGCGCCTCGTGGGCGCGGCTCGCCGAACGCTTAACGGCGTGGCGCAAAGACGACAGCGACCGCTCCATCGCGCAACGCAGCGCCGGCGCGGCGTTTGTGATTCGCGTCATCAATGCTGCGGTCGTCTTCGTCACCCAGATTCTCCTCGCGCGCTGGATGGGGCGCTTCGAGTTCGGCATCTATGTCTCGGTCTGGGCGTGGATCGGCGTGCTCGGCCCGCTCGCTCCGCTCGGCATTGCCTATTCGGCCACGCGGTTCATTCCCGAATACCGCGCGCGCGGAGATGACGACGGACTGCGCGGTTTTCTGTTCGGCGGGCGCCTGTTCTGCTTTGCCGCCGGTACCGTGGTCGCGGCGCTCATTGCCGCCGTTGTTCTTGTGCTCGGCGATCACGTGCTCCCGCACCATGTGATCCCGTTCCTCATCGCGAGCCTCGCGCTGCCGATCTACACGCTGGGCGCCGCCCAGGATGGAATCGCGCGGTCGTTCAACTGGATCGATCTCGCCCTCGTGCCGACCTATGTGATCCAGCCGCTGCTGATTCTCGGTGGGGTGGCCGCCGTCTATTTCGCTGACGAACCCGCGACTGCGGTCGTCGTGCTGGCGATCGCCTGTGCCGCCATGTGGACGGCCGCGATCGTTCAATCGATCGCGCTGCGAGCGCGGGTCAAGCGAGAGGTCAAGCGGGGGCCGCGTCGTTACGAGCTCGGGTTCTGGCTGAAGACCGCGCTTCCGATCTTCCTGGTCGACGGCTTCTTCAACCTTCTGTTCTATGTCGACATTCTGGTTCTCCAGGCCTTCGTCGAGCCGCAGGAGGTTGCAATCTATTACGCGGCGACGAAGACGCTGGCCCTGGTCCATTTCATCTATTTCGCGGTCGGGGCGGCCTCCGCGCACCGGTTCAGCGAGTATCATGTGACCGGCGAGCGCGAAAAGCTCGAAGCCTTCATCGCCGACACGGTTCGCTGGACCTTCTGGCCCTCGGTCGCGTTCGCCCTGTTCCTGCTGGCGGCCGGCAAGCTGATCCTCTCGCTGTTCGGCCCCGGTTTCGAAGCAGGATATCCGCTGATCTGCATCATCCTGGTCGGGGTCCTTGCGCGGGCGGCGATCGGTCCGTCCGAACGCCTTCTCAATATGACGGGCGAACAGCGGGTGTGCGCGTCCGTCTATGCCGCGGCGCTGGCGATCAACCTCGCGCTTTGCTTTGCGCTGATCCCATGGCTTGGCCTGGTAGGAGCGGCTTCCTCAACCGCGGCGGCGTTGATTGCAGAATCGGTGCTGTTGTTCGCCGCGGTGAAGTGGCGCCTCTCGCTCAATGTGTTCGTCTTCTCCCGCTTGAGAGCATGAACCGGAAAAACTGGCAGACTTTTCGGACAAGATCATGCGACGAACGAAAGCGAGCATGATCGCGAAGAATCGCAGATTCTTCGGACAAGATCATTCAACTTGACGCAATCGCAATCGGGCGATCGTTCAAGAGGCGCTCGTCAACTGCGGCGGCCGTCGGCCGCAGCCAGAATCAGCGTCCAATAGACTTTATAGTCGGAATTCGGCGCATAGACCGCGGCAATGCCCATGCGGTCCACCCCCCGCTGCAGCATATTGGCCCGATGGGGCGGCGAGTCGCGCCATCCGTTGAAGGCTTCCGCCAGCGTATGATAGCCGGCGGAAACGTTTTCGACCGCGAGCCGGCCGTGGAAGCCGCCCCTTGCGAGCCGAGTCTTGAAATCGCCCTTGACCCGATGGCCAAGCTTGTCGCGCTCCGCCATCGCCCGCGACTGCTCGCGCGCAAGCCGCATCAGCCCCGGATCGATCTTGACTGCCGGAAGGCCGTTGTTGCGGCGATAGCCCGAGATCATCGAGGCGGCGGCAGTGGCATTCACCTCGACATTGGGACCGGCAAGGCTTCGATGGAAGCTCGGCTTTGTCGAAGGCTCTTCGCCGTCGATGCCGCCGGCGCACGCCGCAAGCAGCGCCGCCAGCATCGCTGCCGGCACCAAGGTCCGCCACGGCTTGAGGGAAACGAAATTCCCCGTGGTTGTTCCGCTAGAGCATGATCCCGAAAAGTTGGCAGACTTTTCGGGCAAGATCATGCGACCAAACAAAGAGAAAGAAAGCGCGATCGATTCAATCTGAATGGATTGCGCTCTAGAGCATGACCCCGAAAAGCTGGCAGACTTTTCGGACGAGATCATGCGACAAAACAAAGAGAAAGAGAGCGTGACTGATTCAACCTCAAGCCATCGCGCTCTAGGGCTCCAAGCTCCAAGACAAGCACGCCTCCGCGCTGGGTAGAATCCCGGACGCACCAATAACGTCAAAAAAGACCGGCGCACGCCCAGCTCCTTACCTTTCACGGCGAACCGGTTCCTGCCCGAGCAGATTCGGCGGCAGGGTGCAAA
Organism: Xanthobacteraceae bacterium; assembly: GCA_028282095.1. Lineage (GTDB taxonomy): Bacteria > Pseudomonadota > Alphaproteobacteria > Rhizobiales > Xanthobacteraceae > Rhodoplanes. The sequence goes on along the minus strand of JANQIP010000124.1, from coordinate 2,090 downwards.
AAAGGTCTAACAGCCTCAAATGGCGTCGGAAATATGGCTTGCTTTGGGATCCCGAGGCGCCGGGCGGCGGTGAGACCAGATGAGTCTCTGAATTGTCACAGAAGCCACAGGGAAACGCGGGATCAACTCGGAACACGAGCGGCGGCGCTGTCGCCCCTGGGGAAGGTGGAGGCAGGCTTCACCACCCGCGACTTCCGGCCTACCAGAGGTCGGCCGTCGTCTCAGCTTCCGCCGCCGGAAAACACGGCGCGCAGCTCGCGGTCGGGGCCGAGGTCTTCGATGCTCTCGATCGCCAGCAACTCGGCAAGGCGTGTGCGCGCCCGGTTGACCCGGCTCTTGATGGTGCCGACCGCGCATTCGCAGATCATCGCGGCTTCTTCATAGGAGAAGCCGGAGGCGCCGACCAGGATCAGCGCTTCGCGCTGATCGCTTGGCAGCTTGGCCAGGGCCTCGCGGAACTCCTCGAACTCGACGCGGCTGCTCTGCTCCGGCTGGGTCTTCATGCTGTCGGCATAGCTGCCGTCGCTGTCCGGGACTTCACGCCGGCGCTTGCGGTACTCGGATCGGAACAGGTTGCGCAGGATCGTGAACAGCCATGCCGACATATTGGTGCCGGGCTCGAATGAATCGATGTTCGCCCAGGCGCGCAGCAGCGTTTCCTGCACCAGATCGTCGGCGCGGTCGACATTGGCTGAAAGTGATATCGCGAAAGCGCGTAGACTAGGCACGGCCGCAAGCATTGCGTCGCGCACAGATGGGTCACCGCTCATTCAGTCGGGTCCTCGTCGCCTTTCGCCCCTTCTCCGCCCGCCCCTTCTTTGGTGACTTTAGCTGGGTCCCGATCGAGACTTCGCAGCAGTTCAACAAAACGATCCGGCACGCCCTGGTCGACAATGTCGTCGTAAACCGCCCGAAGCTGTTGGCCGATCTTGGTCTGGATGTCGCGATTCAGCGCAGGGCTGGTCCTGACGGAACTGGATCGCACGTGTATTGCCCCTTCCGGCCGCGCCGGATGTTTTCGTTCGCTCATTAGGTCCTCAACACCGGCTCCCCCCTCCGGACGGGAGCCGGACCCCACCAAATCCGTAGCGTAACGCCCGAAACCTGCCACAGTTCCAACCGATGGAACTTTATTGTGGATGAGGCGTTCTAACATCTCGACCTTCAGGCGCGAAAACGGGGGAGACCGAGCCTTGTCGTCGGCGCAATTGGTTGCACATCATTTACCCTATCTGCGTCGTTATGCGCGCGCGCTCACGGGAGCCCAGGCTTCGGGTGATGCCTATGTCGCGGCGACGCTCGAGGCGATGATCAAAGAGCCCGACATCGTCAAGAACGACAACAACCCCAAGGTGGCTTTATACCGCCTGTTCACGGCAATCTGGAACTCGCTGCCGGTGAACGATTCGGCCGAGGCGCTCGCGCCCGACACGCCGGCCGAACGCCGGCTCGGCCATCTGACCCCGCGGGCACGGCAGGCATTTCTTCTGGTCTCGCTTGAGGGCTTTTCGGAGCAGGACGCGGCTGACATCCTCGGCGTGAACCGGGAAAAGCTGAGGACTCTGGTCGAGGAGGCCGGACGCGAACTCGCCACGGACATCGCGACCGACGTGCTGATCATCGAAGACGAGACTTTCATCGCCCTCGATCTCGAAGGGCTGGTGGAGAGCCTCGGCCACCGCGTCGTCGGGATCGCCCGGACCCATGCCGAGACCCTCGCTATTGCCAAAAAACACCCGCCTGGCCTCATCCTTGCCGATATCCAGCTTGCGGACGGCAGCTCCGGCCTTGATGCGGTCAATGAGCTCTTGGACACGTTCGAGGTGCCGGTCGTTTTCATCACGGCCTATCCCGAGCGTTTCCTTACCGGGCAGCGGCCGGAGCCGGCCTTCCTGATCGCGAAGCCCTTCCAACCGGCGACGGTCTCCGCCGTCGTCAGTCAGGCGCTGTTCTTCGAGCGCAATGCCGCCCGCCGCGAGCGGCGGATCATGGCCTAAGCATGATCCCGAAAAGTTGGCAGACTTTTCGGACAAGATCATGCGACAAACCAAAGCGAGCATGATCCCGAAAAGTTGGCAGACTTTTCGGAC
>JANQIP010000110.1 GCA_028282095.1 Xanthobacteraceae bacterium | reverse complement strand
TTCTCTTTGTTTTGTCGCATGATCTTGTCCGAAAAGTCTGCAACTTTTCGGGATCATGCGTCGAGCGTCGTCTCGACCAGACGCACCCAGTAGGAAACGCCGATCGGGATAACGTCGTCATTGAAATCATAGGCCGGATTGTGCAGCCCCGCGCTGTTACCATTACCGACGAAAATGAAGGCGCCCGGCCGCGCCTGCAGCATATACGCGAAGTCCTCCGCTCCCATCACCGGGGTCATGTCGGGATTGACCTTGTCGTGCCCGACCACCTCGGCGGCGACCGCAGCGGCGATCTCCGCTTCGCGCGCGTGATTGGAAAGCACCGGATAGCCGCGCCGGTAGGCGAGCCGCGCTTTGGCGCCGTGAAGCTGCGCCGTGCCTTCGACCAGCCGGTGCAGGCGTGCCTCCAGGAGGTCGCGCACATCCGGCATGAGGCTGCGCGCCGTGCCGCGCAGATGCGCGGTTTGCGGAATGACATTGTCGGTACTGCCGGCCTGGAACATGCAGATCGAAACAACCGCCGCGTGCAGCGGATCGACATTGCGCGAGACGACCGATTGAATCGCGTTGACGATATGGGCACCGACCAGGATCGTGTCGACGGACATATGCGGACGGGCGGCATGCCCGCCCAGCCCTTCGATATCGATCTCGATCGTGTCGGCCGACGCCATATTGGCGCCGGTGCGTAGCGCGAACGCGCCGACCGGCAGCCCCGGATAGTTGTGCATCCCGTAGACCGCGTCGATCGGGAAGCGCTCCATCAGGCCGTCTTGGATCATCGCGTGGGCGCCCGCTCCCCCTTCCTCGGCCGGTTGGAAGATGACGACCGCGGTGCCGGCGAAATTGCGGGTCTCGGCGAGGTGTTTGGCGGCGCCAAGCAGCATCGCGGTATGGCCGTCATGGCCGCACGCATGCATTTTGCCGGGTACGGTCGATTTGTAGGGCAGATCGTTCGCCTCGGCGATGGGCAGCGCGTCCATGTCGGCGCGCAGGCCGATGCCGCGCGCGTTCGCTTTGCCTTTCTGGCCGTGAATGACCCCGACCACGCCGGTCTGCCCGATTCCGGTGACCACCTCATCGCAACCGAACGCCTTGAGCCGCTCGGCGACAAGACCGGCGGTGCGGTGCACGTCATAGCGAAGCTCCGGATGGGCATGCAGATCGTGCCGCCATTCGGTGATTTCGGCGTGCAGGTCGGCGATCCGGTTGACGATCGGCATGCGGTCCTCATCGGGTCACGAAAAGGCTACTCGTTCTCACTCGCAGATTTGGCAATCTTAGTACTTTATATGGGAATCGTAACGAGCCACGCCACGATCCGGCGCCATGCCCGGCAAGGCGGCGCGATTCCGTGCCATTCCAGGCACTGGTCCCGCACGATCAGCCAAGTGCCGTCGACGGCCTCGCGCTCCGAGCTTGACCGGCCTTAACGCGACTCGTAACAGGAGGTCCTGGTCTGCCGGTTCCGACCGTTCGCTCCTGGATCGTCGCCCGGTACACCAGCTTTGTTGCGGCAGATCAGCTTAAGCGTTGATGCAGCATCATAAGTGAGCCCGTAGCTCAGCCGGTAGAGCACGTGACTTTTAATCACGGGGTCCTGGGTTCGAATCCCAGCGGGCTCACCAATAAAATCAATCACTTACTGGGAAGCGCTGCGGAACACAGGGAGAACATGAGACCTTGCCAGGGTCTCACGTGAGACCTTGCGGGCTCAATCGTCGGGCAGGATCGCTGTCCGCAGGCGGTTGGGCGGCAGGTGAAGCAGGCGACAGAAGGCGTGGAACGCCTCGTCAGCCGTCCGTGCGCCGAACATATCCCGCGGCTCATGCCAGAGAGTGAATGCGGCGACGGCTGCTAGGTCGTCGATGTGTTGAGCGCGCGTGCCACCTTGTTCCTCGGTGCGCGGCGGCCCGCCGTCGGGGCGGCCCTGTTCTACTTCCCCATAGGCGGGCGCCGACGCACCATTCGGGATGCGCCGGCGCGAAGTTGCGCGCAAATCATCAGATCCGGCGTCTATTTGCAGCTTGCCAGCTCCTGCGCACGCCGCTGGTTCTGCGCAACGGCAATTTTGTGGTTGTTACCGCGAATGCACCAGTTGAAATGGTGGGGCGTGCTGTTGCTCCACCGAGGACCGGTAAAACCACAATTTCGGTTCTTGGCTTGCTGGTACTGTTGCACCGCCACGTTGGCATAGTTGGTACATGTGTCGGCGATGGACCCGGACCCCGGCCCTTTAGCCTTAGCCTTGCATTGTTGCACTTCCTGCGCGCGGCGTTGGTTTTCAAAATTCGCTCTCTTGTGATTATTGCCGCGAATGCACCAGTTATAGTGATGGGGCGTGTTGTTGCTCCACCGAGGACCGGTAAAACCGCATTTTCGGTTTTTGGCTTCCTGGTACTGTTGCACAGCCACATTGGCATACTTGATACACTGGTCGGCAACGGACCCCGGCCCTTTAGCCTTAGCCTTGCATTGTTGCAGTTCCTGCGCGCGGCGTTGGTTTTCTACATTCGCTCTCTTGTGATTATTGCCGCGAATGCACCAGTTGTAGTGATGGGGCGTGTTGTTGCTCCACCGTGGGCCCGAGAAGCCGCACTTTCTTTGCACCGCTTCCTGATATTGGAGAACGGCCGTGTTGGAATATCCTATGCAAATATCTGCAACATTCTTGGCCATTGCAAAGGACAGCGGTGTCAACAATCCAGCACAAAACAAAGACAATCCAAAAACTGATGCGCGCCGATCCATCTTTTCCCCCACTGTTTAGAGCTGTTCGGACCACAATCAACAAATAGTAGTGCGGAGAGAGGCGGCGCGGGTTCGATTCGTCAGATGCGTGCGCCTCAAACCGTCAGTGCCTGGATGTGGATGGACTCGCGACGGCGAGCGGTAGACCTGCGATGGCAGGCCGCATCACAAGGTCATTGGATCAGCTCGTGTTCCTTACCTGACGGTCCGGGGTCGGACCGTCAGAATCGGAAACACTAGATCTTGTTCAGCTCGGCCCCGACATTGGCAAAGAAGATGCTCACAAGCGATCCGACGTTCTGGAGGTTTGGCCCGAATGATTGATCGACGCACGTTTATTTTCGGGGCCGCTGGCGGACTGATCCTTGGCGCCGCGGCAAAGCGAGCCGGTGCGGCCTTGCGCCCTGTCGAGACCCGCAGTCTGCCGGCAACGGGCATGGCTATTCCGGTGATCGGCCTTGGTAGTTGGATCACCTTCAATGTCGGCGATAGCCCTGATCTTCTGCGCCAGAGCACGGAGGTCATCAGGGCTTTTGTAGAAGACGGCGGCGGCATGATCGACTCCTCGCCGATGTACGGGTCCGCGCAGGCCACGATCGGTCATGCGTTGGGACAGCTCGGGCGTCCGGCCAATGTCTTTCATACAGACAAGGTCTGGACGTCGTCGGTTTCGGGAGGTGCGGCGCAGATCAAAGAGAGCGCACGCCATTGGGGCGTTGCCCGCTTCGATCTCCTGCAGATCCATAATCTGCGCGCATGGGAGGGGCATCTGGAGACGCTCATGGCCATGAAAGAGGCCGGCGAAGTGAGATATGTCGGCATCACCACCTCCCATGGCCGGAGGCATGGGTCGCTTGAACGTGTGATGCGCGAGCATCCGATCGATTTCGTCCAGCTGACCTATAATCCGGTGGACCGCGCGGCCGAAGACAGGCTTCTGCCGCTAGCGCAAGAGCGCGGAATCGGCGTGATCGTCAACCGCCCGTTTCAGGGCGGCCGCCTCGCGGACCGCCTCTCCCGGCATGCTTTGCCGCCGCTGGCGCAAGAGACCGGTGCTGCAAGCTGGGCGCAGCTCATTTTGCAGCATATCGTCTCCCATCCCGCCATCACCGTCGTGATCCCGGCAACGACGCAGGTTGACCATGTCCGGGAAAACAAGGCGGCGGGACGACTGGCCCTCCTCGATCCTGGTATGCGACGGCGCATTGCCGATCACATTCGAGCGCTGTGATGTCCGAATGGTGGACCTATGGGCTCTCAGATCTTCTTATGTTTTCGCCGAGGGCCTATTGGGCTCTGTTTGAACAGGAAAACGCAGCGCTCTGGCCGTTGCCGCTGATCGCGGTGGGCCTCGGATGCCTTCTGGTCGTGCTCGCGGCGAGAGCCGACCGTTTGGCTGCCCCGATGACATTCGGCCTGATCGCCATCGCTTGGGGCTCGGTCGGTTGGAGTTTTGTCGGCCAACGCTATCCGACGATCAACTGGGCGGCGAGCTATATGGCCCCGATCTTTGCCGTTCAGGCGGTCATCGCGTTTGCGTTCTTGCGGCGAGCGGTGGCGCGGCCGCCACACCATACGGCAGGAGCCGATCGTATTCTTGGGATCGGCCTTATCGCCTATGCCACACTGATCCACCCGCTATGGTCGGTTCTCTTCGGCCGGCCGCTTGGATCCGCCGAAATCGTTGGCATTGCCCCGGACCCTACGGCCATCGCCACTTTGGGCGCGGGACTTGCTTTCTTGAGCGGGTCGGCCCGTTGGCTCTTTTTCGCCATTCCTTTGCTCTGGCTCCTGGTTAGCGCAGTGACGCTTTTCACCATGGGTGAGGCGCAGGGCTGGGTGCCGGCGATCGCAGCGGTTTTGGCGGTGATCGGCGCGTTGCGAGAGCGTGATCCCGAAAAGTTGGCAGACTTTTCGGACAAGATCACGCGACACGACAGATAAATTATGATCCCGAAAAGCTGGCAGGGTTTTCGGACAAGATCGCGCGAGAAGAGAAATAGTAAGCGAGCACGATTGATCCAACTCGAAGCAATCGTGCTCTGGAGCGATCGCAAACAGGCCGGCGCCCGGTCGAAGGCGTGCAGGTTAGTGATGCGGCACCAACGCTTGGGCTCGTCTCATTGTGTTGGTGCCGCATGACAAAGTAACGAATTAGCTAGAGCATGATCCCGAAAAGTTGGCAGACTTTTCGGACAAGATCATGCGGCAAAACAAAGAGAAACAGAGTGCGATCGATTCAATCTGAATGGATCGCGCTCTAGTGTTCCTTCTCTGACGGTCCGGGATCGGACCGTCAGAGAAGGAAACACTAGGCTGTCGCGACCGGTTTCGGTTTCGGGCCTTGGCCTGTCGATAAGTGCCGGGCTCACTCGGTCAACGACACGAAGAGCCGCGCGAAATGAGACGGGCCGGCTATCCGATCAAATCAACCCAAGCCCGCGATGGTGGTCTGTTCCCGATCCTTCTCGTCGCATTCGTGGAGCGTGCTCAGAATGCTAAGCGCAGTGGCGTTCGGGCAGTAATTTCGCCAATCGCCCCAGCCGGGATCGGAGAGTTCGTCGTCGAGCGCACGCATGCACTGGCTACGCGCCTCACAACGCGTGCACAGCCCGGCCTGAATCCCTAAGGCACGCGCCAGTGAGCGGTTCAGCTCACCCGGATCGAGATGCAGGGCGCGCATTCGGCGCTTGAGAAGATCCGACCTGTCCTCGACTTGGGCGACACGAGGCGTGCGAGGCGCCCTGCGTTCGACCACATCTTCGGCAGGCGGCGCTGCAGAAACGACGTGAGGTCGAATGACTCGGTTCACAAAACGCTGAAGCAGGGAGCAGAAAGCCGCCCAAGGTTCCGTGGGAGGGGCCATCGAACCCTCCTTCTTCTTCGCGCGAACCTCCCCCAAGGAGCAGGCTACACGCAAACTTGCGTGGCCACTAATGCGTTTCCTGCATAGCTTGCGCAGGATCGCGCGGGGCTCGCAGCGCATCCGATCCGGGTGGACGAAAGGCGAACCGCGCCTCTCAACGAGGGACTCGCGGCGTGCTCGCCACGAGCCGAAACGTTACCACTGCCTGCAGGGTATTGTGCCGGGTCCGGTCGCAATTTGCCGTAAGCCTTCCCGCAGTCCGGATTTCCAAGACGAACCCTTGCCGACTCAGCCACCAGACGTGCTGTTCAAAAGCGTGATTGCTTCGGGTCGAATCAACCACGCCGTCTTTAGCTTGTGGCTTGTCCGAACAGTCCCGGCTCTTCGGGATCGCGCCCTAAGCTGCCTTTTCCGGGCGAGGAAGCTTGGACGGAACCTTGACCCAAGCTTCGCCTTCGAGCACGACCTCGTCTCCGACCTTGCAGGTACAGGCGAGCCGGGCCCGGCACTTCTCGCCCATGAGTTCGGCCACCTCGACCTTCACTTCGATGGTATCGCCGAGTCTGACCGGGGCTTTGAAGAAAAGGCTCTGCGAAATATAGATCGCGCCCGGGCCGGGCAATCGCATGCCGATCACAGCGGATATGAAGCTCGCCGTGTAAATACCGTGCGCAATTCGTGTTTTTAGAAATGTCTTGGCGGCGAATTCTTCCGAGAGATGGATCGGATTGCTGTCCCCGCTCAACTGGGCAAAGCTCTTGATGTCGGCGTCAGTGACCGTGTGCGACATCGATTCGCTCATGCCTGTCGTCATATCCTCAAAAAACAGGCTCCGCATTTCCAGCTTGGTGTCTGCCATTTGGCTCTCCGGCCTTCTCGAACTGTCGAATTCTCGAATTGTTGCATTGCGAGAGCACCATGCCGGCAGAGGATTGGCAAGCAGAAACACGCACTGACAATGTTGCGGCGGGGAAATTCTCGCTGTTGGACGCCGCGTATTTTCGGCGGGCGCGTTCAGCGGAGTTCACCCGCGCAGGGCGAAAAGGCCCTGTTGCCCGCCGATTGACAGAGGGTCGGCTCCCCGCCGCGGCTCAGCGCTTGCCGAAAGTCGCGTCGGGAGCGTCCGGTGAGCCACCGCCACGCCGCGCACCTCCGCGACCGCCACCGACCCGACCTCTGTTTGGCGCACCAGCCTAGTGATGCGGCACCAAAGCTTGAGCACGTCGCATCGTGTTGGTGCCGCATCACAAGGCATTGGATCAGCTAGTGTTCCTAACCTGACGGTCGGGGATAGGACCATCAGGTAAGGAACACTAGCTCGGAGCTCAGAATAGAAGCGGCGGCCACTAGTGCAACCAAAGTATAACGCATTCGTTCTCTCCGTAGGTATTACGACGGACAACCGGCGCAGCCGAAATGGATCGACTATTCGACAAAGCAAAACGTGCACCCAGTCCGCGGCATGCACGGGTCCGGATCGTGGCAAGCCGCGGGCCGGGCTGTGGAAAATTTAAGTTATTTTTCATATACTAAGCTTTGCCACGCCAATCTGCATGCGCGCCGCGATGGCACCGTCCCGACCGCTCCCTGCGTGATTCGCGTCATTCGGCAAAATACTAACAAACCCCTACCGACCTATGCGGGACACGAATGGCTGCGTCGCAGCATTTGATCTTCTTCTTTTCCGTCATTGGCCTATGTATGAGGGTGAAAACAAGGGGCGGTAGAACACCGCAACGCAATAAGAGGAGACAACAATGTATCTCGTCTCAGGCTTGATTCGAATGCTTCGGGTCTGGCGCAGCTACAACGACAGTCTTCGCGAGTTGAACCGCTTGGATGACCGAGAATTGGCAGATATCGGCATCACCCGCTGCGATATCCAGCGTATTGCGTGGGAATCGGCGCGCGGCTGATCAATACCTTCCAGGGACAGTATCCGCGAAGAAAATCGTTGCGATAACTAAAGGAGAACGGTCATGGTCGCGATCAAGGATGTGACGGAAAAAACCATCATTTACGCATCTGTCATCGGCTCGTTGGCGCTTCTCGCCTGGGCCCTCCCCCTGCTGACATGGGTCGCGGCCAACTAGAGAGCGGTTCCCGAGAGCCGTGACGGCGTTTGCGGGGTTGCCCGTAAACGATTGATCGAATGCAAGGACGACGCCCGCCTCCGGCGGGCGCTTTTGTTTTTGCGCCAAAATCCTAAATTGGATTGACCCGATGGCGCAGAGCAAGATTGCTTCGGACCGAACCGATTTCGCTCGATTTTTCTTATTTTGTCGCGCGACCTTGTGCTGAAGAACCATCAGCTTTTCGGGATCGTGTCCTGACCCGACGCGATCGCTGGGACGAACGATCGATCGATGCAGCGCATCCATATCATAGGCGGCGGCCTTGCCGGATCGGAGGCCGCCTGGCAGATCGCAAGCTGCGGCGTTCCCGTCACCGTGCATGAAATGCGTCCCGTGACGATGACCGCGGTGCACCAAACGGCGGGGCTTGCCGAGCTCGTCTGCTCCAATTCGTTCCGCTCCGATGATTGCGCCACCAGCGCCGTTGGGCTGCTGCACGAGGAAATGCGCCGCCTCGGCTCGCTGATCATGCGTGCGGCCGAGGCTCATCGGGTTCCGGCGGGCGGCGCGCTCGCGGTCGACCGCGAGGGTTTTTCGGCGGCGGTGACCGAAGCGCTCGCCGGCCATCCATTGATCGAGCTGTGCCGCCAGGAGATTGCGGGCCTGCCGCCCCAGGAATGGGACAACGTGATCATCGCCACCGGTCCCCTCACCTCCCCGGCACTGGCGGAGGCGATCATTGCGACGACCGGCGAATCGGCCCTCGCCTTCTTCGACGCCATCGCGCCGATCGTCTTTGGCGACACGATCGACATGTCGGTCGCCTGGAGGCAATCGCGCTATGACAAAGCCGGTCCGGACGGGTCGGACGCCGACTACATCAACTGCCCGCTCGATCGCAGCCAGTATGAGACGTTCATCGATGCGCTGCTCGCCGCCGACAAGGTCGCATTCCGCGACTGGGAGGATAAGACCCCCTATTTCGATGGCTGCCTGCCGATCGAGGTGATGGCCGCGCGCGGCCGCCAAACGCTGCGTCACGGGCCGATGAAGCCATTCGGCCTCACCAATCCGCATCGTCCCGGCGCCAAGCCCTATGCAGTGGTGCAGCTCCGGCAGGACAACCGGCTCGGCACGCTGTTCAACCTGGTCGGCTTCCAGACCAAGCTCAGGCATGGCGAGCAAATGCGGATTTTCCGCACGGTTCCCGGCCTTGCGACGGCGGACTTTGCCCGGCTCGGCGGGCTGCATCGGAACACCTTCCTCAACTCCCCGAAACTCCTCGATGCGAGGCTGCGGCTCACGGCCGACCCCCGGCTGCGCTTTGCCGGACAGATCACCGGCTGCGAGGGCTATGTCGAATCGGCGGCGACCGGGCTCATGGCCGGCCGCTTCGCCGCGGCCGAGCGGCTCGGCATGGTCCCCGTCATGCCGCCGCCGACCACCGCCCATGGGGCCCTGCTCGGTCATGTCACCGGCGGGCATATCGAGACGATCGATGCCGGTCCCCGCTCGTTTCAGCCGATGAACGTGAATTTCGGATTGTTTCCGCCGCTCACCGAAACGCCCTCGCGAGGGCCGGACGGCGAACGGCTCAAGGGACCGGCGAAGACGCTCGCTCGCAAGCGTGCGCTGACCGCGCGCGCCCTCGCCGAACTCGATCACTGGATCGCGCGCGCGCCGGCCGCAAGCACGCCGTGAAGCGGTCTCGTTCTCTTTGTTCTGTCGCATGATCTTGTCCGAAAAGTCTGCCAACTTTTCGGGATCATGCTCTAAATTCCGTTCATTCCCGCGAAAGCGGGAATCCCCTTTGGCGGTGAATCTGGTTCCCCGCTTTCGCGGGGACGAACGGATGGAGCGCGATCCCTCAAGATCGAGCTCGTCTCATTGTGTTGGCGCCGCATCACAAAACATCGAATTAGCTCGTGTTCCTTACCTGACGGTCCGGGGACGGACCGTCAGAGTCGGAACATTAGAGTGCGATCCATTCAGATTGAATCGATCGCACTCCATTTCTCTTTGTTCTGTCGCATGATCTTGTCCGAAAAGTCTGCCAACTTTTCGGGATCATACTCTAGAGTGCGATCCATTCAGATTGAACCGATCGCACTCTATTTCTCTTTGTTCTGTCGCATGATCTTGTCCGAAAAGTCTGCCAACTTTTCGGGATCATGCTCTGGCCGCGCCCGTGCTATACCGCTCGCAATGGATGACGAGACCGCGTTTCCCGAAGAGATCGCAGACCGCTTCCGCAGCCAGCTCGTGCTCAAGCGTGACGTGTTCAGCACGGTCGAGCGCGGCTGGTTCCGCGCCGAGGCTGGCGAGGTCGCGGCCGTGCTGCGGCGGATCGATCTCGTGCCGTGGTGGTCGTTTCCGCTGGCGCGGCACCTTTTCCGGCGCGAAGCGCGGGCGCTCGCGCGCGCCGGTCGTCTCGGCATGGCACCGCCGCTTCTGTTCGCCGGGCCGCGCTGCCTGGTGCGCGGCTGGCTCGACGGCCTGCCGGTGCATGTCGCGCGGCCGAATGACGACCTTGCCTTTTTCCGCTCCGCCAAGCGCGCGCTGCGCACGCTGCATCGCGCCGGCGTCACCCACAATGATCTTGCCAAGGAGCAGAACTGGCTGCGCAGTGCCGACGGACAGGCATTGCTGACCGACTTCCAGCTTGCGACGCATTTCCGCCGCCGGCACGCTTTGTTTCGCCTTCTCGCCTATGAAGACCTGCGCCATCTGCTCAAGCATAAGCGGCGCTATGCGCCGGCCGCGCTCACGGCACGCGAGAAAAAGGTGCTCGCACAGAAGAGCTGGCCGGCGCGCATCTGGCTCGCGACCGGCAAGCGCGTCTATTACGCGATGACCCGCGGCCTCATGAATGTCTCCGACCGCGAAGGGGGCGGCCCGCGCCTTGTCAACGATGCGCCGGTGCTCGCCGACTGGCTCAAGCGTGCGCCGTCGGTGCGCGATGCGGCCATTGTCGCCTTTCCTGATCGGCGCACCGGTGTCGGGCTCTACGCCTTTGTGGAAACCGATGCGACCGAGGGCGACCTCTCGCGCGAACTCGCGACGATCCCGGTCACGGTGAAGAAGCCGGAGCGGTTGCAGCTCGCACCGCAGCTTCCGCGTGATTCGGCGGGCGCGGTCCGGACCGATATTCTCCAGCTCGTCGCCATGAACCAGGTCGACCTGATCGAGCGGCTGCTTGCGAGCGAAGCCGAGAAGCAGATGATGGCAGGCATCATCGCCGACCGGCGCAATCTGCGCGACCGCTTCGCTTTCTGAACATCCAACTCGACTCGTTGGGCGTCGTGTGATGCCCGGAGCTTGTAATACGGTTTCCGGCAGATTAGTTCGGTGACAAACTGTGCCGTGGCCGAGGAGATTTTTCGCCCTCCTCTGAAAGGGGGAGATAATATGACCGGCCCGAGGCAATCACGCGGAAAGCGTATGAATCGCGCTCAAGCTAATCCGTTCGTCCCCGCGCGCGCAAGCGGCGAACCGGATACGCCGCCAAAAGAGATTCCCGCTTTCGCGGGAATGAACGGAAAGGGGGAGCGTGATCCTGAAAAATTGGCGGACTTTGCGGACGACATTATGCACCAAGCATACAAGCATAATAGGACGATGAACGCGATTGATGCAGTCCTAGAGCGCGACCCATCCGGATTGAACCGATCGCGCTCCAACTCTCTTTGTTTTTTCGCGTGATCTTGTCCGAAAAGTCTGCAACTTTTCGGGATCACGCTCTGAGCCATCACGCGCTGGCGGCGCCGGTCGTTACTCCTTCTTGACGACGAGGGACTCACGTGGACGCATAAAGGCGCGTTCAAAGAGATTGATTTTCCCGGAAATCACATAGCCGATCGTCGGCTCGTAGCTATAGCTCACCTCGCCCCAAACCAGCCCGCTATCAGGCTTCTTGAGCGCATCGGGAATCTCGTTCGTCACGTCGCCTGTTCTTACCGTCCCACCTTTGGTATTGCTCCACTCGACGGCCGCCTTGCCGTTGGCGTCGATCTTCACGCTTGTGACCGTCACGGCTAGCTTGTCCGACGGGTAGGGCACGATCACCGCTTCCGCAGCATTGAGGATGTTCTCCACGTCGGCATTGGTGACACTGCGCACGCGGGCGGGAAG
>JANQIP010000108.1 GCA_028282095.1 Xanthobacteraceae bacterium | reverse complement strand
CCGAAAAGTCTGCCAACTTTTCGGGATCATGCTCGTCTTTGTTTGGTCGCATGATCTTGTCCGAAAAGTCTGCCAACTTTTCGGGATCATGCTCTAGCGACCACTGGACCGGTCACCCATGTCGTCGGTCTATCCTGTCACCTATCTAACCGGTCAGGACCATCTCTCACCTCTCCCCTTTGGGGAGAGGTCGCGAGCGCAGCGAGCGGGTGAGGGGCGTTCGCGCTCGCCGGGGAATCTCCAGCCCCCTCACCCGCCGCGCTTCGCGCGTCGACCTCTCCCCGCCGGGGAGAGGTGACGAGAGGGTGCCGCGTCGACTCCTCACGCCCATGCGCCTGCCGCATGTCCCCAGGGATCGCGCCGAGACGTATCAGATCGCATCCCAGCCGAAGACGTCGTTCGAGCGTTCAAGCGGCGTCAGTGCGCCCTGCATCGCCGGGAAAACCGATGCCAGAATGGTCTCCGGTGCCCAACCATCGGGGCGGGCGAAGGAGCGCACCGGACGCGGTTGGCTCATCAAATGGATCTCATTGCCACGGCAAACGAAAATCTGTCCGGTGATGTGTTGCGCGGCATCGGAGGCAAGGGCCACGACAAGGTGCGCGATCTTATCCGGCGTCATGCGCTTGAAGCGCTCCACGCGGGCGCGTTCCTCGTCGGTCTCGGTGGGGATGACGCCGATCAGCCGGCTCCATGCTTGAGGTGCGATGACGTTGGACGTAACGTTGAACCTCGCCATGTCGAGGGCGATAGCGCGCGACAAGCCGACCACACCGAGCTTGGCGGCGATGTAATTGGCCTGGCCGTAGTTCCCGATCAGTCCCGAATTCGAGGTCATGTGAATCATGCGGCCTGAGCCTTGCGCCCGGAAAACCGGGGCTGCGGCACGGGCGAGATTGAACGACCCCTTCAGATGGACGGCAATGACGCTGTCCCAATCGGCTTCGGACGCCTTATGGAAGATCCCGTCGCGCAGAATGCCCGCATTGTTGACGACGATATCCAGCCGCCCGAAGCACTCGACGGCATGAGCCACCATGGCTTCGGCGTTGGCGAACTCGGTCACGCTGGCGATATTCGATATCGCGTTGCCGCCGGCCTCCTCGATCTCGGCGACAACGGCAGCGGCAGGGCCGGCATCATTGCCGTCACCCACCGCTGAAGCGCCCAGATCATTCACCAGAACGGACGCGCCATGGGCGGCCAGACGAAGCGCCACATCGCGGCCCACACCGCGCCCTGCGCCGGTGACGACCGCACTCCGACCGGCCAGCAAGGCAGTTGGAGCCGATCGTGCACCACCCATGGATCCACCCCCTTGCTAGTGATGTGGCACCAACGCTTGAGCTCGTCTCATTGTGTTGGTGCCGCATCACAAAGTGACGAATTAGCTAGTGTTCCGGGCTGATGGTCCGGGATCGGACCGTCAGAGTCGGAACGCTCGCGACTGCACCGTCCATGCTTGCGCCCGTCCAGACATGCGAAATTGTTCGCTTACGATTAATGCACTTGCAAATAGATAGCAAGCGAATTATTTTTCGGTCGAGCAAGGGAGTGACTGCGAAACGGCTGCCGAATTTCACCGGCGCTTGACCGGGGGGCGATGACCGGAGACGTGATCTTTGCCGGGACCCGCTACACGGCTCCCGAAATCGCACAGGCTGCATCGCAAGCCGCCGCCGGGCTTGTGGCACTCGGAGCAACGGGGGCGCGGGTCGCGCTACTGATGCGCAATGACGCCGTTTTTCTTACGGCAAGTGAGGCAGTCAGGCAGGCGGGCGCGGTCGCGCTCCCGATCAACTGGCATTTCACGGCCGGCGAGATCGCCTATCTTCTGACCGACAGTGCCGCCTCGATTATCATCGCACATGCCGATCTTTGGGCTGCGGTCCGAGACGGATTTCCCGAGGACCTTCGCGCAAAGCTGCACGTGATCGTCGTGCCCACCCCTGCGGAGATCGTCGCCGCTTATCGGCTCGACCCGGCCGACTCCAACCCCGGGCGGGAGGATCTGGCCTGGGCTGCGTTCCTTGATGCCCACCCTCCGCTGGTCGAACCCGTTGCGAGCGAGACCTATCCCCTGATCTACACGTCAGGCACCACCGGCAAGCCGAAGGGCGTTTTGAGGCTCGGCGCAGCCCGGCCGGCGGCCGTCGCCTACGACGCTTTCTTCGAGCCCGGCATGCGCACGATGCTTGCCACACCGCTCTACCACTCCGCCTCCAACCGTTTCTGCACCGGCACTTTCCGCGCCGGCGGCACACTCGTATTGCCCGCGCGCTTTGACGCCGAACAGACACTCGTCCTCATCGAAGCCTATGGCGTCACCACAAGCTTTATGGTGCCGGCAATGTTGCAGCGCCTGATAAGGTTGCCGACCGATATGCGCGAGCATTTCGACCTGTCCAGCCTACGGCATGTGGTGGTCGCCGGGGCGCCTTGTCCGCCGGCGCTCAAAGCCGAGATGATCGATTGGTGGGGGCCGATAATATACGAGTATTACGGTTCGACCGAGACCAGCGCGCTTACCTTCGCCTCCAGCGCGGACGCTTTGGCGAAGCCGGGCACGGTCGGGCGTGCTGTCGAAACCGCGCGGATTGCCGTGCTGGACGAGCAAGGTGCGCCATGCCCGCCCGGCGTCGCGGGGGAGATCTTCGGGCGGCGGATCGACATTCCGGATTTCACCTATCTGAACGTTCCATGCGCTCGCCAGCAGGCCGGTCGGGGCGAGCTCGTGAGCGTGGGCGATGTGGGGTATCTTGACGAGGACGGCTATCTGTTTCTCAGCGATCGGAAAGGCGATCTGATCATCTCGAATGGCACCAATATCTACCCCGCACAGGTGGAGGCTGCACTGCTTGCCCATATCCATGTCGCCGACTGCGCCGTGTTCGGCATCCCCGACGACGCGGCCGGCGAGGCCGTGGCCGCGATCGTGCAGCCGGTTGAAGGGCACAGTATCGACAGGGCCGAACTGGCCGACTTTCTGCGCGGCAAGATCGCGCCGTTCATGATTCCGCGGCTGATCGAGCTGCGCCAGGACTTCCCGCGAGACTCGGCGGGAAAGATTCGCAAGCGCGATCTCAAAGCGCAATACTGGAAGGGAATCGGCCGGCAGATCTGAAAGCAAAACATGATCCCGAAAAGTTGGCGGACTTTTCGGACAAGATCATGCGACAAACAATGAGAAATTTCGCTGCCTCGATCGCGTGGGCACGGCGCGCTTTGCGCGCCTTTGCCCACCCTACTACTGAACGGATCGCGCTCTCGAGCATGATCCAAAAAAGTTGGGGCTACTTGCTGACGTCGCCGCCACTCACCCCCGCTTGCTCCTCAAGCGCGTCGCGCAGGTTTCGGCGCACGCGACGCATCAGCGAAAGAAGCTTGTCCACCTCGTTGCTCGACAAACCTGCGAAAGACATCTCGTTGACCCGGGCGGCCGCCTCGCTCAACACATGTGCCTTGGAGGAGGCGGAGGATTTGAGGAAGACCCGCTTGGAGCGCCTATCGTTCTCGTCCGCCCGGCGCTCGACCCAGTCGGCCGTTTCGAGCCGATCGATCATGCCGCTAACGGCGACCGTGCCGATATCCAAAAGCCGCGCCAATTCGATTTGCGTCAGTCCGTCTTTGCGCAACAGCCAATTCAGAACATAGACCTGCGCCGAGGTCAGCCCGTGCGGCGCCAGCAATGTGTCCAGCGCGCGGACGCGCTGTCGCGCCACATGCTGAAAGACCAGCCCGGCCTCGTTTTCGACCGGACTGCTGTGGGCGGATTTGGCGGCGACCCGCATAACCTTCGTGCCTCCTGCCGCGTGCATGCCGCGACGACTCTGTGGAATTTAGATTGTATACTTATAATACACATGCTAATAGTTAGCATGTCAATGCAACCCTTCCTTCAACCAATGAGGCAGGCTTTTGGTCGACACGCAACGAGATCCAACGCGGCCGGGCTCGCCGGCCGGCCAGCAGCACGATGCTCCAGCGCAGCCACTCGCTATTCCGGAGGCGGACGATTTCTGGCAGGGCGCGCAGCGCGGCGAGTTGCGGCTTCAGCGTTGCTCCGTCTGCAAGCATGCGTATTTCCCGCCGCGCCCCTTCTGCCCGGCCTGCAGCAGCCGGGCGGTCGAGAGCTTCACCGCCACGGGCCGGGCGACGCTTTACAGCTTCATCATCAGTCATGTGCCGACGCCGGGTCACACGCCGCCATACTCGATCGCGGTTGTCGAACTCGAAGAGGGCCCGCGCATGATGACCAACATCGTCGGCTGCCCGCAGACATCAAAGGCGCTGGCGCTCGACATGCCGCTTCAAGTCGTATTTCGGGAACGCGGCGGTGCCACCGTGCCGCTGTTCGAGCCGGCGAGATCGGCCCCGTGATCGCGAACAAGATCGCGATCGTGGGTGCCGCCGAAAGCACCCGAATGGGGAGGGTGCCTGAGCTGGGACAGGTGGCGCTGCATGCCGATGCAGCACTCAACGCGCTCGCCGATTGTGAGCTTTCGCCCGCCGATATCGACGGCCTTGCCACCGCCGGTCACGACCCGGCCGAGATCGCACACTACCTTGGGCTCGAACCGGTATGGACCGACGGAACCTCCGTCGGCGGCTGCTCGTTCATCACTCATGTCCGCCACGCGGCCGCGGCGATCGAGGCGGGGCTTTGCCGCACGGTCTTGATCACCCATGGCGAAAGCGGGCGCAGCGGCCACCGCACCCATCGGCCGATCTTCCCGTCCCAGTTCAGTCTGCAGTTCGAGGTCCCGTTCGGCGCAACGGTTCCGGCGACCAAATTCACCCTGCCTGCGATGCGCTTCATGAAGGATTGCAACGTGAGCGAAGAGCAGCTCGCCATGGTCGCCGTTGTCCAGCGCGAATGGGCGGCGATGCACCCGCGCGCCACCGCGCGCGACCCGGTGACGGTCGATCAGGTGCTCGCCTCGCGCATGGTCGCCTACCCGTTCCGCAAGCTGATGTGCTGCCTGGTTTCCGACGGCGGCGGCGCGTTGGTTCTAGCCGCCGCCGACCGCGCCGACGATTTCCCCGCGCGCCCCGTCTATATCCGTGGCACCGGCGAGGCCGTCGAAAGCCCGGCAATCACCTGGATGGAGGATTTCACCTCCTGCCGCGCCTTTCGCGCGTCCGGTGCGGCGGCTTTTGCCGAAGCCGGTATCAGCCATCGCGACGTCGATCATCTGATGATCTACGATGCCTTTGCCCATCTGCCGCTCTACGGGCTGCAGGACCTGGGCTTCGTCGAGCGGGGCGAGGCGGGCGCCTTCGTTGCCGAGGGCCATACGCGGCCGGGCGGACGGCTGCCGATGAACACCAATGGCGGCGGGTTGAGCTACATGCATTCCGGCATGTACGGCATGTACGCCCTACAGGAAGGCGTGCGGCAGATGCGGGGCACATCGCCTGCACAAATCGTCGGCGCGGAGGTTTCCGTCGTGCATGGAGTTGGCGGCATGTTTTCGGCCGCGGCGACTGTGGTGCTGTCGAATGTCGCCTGACGCGCCATGTTATGACGGGCGCGGCAAGACCATGCTCGTTTCCGGCGGCACGAGCGGCATCAATCGGGGTCTTCTAGAGCGCGATTCATTTTGATTGAATCGACGCACTCTATTTCCCGTTGTCTTGTCACATGATCTTGTCCGAAAAGTCTGCAACTTTTCGGGATCATGCTCTAGCGCGGGCCTTCGCCGTCGCAGTGGTCTACAGGTCATCGTCCTTTCTGGCGTATGGCGTTCCAGTCCTGATCGTCGAGCGCGTGCAGGAATCCGAAGGTGCCCGCCATATGCGGCCAGCGTCCGCCATCAATGGTCACGCATTCGCCGTTGATATAGGCTGACGCATCGGACACCAGAAAAGCCGCGAGCGCAGCAACTTCTTCGGGGCGGCCCGGCCGCCCGAGCGCGTTGTTGGTCTCGTGCTGCGCGGCGAGCTCCGGCCTGGGGACCAACCGCTCCCACGCCCCGCCGGTCGGAAAAGACCCTGGTGCCAGCGCATTGAGACGAATTCCCTTTGGGCCCCATTCGGAGGCCAGGCTCTTGGTCATCGCCAGAACGCCCGCCTTTGCCATGGCCGACGGCACGACGAAGGGAGACCCGTGCCAAGCATAGCTTGTCACGATGGATAGAACCGTTCCGCCACGCTGCGCTTCGATCCAGCGCTTTCCGGCCTCGAAGGTGCAATTCGCGGTTCCCTTCATCGTAATGTCGAACACGGCGTCCCGGGCGCGGCTGGAGAGCGTTTCCGCCCGGGCGATGAAATTCGCCGCTGCGTTATTGACCAGGATGTCGAGCGGCCTCTCGGCGAAGACATAGGTCATCATATCCGCCACGGCATCGGCCTGACGCAGATCGCAGCCCCGCCAGACCACGCGGCAGCCATGGCGTCCGCGCAACTCGTCGGCGGCCTGTTCCAGGAGCGGCTCGCGACGGCCACAAAGCGCAATGTCGGCGCCAAGGGCGGCGAAGCTCTCGGCCATGGCGCGGCCAAGCCCGGTTGCCCCGCCGGTGATCAGCACATAACGGCCACTCAACAAGTCCGGCGCGAACCAGCTTGCGCCCTGCTGCTCACCGGCATTTCCAAGAACGTCGTTCATCGTTCAACCTTTTTGAAAGCCGGGGTGTTTTCGGGACAAGCATCGGATGGCCGCCGATCTGCGATGGACACCGGCCCAGTCGGAAATGGCGCTGCGCCACGGCCGTCACCTGGCTTCGGACAGCCGCATCGCGTTCAAGGCTTCCTCATTCTTATTAGAGAATAAATATTCTCAACAGAGTATAGTCAAGCGCAAAAATGAACCTGGGCATTCTTGACACAGAATATTTATTCTTCAATATGCTTTGTGAGAACGATCATTCTCACAATGCCTTTGCGTGTCTCGGCGGCAACCGCGGAGCCGAAAGGGGCTGTGGCGGGGGGACATATGTCATTCGACATCAAAACGGTCTCGCCTCCACGAGGTGGTTTCATCGGCGGACATTACCAGCGGATGCGTGGCGCACCGTTGGAACTGCGCAGCCCCTCGGCGCCAGACATTGTCTTCGAGGAGCAGTCGGCCTCGACCGACGACGTCGACCGCTCCGTCTCACTGGCGTCCACGGCGGCCAAAGCAAGCGGATGGGCTGCATGCGGGCCGCGTGACCGCGCACAGGTCTTGCATCGCTGGGCCGACCTGGTCGACGCCCATCTTGAGGAGATCGCAACCCTCGAAGCCCTCCTGGGATCGCGGCCCTATCACGAAGCGACGGCCCGCGATGTCCGTGTCGTCGGCATGGCGCTGCGCCTGTTCGCGGCTTATGCGGAAACCCATGAAAGCGCGGTGACGGCCACACCCCACCGCCAGCTTTCCTACACGAGGGATATGCCCTACGGCGTTGTCGCAGCGATCGCGCCGTGGAACTTTCCTCTGATCTTGAGCGCCTGGAAGTTTGCGCCGGCACTTGCGGCGGGCAATGCGGTTGTGCTCAAGCCGTCCGAAATGACACCATTCTCCATCCTGCGCGTGGCCGAGCTGGGCGTCGAGGCCGGTCTGCCGGAGGGGCTGTTCAACATTCTTCCCGGTGACGGGGGCACTGGCCAGGCCCTCGTCCGCCATCCCGGCGTCGACACCGTATCCTTTACCGGTTCGACCGCAACCGGCGCCCTGGTTATGGCCGAGGCGGCGGCTCATGGGCTGAAACCGGTCAGTCTGGAACTGGGCGGCAAGGGCGCCCAGCTCGTCTTTGCCGACGCCGACAACCTCGATCATGTCGCGGACCTGATCGTCCGCGGCATCACATATAACAGCGGCCAGGTCTGTTTTGCC
Source organism: Xanthobacteraceae bacterium (assembly GCA_028282095.1). Lineage (GTDB taxonomy): Bacteria > Pseudomonadota > Alphaproteobacteria > Rhizobiales > Xanthobacteraceae > Rhodoplanes. The sequence goes on along the minus strand of JANQIP010000108.1, from coordinate 35,008 downwards.
GGGTCCCGCCTGATCGTTCAGGCCCCCGTTCGCGACAAGCTTCTGGCGCGGATCGAGCAGCGCATGGACAGGCTCGTCGCGGGGCCGACCTGGCAGGAAGTGAGCCTGCCGCCCATCATCAGTCCGGCCCAATTGGCACGCATTGAACAGATTGTGGCGACGGCTCTGAGCCAGGGGGCGAAATTGCTGCGGGGCGGCGAACCGCTTGCCGACGCCGAGCGCCGTTGCTTCTTCCAACCAACGATCCTGCAATCGGCTGACGTCGACAATGTCGCCTATCGCGAAGAGATATTCGGTCCGGTGCTTCTCCTCGACACGTTCGAGCGATTCGAGGAGGGCATCGCCAAGGCAAACCACCCGGATTTCGGGCTCGCTGCGTCGGTTTACACCAGCAATCTCAACGCCGCCCTGGCCGCAGCCGATCAGCTCGACAGCGGAACTATCTGGATCAATCACTGGGGGAGGGCGGCGGATATGACCAGCCCCTTTGGCGGGGTCCGGCGGTCCGGTTTCGGAAAAGACATGGGTCGCGCAGGATACCAGAAGTATCTCAAGACCAAATCGGTCTGGGTCGAACGCGCCGACCTGCAATGACCGCATATGCCGATGTCGTGGACCGATTGGAAGGTACTAGAGCATGATCCATTCAGGTTGAATCGATCGCGCGCTCTTTCTCTTTGTTATGTCGCATGATCTTGTCCGAAAAGTCTGCCAACTTTTCGGGATCATGCTCTAACGCGCGATCGGTTCAACCTTAAGCCATCGCGCGCGAGCAGGCTGCTGAAAAACTCGTTTTCACCGTGAACATAGCCGATTTCGCCGAAACTGGGGAGGAGGAGCGGGCGCTGCAGCCGCCGACAGCCTGCGCCAGACAGGTGTCCTTCTTCAATGTCAGGCAGTTATTTGATCTTTTCCATGGCGTCCGCAAGCGCACGCAAGAACGCTACAGGATTAGACTTCAGAACCCTTAGGGTGTCATCGATGACGTCGTCGGCGGCCGGAGATACTACATGATTATTTTCTCCATCAATCGTCCCCAACAACTCATGTAGCTCGCAGGGCGGCGCATCTTCCGTGACGGCTTGCGGATGATCGCGTGGGTTCAGGCGAACGAGCACTGGCCGATGGTCGGAAACCTCACGCAAGTAATCGGGTCGGCTCTTGTCTTGCGCGTGGATCAGAAAATCATCGACTCCGTAGCTCCGTGCCATATTTGGTGACAGAAATATGCGATCGATAATGGACTTCGGGTCCTTAAGATAGATTAGGGCGCTGCCCGCCTCGTCTTCGACGGCGAGCAGTTTGATACCCTTTGCTGCGAGTGCATTGAGATCTTTCGACACGCGTTCCGCATTGAAGTCGCCTCCAATGATCCAGTCGAGATCACCGCCAGGCTCATCGATCATCTTTCGCACGGAAGCAGCCAACAATTGGGTCGCTAAGCTCCGCACCCTCTCGTCGCCCGTGGTCTTCAAGTGAACCGGGATGAGGTTGAAACAAAAAGGCGCCAGATTGCTGTCTTGCCGACTTTTCGACTCAAAGAGAAACAGTCCGAGGTAACGGTCTAAGATCGTTTCTGGCCATTTAACGCGTTTGCCGGACACGGTCTTGGTGTTCCACATGACGATCGTTGACGGTTTGTCCGGTGTCGCGTCGGGCTCGCATGCGGAATACGCATAAGTCTGGCCAAATTCGGCGAACATCTGCTTGACAAGTGCTTCCACCGCGTCACGTGAGGCTTCCTGGAAGGCCCAAATGTCGAGATTGAGATCTGCGACAATACCGGCGAGCTTGCGGACCTTGTCACGGTATTGCTGGTCGAACCATTCAACATTCCAGAAAGCCACGTCGACGTCATGGGCGGAGCCCCTGTAAGCAGAGGCGATCCGTTCTACACCATCTTGCTTTGGGCAGGGAACGCGCCGGCCAAGGGCACCGAAGTAACCAGTCACGCTGTCGGCGCCCTTCATGTGACTGAGCACGTAGGAAGCGGCTTGCGCCTCGGTGGTGTCTTGCAGCCGAAGCTCAAGATCGAGGGCGATCGCTGAGATCTTTATCCCTTCGTTCAGCCGCCGCGGTGCCGACTCCGATCCTGGCGGGCAGAGGTTCTGGGTATTGCGCCGGCTGGCGTGATGCAGCGCGATTAGGCGCCAATCATTGTCGAATACTGGAGACCCCGAACTGCCCCCCTCCGTGTCCGTGATATAATGGAGTAACGCTTCATCGTATTGCACAATGGTGTGGTTGTCCTGAAGCGCGACTTTTTTGCGGGTGCCATTGGGATGCTGAACGATGTTTGCGCGCATGTTCTCATCGGCGGTGAACGCACCGCGGAACATCTCTATGGCTCCGTAGTCGTCCTGCGGATCGCCGTCGACCCAAACAAACGAATAATCGAGTCCGCCGCCGACGGGGCTGGTGAGGAACAGCTTGTGTGGCGCGAGACGATAGGACCTGGTCGGCGCCGGCCGCCCCTCATGGTCAATATGGAAGTCGAAGATGGCGGTCGCGGCGTCGGCAACATCGGCGGAGTTGAGGACATGAAAATTGGTGATCAGCAGGTTGGGGCCAACGATAAAACCGGTGCCGACCCAGGACCCCGCTCGACCTCGATAGTCGATGCCGGAGGCCTCGACGAGGCAGACCGCCCGGCTGCATTCCACGCCACGCGCCAGGAAAGAGACGGGTAGACGACTGTCCTTGCCGATGACGGCTTCCAAACTGAGCTCGGTACGGATCTCGTCCCTCCGCCGGGACCACGCTTTGGCAAACTGACCGATGTTTGCGATCCTGGCTGCGCCGGGCTCGTCGATGGCGTGAGCTTTGTCGGTCGCAGGGGCGCGGTAAAGGTCGGGTTCGACAGCCGATCGCCAGCCACCTTGTGGGTAATGCAGGCTTGGTCCTGTTTCGGAGGGGATGTCGGCTTTGAACCCGTCTTCCAGCTCGGACCCGTGTCCGTTCGGCATCTCCTCCGGCGTCGCCGTCAAGGACGAACCGGGCATCAGGTGGAGCTGGTTCAGATACTCCTCGATGCCGTCCGCCAGCCCGGCTGCCAGCGCAAAGATGTAGGTCTGGCTCTTGAGCCTGCCTTCTTCTCGCGGATCGGTGAGGAAACTGACTTCCACCAGACAGCATGCGGTGCAGGGCGCATGCTCGCTGGGCTGCAAAACAGTCATGTTTGCCCGCTTGACACCCCGGTCGCGAAGGCCTGTGACATACCGCACTGCCTTCTGCACACAGGCGGCGAGGCGACGCGACGCGGTCGCGGCCCCAATATGGTAATAGGTTTCGGTACCTTGGACATCGGGCGTGTCGCAGCCATTGAAGTGAATCGACACGAAGACATCACTGCCTTTGTCTCGAGACTTGTTTGCGCGTTTCTTGAGCCCGAAATTCTCATCGCTCTCGCGCGTCATGTGTATGCTATGGCCACGCTCCTTGAGTACCGCTTGGACCGCCAGGCCCAAACTAAGCGTTAGCTCTTTCTCGAGAGTCCCGCCGGGGCCCACGGCTCTGTTTGCGCTTGATTTTTCAACTTTCTGTTCGCCACCATGACCTGGGTCCAGGGTTATTGTCGTTTTCATCCCAGTCGCTCCGTTGCGAATTATGGCAAGCTGTTCTGACCGCTTTCGTTCAGACGATGGGGAACAACGCGGCCTTTTTCACCGGATCGCCAACCGCGCCAAGGTGCCCTTGCGGGCGCCAACCGACCAGGCGCGATTGATTCTCCTCGAAACAATCGCGCTCCCTTTCTCCCAATTTGCCCGCATGGTCTTGGCCGAAAGGTCTGCGAACTTTTCGGGATCATGCTCCAAGACAACAAGTCCATGGATCGGCCAGCCCAAAAAAAATCACTTTATGAGATTGCCCGGCAGGCCGCGAATGTAGTTATTGGTGGCGCCCGCTAGCTTTATCTTCAGCTCGCCGTTCATTCTTTTCAAGAGGTCGGAATCAGCCGACAGCTTTGAATTAGCAGCAACGAATTTCGCTGACTGAGTCTTGACCGCGAAGAACAAGACTTGTCTCCTTCCGTAGGAAGCATCGAATCGCGCGCTTGCCATCCGCAGTCTGATTTGCCCGGCTTCCGTCTCAACCGTGCTGAACTGGTACTCGCTGACGCCGAACCGTCGGCTCTGTTGATCGAAAAGCGTTATCCAACTGCTGTTTTGATCCATCTGATCCAACTGCTTCAGGGCTGTCAGGATCAGCGTCGATGCTGCCGCGGCAGGACCAAAGGCGGCCACCAGAAAGGGAATGATAGCTTGGTGGACCGCAACATTGATACTGTCGAATGTAGAGTTAACGTTGCCACCTCCTTCGACGGTCCAGTTCAAATTCTTCAGAACGGTATTGTGACGATCGATCCACTGATCGGGATCCATTATGACCGGATCGTTTGCTGCGACTCGTTGTGCCGCCAGGAGCGAGAGAGCGATGCTCGACCGCAACTCCGGCCCAACCGAGGCCGGAAAATCGATCAGGTTTGAGCCCGTAACGATACCGCTTGGCAGGTTGTCGATGTCGACGGAATCAATGGCGGCTTCGCCAGCGGCGCTTTCGAACGCGAACGGGCCGGCATCCGAGCCGACAGGCAAGTTCGCAATGTAGGTGCTGGTAACGTCCATTCGCATGGCAGGCTCCCTGGTTCGGGCTTTGTCGAGAAGGCGTGTGATGCTTCTGCAAATCGGAGCGGCCGTGGCGGACTTAACCGGGAATCGAACACCCTCGAATTCTTCGGGGCAGACACCCGCCGGCAGGGCAGAGTCTGAAGACCACGGCGCTGGCTGGTGCGCCGGCGCCGGGTTCGAGTTCCCGCTGGCGTTCGTGTCGCTTGGTTCAGGTACTCCCTGAGGCTGGAAGTAACCGCTTCGTACCCGCGAAACCGTTCGGGATCGCCCAACACTTGCACTGCACCCCTCAAAAAGCCGACTGAAGTTATCCAAAAAAAGTGGAAGGATTGCCGGAGTTGATGCTACGGCAATGATTGTGGGCGCATTAGCTCAAATCCGCAATGATACGGCTCAATGCGATACGCCGCGGCGATCCCTCGCTTTCCTCATCCGGAATAAGGGCAAGCGCGGCCCGCGCGGCTTCCAACGGCGTTGCATTGGCCGGTGGGTCTTCGGCGAACAACTCTGCGACCTCGTCCCCACCGCCTTGAGCTTCCTGCGCATCTGTGTTGTCTGGAAGCGAGCGCAAGTCGCGATTTGCGTTGGCAGCCAGCAAAGCCGAAACCGCAGCATCGGCACCGAAGTAGGCAGCTGCCACCAATGGCGTGGTGCCCATCGGATCATGCCGGTCGACATCGGCACCAAAGGCGACCAGCCTCTCCACGGCGCCGGCCGCATTGTCGACCGCCGCATAAGTCAGCGGTGTCTGGTAGATGCTCGGCGCATTGATGTCGACGCCGGCTGCCACCAAGCTTTGCGCAACGCTTTCCAAGTCCGCCAGTGCCTTTGCCTTGACCTCCGCGTCGGTATGCGCCTGCGCCGCGATCCAACCTTCAACCCAGGCATGCCACAGCGTATCGCCTTCCGGTCCCGGTTCCTGCAGAATAGTCGTTCCGCCGGTAGAGCCGTGGGATTCGAGTGAACCGCTGCGGGCGTCACTCGCAGACTTGATCAGCGCGAACAGCGGCGCATCGACCAGATCCGGCAACACACTGCCGTTGATGCTGTCGCGGAGAAGCTCTGCAACCTTCGGCGTTGTCAAACGGCTGATCATCTCGGGCGAAATCTGCACGCCCACACTCTCCGTTGCACTGCTCTCGCCGTGCACGATCTCCAACAACGATCGTTCGTGCATCGGCTCGCCCTCGACGACGAGCACGGTGTCCGGGATCCGTTTGCCGTTGCTGGACGGAAACCCTGGCACATGCTTCTTCATGGCGTCGATCAACGCCATCGTGCGATCGAAGCTGTCGGCCCACGACATGCCTTGGAGGCGCGAAAGCGGCTTTGACGGGTTGAGACAGCCCACCGACCAAAGGAAGCCGCTGCCTGGATGCAGCAATATCGCCACCCGATCTTTAAGCACCGGACTCACGGTCTGATCAGCCTCACCCACTTGAATCCCCGGTCTGGGTTTTCGGCTACTGGATCTTGTGGCTTTGAAGTCGAAGGTCATGTATTTCTTGCCGCGATGCGTGCGCAGCGGATAGACGTCGGCTTCGATGCGCTTGCCGTTCTGTGCCGGAACATTGGCTCCTGGACCTTTGGCCTCGAGCATCATCCCTTTCAGCATCGGATCGGACAGCGGCTTTCCGTCTAGATAGACTTGGTATTCGCCAACAGTGCGGACTCGGGGCCGACCACTGCTGCGTCGTTCAACCCGTTGGCGGCTCACATACAACGCGACGCCCGTGTCCGGGACGCCGTCGGGCTTGTTGTGGCTTGGGGCGGTGCTGTCACTGCCCGATTGCCCGTCTGCTGCCGGGTCATCGTCGTCAGCTCCGGCCAGCGCATTCGCCTCGCGCAGACGCTCAACGATGCCAAGAATGGCCTTTGTGTACTCCGCGGGATCGGGTGCGGGGGCGGGTGTATCCGCAGTCACAACATGCCAGCCGCGCGCAACCAGCTTTACGAAATCTTCGGCTTTCTTGGTTTCGAGGGCGTCTTCTGCGAGGCCGGTCCGCAATTTTTGGAAATAGAAGTCCAGGAAGGTATCAAGATTTATGAAACGGAAATAGAGACCTTTGTCGGAAACCAAAACACTGTCAACGGCCGGTGAGTCGGTCTTCTGCCATCGGATGCCGGCAAGATTGAAGTGAGTACGCGCAAGCTCGCTCGTTCCCCATGTGCTTTTCTTGCTCTCCAATGCCCAATGTGCCAGTATCGCCAATCTCAAGTCTTGCGACGCCAGTTCGATCTTATCCAATGCGGCCGCAGCTTTAACGAACACCTTATCGGCATCTGGTTCCACTTTCCGCACTAACTCCACCAGGGAGCCACCCCATGGCACAAGCGACGTTTTCGCCAGTTCCAGAACTTTCCTTCCTTCGGTAGCGAAGCTGCCGGCCGCTGCCTTCAGCTCGTCCGGGACATTGTCGGTCGCCGCCAGCAGATCGTTGTGTTTGATCGCCGATTCTGTTGACCGGATCACCGCCTTCAGCAGCTCGGCATCCTTCCCGGAAGATCCGCGCCGGGTTAACGGCGGCTCGAGATCTTCGTTTGTCGTTGGCAGCGAGTAATCGTTCTCTTTTAGCCATCTCAAGCATCTCCGGACTTTGTCCGCATACCCGACATTGTTCGGTGAATCCGATGGCGGTGCCCAAATATCGCCGATGTAATTAATAAAGTCGTTTTCGTCACCCGTGTGAGAGCGCCAGTTCGGATAAAAGGAGGTGGCATCAAAACGCTTCCAATACGCCTCGATGAATTTGTCGAGGCTTTCGAATTTGCAGTAATAATCAGATTTGCCGTTATGGTCGGTGTGCCAGTATTTTGTACAAAGATCTTTCAACTCCTTGCGATATTTCATGCCACCGAAATTCTTGGCCTCGATTTCCAGCGCAAATAGCTCGGGATTGGTGTGGTATTTGGCTTTCCGGCCGCGGTAGCCCCAACCCGTCTCCAGGCACCATTGTGCGAAGGCTATATTGCGCAAATTCGGGAACTCGATCTTGGTCCTTGCAGCGACTTGCCACAGTTCCCATAGCTCTGGCGAAAACCGGTCAGGTTTTGCCTTTAAATCGGGATCGGGAGTAGGTAGCATGGTCCCGCCGGGGCCTGGATCTGGACCTGGACCTGGAGTGGTCGGTTTGACGTGGCCAGGTTCAAACTGGGCGATGTAGGCCTCGACGATCACATCCGCCAGCGCCTTCTTTTGTTCTTGCGCAATCGTTGCATCAATCTCGTTGTCACCGAAGAACGGCTCGATGAGAACGGACGGAGCACCGCTCGAGCCCAAGGCGGCGACCGACGAATAGCCCCTCTGGCCATTGGTTCGGTGCTTCAGAAGGCGATCTGGCCAAGGCCCACGTGGACGGGATATGTTCTTCCCGATCGCCGCCTCGTGGAAGACCTTGTGCATTCGGCCCTGCACCTCTTGGCCCCAGGACTTCGATGGGCTCGAGTGATAGAGTGTTTCCGTACCGCAGGCGGCGCCGTTGAAGCTGTTAAAGTGCAGTTCGACAGCAGCCTTGGGTCCCCAGGCCCCGACTTTGCGATAAGCCGCTCGGATACCTGCCAGCCTTTTCCGATCGCGCGTGAACACCTCGCAGCGCAAGCCCTGCTCCTTCGCCCGCGAGTGGATCATATCGGCCAATTGGGTGTTCCAATGCACCTCGTAGCGCATCTTTCCCACTACGCTGGATGGAAACCCCGTTCCTTTTGCGCCGGGGTCTTTTCCGAGAACGCTATGCCCGACAACGACAGCGAGACCGGCAGCGGCAGCGGCCGTCTCATGCGAGGTGGAGGCCACCTCGTGCGGCATGGGCGTACCTTCCGCTACGACGGGACTCGAGTTGAGCTCTTGCAGCTCAGCCTCAAGCCCGGCGACGTAGCGCTGCTGTTGCATCAGTTCGTACTCGGTATCCTCCGGGTCTGCGCTGGTTTCGGCCCTGAGCTGGTTGATCACGCTACGCGCTGCGGCCAGTTCTTCTTCGACTGCGCGAACGTCCGACTGACGCAATTCTCGCGGATCTGCCATCGGATTTACTCCCCAAGACCTTGTTGATTTGCGAGGATGCCGCCGCTACTGGCGGGCGTTTGCGCCGCCAACTTTATGGTTCGGTCGATTGCCTCGTTATCGGCCGCCCCTTTGCGTCTAAGGAGCCATACCTAGATCAGCGCACGAACAGGATCGGCGTGAGGAAAAAAGGCTCCGACCTGCAGCAGGTGGAGTTTGAGGATGGGCGGTTTGTCCGGATCGTCTTGCAGAAGCGAGCCGTGCATTACTGGATCTTCTGTGATCGTGCGGTTTGAGCGGGCCGATCGCTTGGCTCGACAGGGTCAGACGCTCCGTTAATGCTCTGATATCGTGTGTCATTTGTTTCCCTCCGAGCAACCGTCGCGTTCAAATTTAATTACCCAATGGACATGGCCATCATAAGTTACAACTCAGAAATGCGGAAGACCTTTATTTGCGCGATGCTGGTGTTTGATCGTTTTGTGACCGACGATTGATCGTCAAGTAGTTTTTTTCCGATCAGTAGAGAAATATTCGTGTTTCGTGATGTTTTTAGGCGTGCAAAAGAATTTTTCTGAGCTGTAAACATATACAATGGGCGAATGAATGACGAGGCGTGTCTTGTTTCTTTTCTTGTTTGCGGACGTTTCCCACGTTGATCCTTAATCGGGTCCAATATTATATTTGGTTATCGCGGTGTCGTTCGAACTAAACGTTTGGACTATACGGAAGTCCGGCATCGAGTGGTCTGGCAGGCGGGCGGCCAGTTCGCGTGGTGCCAGCTTGCCGCGCCCGTTCATTAGGAGCTCCGTGTGAACGATGTTTATGGGTGCTGTCATTGCTCCCCCTTGAGCATGATCCCGAAAAGTTGGCAGACTTTTCGGACAAGATCATTCGGCTAAACAAAGAGAAATAGAGTGCGATCGATTCAATCTGAATGGATCGCGCTCTAGTGTTCGGACTCTGACGGTCCGATCCCAGACCGTCAGGTAAGGAACACGAGCTAATCTGGTGCTTTGTGGTGCGGCACCAACGCTTGAGCTCGTCTCGTTGTGTTGGTGCCGCATCACGAGCAGGACTTTTTTAACCATCCGAAGGGTCTTTAAGTCTGGTTCGCTGGGGACCAAAAGGAGGGGGCATCGTCGATCGCTTGGCGTTCCCGACAATGCTGTTTGAGCGGACTTCTTAACGAGAAGCGTAATCGGCGCATGATCGGGTTCGAAGCTTTTGTTCCTCGACCCGCGTTCAATGTTTGTTGGTGATCCGTTCAACACGCGGCGGCGGCTTGAAACAGAGATCCTCCGATTTCGTGATCGGGCAAAAGGTAGAGCCGCTGTTCTTTCTCTGGCGATAGGCTATCGTGGTAGGGCACGACGCATTAGGCGAGGGTTTGAGTGAAGCAAGACGGTTTCGTTCGCCCACATCGGCGAGCGTAGGTTTGCCGCAAGGCATCGTCGGGCGTCGTCCGATCCCGCGCTTTACCGAGGAGCAGAACATGAACGAGGCCATTGTGGCGCCGCTTCAGGCCCCCGTATGTCCCTCCGAGGACGAAACGCTGGTGATCGAGCTGGTATTTGGTGCCGCTCGCAGCAGCGCCGAGGTGAAGGCGGAGATTGCCGACGCGGTGCCTGGCGTGGAGGTCCGGGTCAACTCGGCGCTCGCCGAGGACGGCTCAGACCGCTTTTTCTTTGCCGAGTTCCCGCAATTGCGCAGCTTGGGGCGCGAGCCTGAGAGCTTCGACTTCGCCAGGGCACTTCGCGAAGACCTCAAGGCGGAGGAGGCGACACCCGTTCTCGTCGACTCGATCTCCGGCGGCGCCGTCGCTGCAGCGGATGAGGAGAGTTTCGCGAGGTTCTGCGAGACCCCGCGGAACGAAGATCTTCCGATGGGCTGGGTGCATCCGCTGATTGGCAGCGTTTCGGCTTGGCAGCAGTCCCGGGGCGCGGGCGTCACCGTTGCTGTGATCGACACCGGATATTCTGACCACACCGAACTCGCCGGTTCGATCGTCAAGGCAGGGCAGCTCAACTTGGTGGAGGGCGGTTTCGATGCCCATGATCGCTTCTCCGAGGGCTTCCTTCTCCAGCCGGGTCACGGCACGCTCGTCAGCAGCGTCATCGCGAGCCGCGGCGACGCCGATCCGCAGGGCGACACCGCCGGCCCCGGAAGCATCACCGGCTCCGCGCCGGAAGCATCCATTCTGCCAATCCGGGCAATCAAGTCGGTGGTAAGCTTTCGGCAGACAACGATCCCGCGGGCGATCCGCCACGCCGTGACCCAGGGCTGCGGCGTCATCGCAATGGCGCTCGGTGGGCCGACCCGTGTCTCGTCGGTCGAGAAGGCGCTGCGCGAGGCGGTGGCGTCCGGCGTCGTGGTCGTATGCGCCGCGGGCAATTGCTGGCCGGCGGTCGTCTTCCCGGCCGCTTATGCTCGGCAGGGGCTTTGCTGTGCGGTGGCGGCGCTTGCCGCCGATCTCCGGCCTTGGGCGAAGACCGGTCGCGGCCCGGCGGTTACAGTTTCGGCGCCCGGAGAGAATGTCTGGGGGGCACAGAAGCGGGAGGCTTCTGCACCCAATGACACCGCGGGTGCAAGCCAGGGCACGACTCTAGCGACCAGTCTCGTCGCCGGCATTGCCGCGCTCTGGGTCGCCCATCACGGTGGACGGGCGGCGCTTGCTCGCATAGCGGAGGATGCCGGCACCACCGTCCAGGCGATGTTCACGCGTGCCGTGACCGCGGGTCTGCAAAAGCCCTCAGTCTGGGATGATGCGGATGATCTTGGGGCCGGTCTTGTCGATGCAGAAAAGCTGCTCGGCTGGGGGCTGCCGGCAGCTATTGAGACGACGCTTGCAAAGGTCGATACCGAGCCCGTGCAAAGCACTGCCACCGTATTCCGACAGCATCTCAGAGATTATGACCCAAAAGCGGAAGTGGATTTCGATGTCGGTCTGGAGCCTTTTGCGGCAGAGTTGCTGTGGATGGCCTATCGGAACGGGGCACGCCGAAAGGCCGCCGAAAGCCGGGGCCTTGAAACGGTCGCTTGCGAAGAGGAACGACCTGGGCTGCGATTGGCGGCGGCGCTTCGACACCGCTCCGCCCTTCGGGAGTTCATCGCGGGCTCTTGATTGCCGACCCAATATCATGGCTGATTGACAGCGCTTCGGTTTGGAGAAACGCCTTAACATGCCCTGTAACCGTTAATCACAATTTTGCGAATGTCGTCGTGCGGAATTCTCAAAAAGTCTTGACGACCTATGGGCTGACTGATGACTGCTGAATCTATCGCGTTATTGTTACGTCGCCCGGCCTTGCAGTGACCTTATATAGTGGGGTCTGTTCTTCGCGTTCTGGGCGGAAGATCCAAAAGCGAAAGCTATTATATGCGTAAAATCCGAAAGGAAAAGCGCGGCCTTTGTCTGCCGGGCCATGGTTGCGCAGCTGCAGAGGTATCAGTAGGTTTGCTGACTCCAATGCCTTGCGATTGACATGCTTGGTGCGTTGGCCCCTGCGCGCGGGGAGCCGAAATACAGCGGTGCAGCTCTTATAGATCCGATTCAAACGATGACAATCAGACGAGAGGAGGAGGACAATCATGGGCAAGAGTATCCACGAGTTGGCCAGCGAGCTCCGTGCGGCAGGCAGGTCATTTTCCGAAAGCGGCATGCCATCGGAGGGGGGTGAACTTTCTTTGGTGGCGGCCTCCATTGAGGCACTGGAAAGAAAGCCGCCAACAATGGACACCAAGGACTTCGCTTATGGGCCCGGCAACGAGGTCTCGTTAGATGATTTGGGCGATAGCGACGGACTAGAGCGCATGATCAATGGGAATGATCTGCTTCCTGTGTGGTTCCTGGAGAAGGGCGTGCAGATGCAGCGCTCGGTGGCGCGAGTCGTGTTGACCAAGAGCGCGAGAGGCCTGGCGCCAGGGGACGGTTGGGGAACGGGTTTTCTGATTTCTCCGAGCCTGTTTCTTACCAACAATCATGTCATTCCGAATACCGAGTTCAACAGAAAAGTCCGGATAGAGTTCAATTATCAGCGCGGTCCGCAAGGTTTTTCGCAACCGACCGAATCTTATTTGCCCGATCCGGACGCGTTGTTTCATACCTATGATGCCTTGGATTATACCGTGGTTCGTCTCAAACCCATGCCGCCAGCCGACAGCAACGCAATACCGGGTCAGAAGTGGGGGTTTATTCCATTGAATGAATCGCCGCAATTTCATAAGGAGCAGCGCTTTAACGTGATCCAGCATCCGCGTGGTCGGCACAAGGAAATCGCTTTGCAGAATAATGGGCTCCACAAGTTGTTTGAGCACTTCGTTCGTTATGAGGCCGATACGCAGCACGGCTCATCGGGCTCGCCGGTATTCGACAATCAATGGCAACTGGTGGCGTTGCATCACGCTGGCGGTGAAAAGAGTGGCGGCAAATGGATCAATAACCAGGGCGTCCGCATCGACAGCATCATCGAAGACATGCGATCTAAGCTCTCGGACCGTCGTGAGGTGTTGGTCGAGCTCGGCATTGCTTAGTGTGGGAACGGGTTGCGGAGCGGTGGGACACTCGTGCCAGAGCAGTCATAGCAATGCCAGGATAGCACGCAACGAGATGCCACATTTTTCGGACAAGGTCATACGAGAAGACAGAAAAAAAACGCAGCGCCACGCGCTCGATCGGAAGGAATCGCGCGCAAGCGTCGAAGGCGTGCATGAAACGCACGCAAGCCCCCGGATGATCTTCACCCGACAAAAAGCCCGAACGGCCTGCATCCGACAACAGACTCTGGCCGCCCCACCGGCCGTCACGACCGGCGCCGTTGACAGTCCCGGCGCCCCGCCACAATCCGCCAGCTTTTCGAGATCATGCTCTGGGGTGAGCCTTGAAATCCAGTCGAAGGCCCCGTTGCGCCTGTTCGTTGCTCCTTCGGGGAGACACTTCGGGTCGAGTGTCGCTGACGCAAACAAGCTGGCTCGCAAGAATGCGCCATTGTTTGCATCGCATGGCCGGGGTGATCCGCGAGGGCTGCTACGGCGGCGGTTGCGCCGGGTGAGGGCAAGTTGGCGAAGGTCAACTGTACTGGATCAACATCCGAGAAAGGCCCTTAACGCGAGCGTCGACCCCCCGCGCCATCGTGCTTTTGCTCGACGGGTGTTGAGGCATCGAGCGCTGCGCAAGACCAACTGCGGCAACCTGCCAGAGCATGATCCCGAAAAGTTGCAGACTTTTCGGACAAGATCATGCGACAGAACAAAGAGAAACAGAGCGCGATCGATTCAACCTAAATGGATCGCACTCTAGTGTTTCCTTCTCTGACGGTCCGCCCCCGGACCGTCAGCCCGAAACACTAGCTCATCCGATGCTTTGTGATGCGGCACCAACACAATGAGACGGGCTCAAGCGTTGGCGCCGCGTCACTAGATTTCGAACTTAATGCCCTGTGAGAGTGGAAGGTCGCTGGAATAGTTGATCGTATTCGTTTGACGGCGCATGTAGCCTTTCCAAGCATCGGTCCCCGATTCTCGTCCGCCGCCGGTTTCCTTTTCACCGCCGAACGCGCCGCCAATTTCTGCGCCCGAAGGACCGACATTGACATTGGCGATGCCGCAATCGGATCCGCTGGCCGAAAGAAACTGCTCCGTTTCACGAACATCGGTCGAAAAGATGGAGGACGACAGCCCCTGAGGCACGTCGTTTTGGGTGGCAATGGCCGCGTCGAGGTCCCGGTACTTGAGGACATAAAGGATCGGCGCAAAAGTCTCGTTGGCGACAATCTCGGTCTGATCCGGCATTTCGACGATCGCCGGGTTGACGTAGTAGGCGTTCGGATAGGTCTCCATCAGTGCTCGCCCGCCGCCATGGACCTGGCCGCCGTCTGACTTGGCCCGCTCGAGCGCCTGCTCCATGCCGTCGAAAGCAGCCTTATCGATGAGCGGGCCGACGAGGACTCCCTCCGTCAAGGGACTGCCGACGGAGAGATTGTCATAGGCTCTCTTCAATCTTGGAAGCAGTTGATCGTAAATGTCCTCGTGAACGATCAGCCGGCGCAGGCTCGTGCAGCGTTGCCCCGCCGTCCCGACCGCAGAGAAAACGATGGCTCTGAGCGCCATTTCCTGATCGGCCGAGGGCGCGACGATCATGGCGTTGTTGCCGCCGAGTTCGAGAATGCAGCGGCCAAACCGTTCCGTGACCCTTACCGCCACGGCACGGCCCATGCGAGTGGAGCCGGTCGCGGAAACGATGGCGACTTCGCGGCTGTCGGCCAAGACCTCCCCGATGTCCCGCTCGCCGATGACGACCTGGATCAGGCCGTCGGGCGCATCCCCGAAACGTGCCAGGGCGCGCTCGCAGATCCTCTGCGTGGCCAACGCCGAAAGCGGCGTCTTCTCCGATGGCTTCCAAATCACGGGATCACCACAAACGAGCGCGAGCGCCGCGTTCCAGCTCCACGGCGCAACGGGAAAATTGAACGAGGTGATGATCCCGCAAACACCCATCGGATGCCAGGTTTCGCGCATCGTATGGCCGGGACGTTCCGAGGCGATCGTGAGCCCGTAAAGCTGGCGAGACAAACCGACCGCGAAGTCGCAAATGTCGATCATCTCCTGTACTTCGCCTAAGCCCTCTTGAAGGATCTTGCCGCACTCCAAAGAGACCAGTCGGCCGAGATTGTCCTTTTCCGTTCGCAGCTCCTCGCCAAGCAGACGAACGAGTTCACCACGGCGCGGCGCCGGCACGCAGCGCCACGCCTCGAAGCTCGCGGTCGCCAACGCGATCATGCCGCGAACCTGATCCGGGGTGTGAGTTCGTAGGCGGGCGATCTCCGCCCCGTCCACGGGCGTGCGGACGGAAAGGGATCCGGCGGCGAGTTCCGCCGCCTTTAGACCGGCAGCCGCGAGTATGCTCTCATACGTCATGTCCTCGTCTCCTCCATCGTGGCCATGCCGCGATTGCACCGAAGTTGTTTGCCGCAGGAAGCTGCGGCGCGCCGCCAAATCGTGCGGCAATGCAATTTCGGGCCTGTGTCATGACGGTGTATAATCTAAAAGCTCTTCGCGAGCTGATTGGCCGTGAAGACCGATTGATACAGCCTAGACATCAGGACGCGTCCCCAGGCCGGCTTCACATCGGTGATCGCAAGCGGCAGATCGGCTTCCCGCCCGCCCGAAAGCAGTTCGGCCATGGCCTTGCCAAAAACGGTGCCAGGCGTGATGCCGCGGCCGTTGTAGCCGATCGGCGTGTAGAGCCGTTCGTCCAACCGGAAAATGCGCGGCAGATGATCGGGTGTGAGGGCGATCGGGCCGTGCCAGGCCGCTTCGAACTTCACGTCCCCCAGTTTCGGGAAAAGGCGACGAAGCGTGCGAGCGGCCCAGCGGCGCGACAGGCCGGCCGTGCCACCGATCGCCTTGCCCATGGATCCAATGATGAGCCTTCCGAATGCGTCGCGCCGCAGCGAGAACATGATCAGGCCTGTGTCCCAAAGCCCCTGACCTCCGCTCAGAATGCCGCTGGCGCGGTCGCCGAGAGGTTCGGTGGCGAGTTGGAAGAAGTGGATTTCGGTGAAGATGTCTTTCAGCCCGGGCCACAGATCGTCCGAATACGCGTTCGTTCCCAACACGACCGATTTCGCTGTCACCGTGCCGCGGTCCGTCTCGACGATCCATTTCGTGTCTTCGCGGCGCAGCCCCGTCGCTGTTGCACCGGTCGTAATCGTCGCGCCCTCGGCCAGCGCGGCGCGTGCCAGTCCGCGAACATATCCCATCGGATTGATGATTCCCGCCCGGCGATCGAGCAGCCCGCCATAGAAGGCTGAGCTCCCGATCTTCTCGGCAGCCTCCTGACGCGACAGCAGTTCGACGGGTGCGCCAAGGCGGCGCCACTCCTCGGCGCGACGTGCGAGGTCGTCGTAACCTCTTGGTGAGTGGGCGGCGTGGATCGTGCCGTTACGGGTGGCTTCGCAGCGGATCTGGTAACGGTCGATGAGCGAGAACACGTAGGCGGGAGCCGCGCCCAGAAGCTCGATGAGAGCCGCGCCGCGTGCTTCGCCCAGCTTGGCGCGCACGTCCTGCGGCGGCAGCCAGAGGCCTGCATTGACCAAGCCGACATTGCGGCCCGACCCGCCGTAGCCGATATGCCGCGCCTCCAGCAAGTGGCATTCAATTCCGCGCTGGGCCGCATGCAGCGCCGTCGAGAGCCCGGTGAAGCCGCCGCCGACGACCGCGAGATCTGTGACGACGTCGCCGTTCATGGGGGAGGAATAGTCGGGCTCCTCCGCGGACGTGTCCCAAAGCGAGATCGGGGCTCCTTTTCTCATGGCCTCATCGCCCCTGCACGCGTCGCAAACCTCTCCCAGACATCGGGAAGCATCACCATATTCTACGTCTTTCGAGACTGCATGAAATCAGCTTTTGTGTCAATATATAAAATATATGTTCTAATTAACAACACACATTCAATAATGCGTCTGGTTGGCTTACCCGGTCGATTGAATGCCGGCACATAAACTGCTCGAGGCAGGTTATGGTGCGTGCTCGGCGACCGAAAGTACCGGCGAAAGAGGTTGCATGGCGCGATACCGCCGACGCTGGCTTGTGTGAGATGAAGTGATCAAGCTGAAAGAGCTGAACCGGTCACGCAAGCGCGCAAAGGGGCACGGCCGATTGTGACCGCGGCATGCGCCATCGTTTGTGGCTTGCAAAGATTTGGGTATGTGCCTAATTTAGAAACATATGTTATATATAATGGCACAAGCCTTCCGCTATTGAACGAGGCCGGACCGCGGCCACCAGGCGAGTGGATGGAGACCATGTCCAGCGAACAAAGCGTCACACCACCGTTCCTTAGCGCGGCCATGGTCGGCCAGTATCTGACGATGGGTCAGCTCATTCCGGCCATGGAACGAACGCTGGTTGCCTATTCTGAAGGAAGAATCAAGCAGCCCGATCGGCAGATGATCCCAGTGACTGAGCATGGTGGCTTCTTTGGCGCCATGCCGGCTGTCGGCGAGGCCGTCGGCCTGAAGATGGTGACCTTCTATCCGCGCAATGCAGATCGAGGGTTGCCGACTCATCTTGCAGTGATCCAGCTCTTCGATCCGGAGACCGGCGAACCGCTGGTCATCATGGACGGTCGGCTGATTACCGAGATGCGGACGGCGGCGGTTTCCGCAGCCGTTGTGAAGACGCTGATCAACGGTAGACCTCGTGTCCTTTCTGTCTTCGGCACCGGCGTTCAGGCTCGCGCCCACATCGAAGCGATGACACAGGTGTGCACGTTCGATGAAATCAGGGTTTGGGGACGGTCGACGGAAAAGGCAGCAACTTTTGCGCAGGAGGTTGGCGCGCGAGCCTTGTCCGCGGAACAGGCGGCTCTGGATGCCGACGTCATTGTGACGGCAACGGCAAGCAAGACCCCGATCTTGCGCGGCGCTTGGCTGAAAAAAGGCGCCGTCGTCGCCGCGGTAGGCTGGAACTCGGTCGATGGCCGCGAGCTCGACGACGAGGCGATGACAAATGTCGTTGTGGTGGAATCTCGAAGTGGAACGGCAGCGGAGTCCGGCAATATACGCGGCGCGGGCGCGGCGATTTTTGCGGAAGTCGGCGAGGTCATAGCGGGCAGCAAGATGATTGAGCCGGGCAACACCGTCGTTTTCGATTCCGTTGGCATGGCCTGCGAAGACGTTGCCGCCGGGAAGCTGGTGTGGGACGCTTTCAACGCGTCGATCGGCAGCCATCGCGGTGCCTGACCAAGGTCGGTGGCCATTCGTTCAAGCGAGGGAAGGCAAGGGGAGCACGTTGACTCTTGCTTCCATACCCCAATAGCCTCCCATACCCTAATAGCGAGGAGCAGCATCCCGCCTAGAGGTTGAGCAATGCTCGGGCCCTGGAATTTGGATCAGCCAATTCTGCCGAAGAACCTTCCCAAACGATCCGGCCCTTGTTGATGATGTTGTGGGCATCTCCCAGTTTGCACAGCGGTTTTAGGCTCTTATCGATGATTAGAATGGACAGGCCCTGGTTCTTCAGCACTTGGAACACCCGCCAGCTTTCGCGCCTGACGGCCGGTGCCAATCCCTCCGTGGCTTCATCGAGGATAAGGAAGCGCGGCTCCGTCATTAAGGCGCGGCCAATAGCAAGCATCTGCTGCTCGCCTCCCGACAGTACGCTGCCGTAGGAATGCTTGCGTTCTTCAAGTTTCGGAAAAAGATCAAAAACCTCACGGAGCTTGGTCGATCGGCTGCGTCCGCTTTTCGTTCGCGAGCAGGCGACCAGGTTTTCGATCACGCTAAGAGACGGAAAGACCTGACGTCCTTCCGGGACAAGCGCGATGCCCCGCTTCGCGACCTGGTATGGCTTCTGCCCCACAAGTGACTTTCCGTCGAACCGGATCGAGCCGGAGATTCCATCGGTCAGACCAAAAATAGTGCGAACGGTCGTTGTCTTACCCATGCCGTTCTTGCCGAGCAGGGTCGTCACCGAGCCGGTCTCCACGGTAAGGTTCAAGCCGAAAAGGACTTGGCTCTTGCCATAGCTGGCGCATACATTTTCCAAATGCAGCACTAGAAGTCATCCTCTTCGGACAGATAGGCGAGTTGAACTTCTTTGGATGCCTTCACGGAATCGGGCCTGCCGGTCATCAGCACTTTTCCATTGACGAGCACCGTCACGGTGTCCGCCAAACTAAAGACCGCGTCCATGTCGTGTTCGATCAGCAAAATCGGGATGGCGCCTTTCAGCTTTTGTGCGATCATCTCGATCAATGCGTCGGCATCGGCCGCGCTCAATCCGGCGAGAGGTTCATCGAGAAGCAAAATCTTCGGATCACGAACGATCGCCATGGCGAGCTCCAGCCGCCGGCGATCGCCATGCGAAAGTTCTCCCGGTAGGGCGTCGCGATGATCGTGGAGCGCATACTCTTCTAGGACACAGGATATCTCATCTGCGAATCTCCTGGCCGCGCGCTCTGAAACAAACTGGCCTACGCGAAGGCGGGACCCGTCGCGGGCGACGAGGCTGAGCAGAATGTTCTCGCCGACCGATAGGTCGGGAAATAGCTGGGTCAGTTGATAGGTCCTCGACAGGCCAAGCCGAGCTCTCGCATGGACGGACAATCGTGTGGCGTTTATCCGATTGATGTAAACCTCGCCGGCATCAAGTTCCTGCTCGCCGCAGATGAGGCTCACCAGTGTCGTCTTGCCGGCGCCGTTGGGGCCGATCAATGCATGCACCTCGCCAGGTGCAAGGGACAGGTAAACGTCGTCGAGCGCGATAATCCCACCAAAGCTCTTGTGAGCGCCTCTGACCTCGAGAATACCGGCCTCGATCATTGCACGCGCCAGCCTAGGCGGTTGAAAATCTGATCCATCACCCCGGCCAATCCACTGCGAAAAAACAGGACTGCGAGAATGAGAAACGGGCCGAAAATGATGGCCCAGTGGGTCGTGTATTGGGACAGCGTGTGTTCGATCAGGATGAAGGCAAACGCGCCGATGAGGGGGCCGTAAAGCTTGCCCGTTCCGCCGAGGATGACGATCACGAGCAGTTCGCCGGATCGCCGCCAGCTCGCAAAGTCGGGTGATGCGAACTCCGTCTGGTTGGCCAGCAAAAGCCCTGCTAAGCCGCAAAAGATACACGACAAGACGAACGCGGAGAGCTTTGTCGCGAAAACGTTGAATCCCAGCGCTTCGGCGCGTACCGGATTGTCTCTGCACGCGACCAGGCGGCGACCGAAGTCGCTGCGGACAAGATGGTTGATCATGAGGATCAGCACGACCGAGAACGCGGCCACGAGCGCGTAGAATTGGTAAGGATCGAACGGATCGTACAGCCCGCCGAGCGTGGAACGCTCGTCGATCACCAAACCATCATCGCCACCAAATGTACTGGAGCTCACTGCAAGGTAATAAAGGATTTGTGCCAGCGCGAGTGTGATCATAATGAAGAAGATACTCGACGTGCGCAGGGCAATCGCACCAAAGACAAGACCCACCAAGCCGGACGCAATGATCACGGTCACGATGTGCGCGCCAAGATTGGTGATGCCGGCATTGGCCAGCAAACCCACCGCATAGGCACCAATACCGAGAAAGGCGGCATGCCCGAAATTCACCATCCCGCCATATCCGAGGATCATGTTCAGGCTGGCCGCGGCGACCGCAACGATCAGGATCCTCTGGAATGTCACAAGCGTGTAGGTGTCTCCGGTCCAAAGTGCGACGATGGGGCCGACCGAAGCCGCGACCAGCAGAAACAGAGTATCGGTCAGGGCTGATCGAAGGCTCATTGTCTCTTATCGTTTCTTCTGAATGGGCATCAAACCTTCCGGCTTGAAGAATAGTATTACCGCCATAAGGATGTAGACCAACATGGATGCCAAGGCCGGCCCGGCATCGCTGGCCGCGGCAGGCGACAGAATCGTACTCAAGATATCGCGCAGATAGGCGCGGCCGAGCGTGTCAATCAAGCCGACGATCATCGCGGCGAACAGCGCGCCCCTTATAGAGCCGAGCCCGCCAATGACGACCACGACGAAGGAGAGGATGAGAACGGTCTCACCCATGCCGGGCTGCACGGAAAGAATGGGACCGGCCACCGCACCGGCTATGCCGGCCAGAAGCGCGCCCAGGCCGAACACGATCGTGAACAAGAACGAAATGTTCACGCCCATCACGGAGACGGTTTCGCGGTTGGTCGCGCCAGCGCGCACGAGCATGCCAATTCTTGTGCGCTGTATGAACAAGTACAGTAGCAATCCAACCAGCGCGCCAACCCCGATCGCAAAGATCCGGTAGGTCGGATAGGAAATGCCGAACGGCAGTTCGAGCTGCCCCTCCAAGGACTCCGGCAGGCCCGAGTAAACGGCTTGGGTTCCCCAGATGATTGTCACCGCTTCGTTGGCGAAGAGGATCAGGCCGAACGTGACGAGGACCTGATCCAGATGGTTGCGATGATAGAGCCGGCGGGCCAACAGCAGCTCAAGCAGAACTCCAAGGACAAACGCGGCAATGCCGGCAAGGACGATGGCGATGAAGAACGAGCCCGTCAGCCTCTGAAAGACGAGCGAGAAGTAGGCGCCCATCATGAAGATTGAGCCATGGCTCAGATTGATGAAATCCATGACCCCGAAAATGAGCGTCAGACCCGCCGCTATGAGAAACAGAAGAATGCCGAATTGGAGTCCATTCAATAACTGCTCAATGAAGAGGTGCATCGAACAGTCTCCGAAAGAGTCGTCGCGGGCGGCGCTCTGATGAGCGCCGTTGACGCTGGGTGGACAAGTCCGCCGGATACGCTGCCGCCGGCCGTTGCCCTTGATCAGCAGCTCTTATCAATAGGTGCACTGACCGGCATAGGAATCCGGCATATCCTCGATGATGACGTCGCGGGCAAGCACGGCCAGTTCCCCGGTTTCGCTGTCGACATCAACCTCGAGAAGGTACTGGTCGTGAATGGGGAACTGGTTCGTGTTGAACCTGAAGTCGCCGCGCACGGACTCGAAGCCAGCCAGTTTCAGGGCAGTACGTAACGCTTCGACGTCGGAAACGTCACCACCAGTCTTGGCGACCGCGCTGGCGATCAGGTTGACCGTGTCATAGCCCTGCGACGCGAACTCCGACGGCGTCGAGCCGAATTTGGCGCGGTAGCCGTCGACGAATTTCTTGTTTGCGGCATTGGGAAGGTTGATCGCCCAGTGTCCCGCGCTCAGAACACCCTTTGCCGCATCGCCGATAGCCGGCAGCGTGGCACCGTTGACGACGAAAGCCGTGTACAGCGGTATCTGATCAATCAAGCCGGCCTGGGCGTACTGTTTCACAAACTGGATGCCTAATCCGCCCGGATAGAACACGAACACCGCTTCGGGCTTCTCTGCGGCGAGGGCCGTCAACTCGGCGGAGAAATCGGTCTGTTCGAATGGTGTATAGACCTCACCGAGAAGCTTGCCCTTGAAGCGACGCTTGAAGCCGGCGAGCAGATCCCGACCGGCCTGGTAATTGGGTGCAAGAATATATGCAGTCTTGACGCCGGCGTTGGTCAAGTACTGCCCCATCGCTTCTGATGACTGGTCATTCTGGAAAGGCACGGAAAAGAAGTATGGCGTGCACTTCTTGCCGGCTAACGGGGCCGGCGCGGCGTTCGGCGTGATCAGGAGTTTCTTGCGCCGGGTCACCGAGTTCGCCATAGCCAGAAGAACATTGGCAAAGGTCGCGCCGACGACAAAGTCGACCTTGTCCGAGCGGACAAGCTTTTCCGCGGCCTGTTTGCCGATGTCCGGTTTGCGCTGGCTGTCCTCGAAGATGAACTCCACGTCCCGGCCCGCGAATTTTCCGCCCAGGTGATCAAGG
Source organism: Xanthobacteraceae bacterium (assembly GCA_028282095.1). Taxonomy (GTDB): domain Bacteria; phylum Pseudomonadota; class Alphaproteobacteria; order Rhizobiales; family Xanthobacteraceae; genus Rhodoplanes. The sequence continues at coordinate 12,041 of JANQIP010000108.1, read as the reverse complement.
GCGAGATTGGCACCCTGCTGAAGTTCTTTCCCAAGAACAGAACCACCGCCGGATAGCGTGAGTACAAAGCCAACCTTGATGGGATCATCGGCTGCCGTGGCGCTGCGGGTGACACCGTGGCCACCGGATATAACAGCCGCTGAAACTCCGACCGCGCTTATCGCGCTTTTCCATTTCTTCATGACTGTTCCTCCCTACTTACGAAACGGTCAATCGGCAGCCTTGCACGGCATTACCGCGGTGTCAATAAACAAAACAAGTGTATCATATATTGGCACAATGATCGATTATTGGGCGGGCCCCTGTTAACGCCTGATGGCCACGCAACGGAGCGTCTCAAGGGCGTTCTCGGTTTCGGGAAGACGATAGACTTGACGCCTGGAGCCGGATCGGCGCCGCATGAACCCGTCGATCACGGCGAAAAAGCTGAGGGTACCGGCATCCGAGTTGGTAGGATCTCAACCCGTCGACCCGCCTCGCCGATATCGGAGAGCAGCCGACTTCCATCGGAATTGTTGGTTTCATCGCGTTGGGGCGCGGCCGTCTTGCAGCGGATTGCCAACACCTTGCGGCTTCGCCCTTCGGCCAGTCTTCTTAAACGCTGCATGACTTCAGATTAAAATTTGTGCACGTCGCGCATGACATCGCTGAGTGCTCAATGACATCCAGGCGGCTGTTCTCAAAACTCACTCGAATGTTTCGAAAGTGCAGACCGTTAGCTTGTGTGCCTGCGGCGTCACATCAATCCGTGCTGGCGGCAAGCTTTACAGAACCAGGGAAAGGTGACCTCATCATCCGATCTCTGCGCTTGCATGCTATCAAAATGTATATCAGTATATGGAATACAGTCGTTATATATCGGCACGAAGCGAGATGCCCGAACTGAGGACGTCGGTAGCCGAGATGGTAGCGGCTGCTCGCGCGCGGATCGAAGAAGTGGAGACAGAGGACGCCATCAGAATGGTCGGCGACCCCTCCGTTGTCATCGTGGACCTGCGCGATGTGCGCGAACGACAGCGCTCAGGTTTTATCCCGGGAAGCTTCCATTGCCCGCGTGGCATGGCAGAGTTTTGGGTGGACCCGAGTAGTCCGTATTTCAAAGCCATCTTTGGCGAGGACAAGAAATTCTTGTTTCATTGCAATTCGGGTTGGCGCTCAGCTCTAACCGTGGCTACTCTGAATGAAATGGGCTTTGATGCCGCGCATCTGAAGGAGGGCTTTTCAACCTGGCAGGAGCAGGGTGGCCCGGTCGAGTTCCCTGATCCGGAAAAAAGACGCTGATGGCTTAGCCGCGCGCCAAGGCCTCTGATATCTCCGCGGCCGCGCTGACGACCAGACTGCAGATCTGTTCGCCGCGGCCGACGGGAAGATTGACATCGGGCACGGACACGCCGACGGCGGCGATGGCATCGCCGTCAGGTAGCCTGACCACTGCACCGAAACTGTAAACCCGATCGCGGTATTCGCCCCGGTCAATGGCGTATCCGCGCGTCTGCGTAGCAGCCATGTCTGCGTCGAGCCGTTTGATCGAGGTGATGGTCTTATCGGTGTATCGGACCAGATGATCGCGGATCCGATCACGCAGGAGATCGTAATTTGCAGCGAGCAGCGCTTTGCCGGTCGCCACGCAATGCATGGGAGCGCTCCCACCCTTCGGCGTGAAAGACTGTATCGGCTGGGTACTTTCGATCTTGTCGATATAGATAACCGAAAATCCGTCGGGGACGGCGAGATAGATGGCCTCTCCGGTTGCTTTCGACAGTTTGCGCATCTGTGGAGCGGCGATCTCCGACAATGGGAGTCTTTCGACGACGGCCTGACCAATCCGCCACACTTTCATGGTCGCCGAGTAGAGCTTCACGCTGGAGCTCTTGACGTAGCCAAGGGTCGCGAGCGTCCGCAACAGGCGGAAGGTGTTCGATTTGTTCAGTTTGAGCTCTTGCGACAGCTCTGTCACGCCCCTGCCTTGTGGTGAGCGTGCTAAAGCTTCGAGAATCGCCAATCCCTTTGATAGGGTCGAGTCGACCCTTGGCGGCGAGGCGTTGTGGCGTTTCTCGATCGATTTCATCAACGAACAGCCTTTTCGATCAGCGCGTCGTTCCGACTGGAACGTCGTCATTCATGTCTCAGTGTGTCGACATGAAGAACAACTTTTCGATCATTGACGCATTTCGTTGAGACTGTCACCACCGAGTGTCGGTGTGAAATGGTGACCATGCGACGCCGACTGACGACCTCTGCCCACCCAATGCTCTAACTCATAATTTCTCCCTCCCCCGCACCGAACGCGGGTGTTCCCGTGTTCGGCTTCGTTTCGAGTGGCCCAAGTCGGGAACACCCGACTTGGGCTGGGGGAGGGGGCAACTCCATCGGTCTACAAAGTCCGTTCATTCCGCGAAAGCGGGAAACCAGTTTTCTTGGGTGATCCTGGGTCCCTGCTTGCGCGGGGACGAACGGATCAACATTCCCTCCCGGATCGCCACGCAGTCAAGCCTGCGCAGGCTGCGCAAGCTTGCCTGCGCCGCTCGCCGACCTCCCTTTCAGGGGAGATGATAGGACTTGAGCCCGAAGCAATCACTCGGAGAGCGTATCACATGACGCCTTGATAGGCGGGGCCGAACGGCTGGCGTGGCAGATAGCATCCGCTGCCGCGCTCGGCGCGCAGATCGCCATCGGCAAAGACGTGCCGTCCGCGCGCGAGCGTATGCACGACGGCACCCGTCGATTCAAAGCCCTCCCACACCGAGAAGTCGGTGTTCTGGTGCTGGGTCGCCGCAGACAACCTCTTGTGCCGCTGCGGGTCGAGCACGATGAGATCGGCATCGGCGCCGATGTCGAGCGAGCCCTTGCGCGGCCACAGGTTGAACGCCTTCGCCGCGTTGGTGGAGGTCAGCGCGACGAAGTGTTCTGGCGTCAGCCGCCCGCTATTGACGCCGAGCTGCCACAGCACGTGCAGACGGTCTTCGACACTGCCGCAACCGTTGGGGATTTTGGTGAAGTCGTGCTCGCCCAGACGCTTCTGCGCCCGCGTGAAGCAGCAATGGTCGGTTCCCGTCGTGCTCAACACGCCGTCGCGCAAAGCCTGCCACAGCACGTCCTGATACTCACGCGGCCGGAAGGGTGGGCTCATCACATGGCCCGCCGCGATATCGAAGTCTGGATCGGAATAAACCGACTCATCGATGGCGAGAAAGCCGGGCAGCGTCTCGCCGATGATTTTTGCACCGCGCGCGCGCGCGGCCGCAATCGCTTCGGCCGCACCCGCCGCCGACACGTGCACGACATAGAGCGGTAAGTCGACCAGTTCCGCCATAGTGACCGCACGCAGCGTCGCCTCCGCCTCGCATTGCGGCGGACGCGAGAGGACGTGGGCGCGCGGGCCGGTTACCCCTTCGCTCTGCATCTTGTTCTGGAGATACACGATCAGATCGCCGTGCTCGGCATGCACGAGCGGCAACGCGCCGAGCTCGCGGCACCGGGCAAAACCAGCAATCAGGTCTTCATCCGGCAGCATCAGTCGGTTCTTGTAAGCGAGGAAGAACTTGAAGCTCGTGAGCCCGTGCTCACGCACCAGGGTTTCCATTTCGGTCGCGAAGCGCTCGCCCCACCACGACACCGTCATGTGGAAGCTGTAGTCGATCACGACTTTCGCGGCGCGCTCCTGCCAGACCGCGAGCGCATCGAGCGGTGACTGACCACGATCCGGACCGACGAAATCGATGATCGTCGTCGTGCCGCCTGCTGCCGCCGCCGCCGTGCCGGTGAAAAAGTCGTCGGCGACGACCGTGTCCATCATCGGCAATTGCATATGGGTGTGTGGATCGACGCCGCCCGGCATCACCAGGCAACCGCCGGCCTCGATGACCGCGGTGTCGCCACCCGGTTCGAGTCCCTCGTCGAGCGCAGCGATGCGCCCGTCCCGACAAAGCACATCGGCGCGGCGGCGCCCCGTATCGGTCACCACCGTTCCGCCGCGTACGAGGATGTCTGGCATTTTGTGCTCCTGGGTTAGGTCTACCGACCTCAATTCACCGACGAATGCTCAAGTGAGGCGCTGACGAAATTGACAGCCTGCGACGCCGTCACCGCCCTTAGAAGGTGATCCATGATGCGCAGCGGCGTCAGATCGACCGGCCCGTCGGCATGGCCCTGCGCGGTCCCCGCTGGATCGGCGAGGTCGAGGCGCAGATCAAAACTGTTGCCGATGTAGCGCAGGCGCGAGTCTTCGGTCTCCATGCAAACCGTCCGGCCATTGAGTCGCGCGCGCATGCGCACGCCTCCGGCAAGGCGCTCGATCACAAAGCCATCGCGATGCGGCGCCGCCGAAAAGGACTCAAGACTGCCGAAGAAAAGCGGTTTCACGAGATGGGGGCCGCCGTCCTCGGGGCACAGAACATCGCAATTGCCGCATTCGTTGCAAGCATCAGCGAACGTGCCGAATTGGCGCGGCTTGGTTATGGCGATCGTGTCGGCAGGCTCGACAACGAAGCCGTTCGCGGCGGGACGCAGGCGCTCGGCGGGATACCGCCCCGGCGGAATGGCGAAACTGAAATTCGCATCGTTCGGGCAAACCGGAATGCACTTGTCGCAAGTGAAACAGTCGAACATCACCAGATGACGGCCGATCTTCTTCGGCACCGTCGCGTTTGCCGCTGCGCAATAGCGTTCATCGCGCATGACCCGCTCAGCGTAGACTTCGGTGTTGTGAAGACGCGCGGCGGCCACCCAGGCATCGAACGCCCCGCCTGCGGCGACGCGCAGGTCACCCTTTTCTGCGAGCGCGGTGCGGCATGCCGCGGCGAGGTCAGGTGGCAGGTCGAGCACTGCCAGCGCCGCCTCGCCCTGCCCATGCGCAGCAATAACAAAGCTGTCGATATCGGGCGCCATCGCCGCTTTCATCCGATCGGTCAGCGCCCCGATATAGCGATAGCCATGGCGGTAGCCGCCTGGTTTGAGGAGATCGGTGCACACGGTGACCGGCCGCAGGCCGATTCCCACAGCATCAGCGAAGTTCTCCGCATCGATTCCAGCGGAAAAGGAAACAGGGATACGATCGCCGAATGCCGACCGGAATTTCTGCACCAAGGCGATCGCCAGCGGATGCAACGGCGCCCCGGAGAGATACATCTGCTGTTCGCTCGCCGGAAAGAAATGCTTGTGATTATGCACGACAAGCGTGTTGGAGAACTTCACCCCAAAACCCCGGCCGAGCTTTGCCGCCAGCCGGTCCAGGCGGTCGACAAAACCGGCGACCGCGTCCCACGACGCGTCGGTGTCGAACGCGGTTTCGGGCACGATGAGTTCGGTATAGCCCAGCCGGTCGTGAAGCATGCCGTACAGCTCATCGCGTCCAAGCAAAGTGGGATTGAGCTTGATCACCACATGCAGCCCGATCTCCTCCAGCAGAAATGCAGCGATGCGCTCGATTTCCTCGGGCGGACAACCGTGGAAGGTGGATAGAGTCAGCGTGTCGGATATGCGCGTAGGGTAGGGCAGATCGCGCAGATGTTTCCACGGCTCAGGAATCTGCGCGCGCAGCTTTTCAATGAGCGGCCCGGCATCGAGTAGTCCCGCCATGAACGCGCGCAGCTTGTCCGAGCTCACACCCGCAAGGTTATAGCCGACGCTCATGTCGAATATCGTATCCCCGAAATCCGGGGCGAGGCCGGATGCCTTCAGCATCTCGACCAGCATCGCGCCTTTGACATATTCCTCCAGCGATTGCGCGAGCGTCAGTTCCTGTGACCATTCGACATTGAATCCGACGGTCTGCACATCGATGCACGGACGGGGAATTCTGAGATCGTCCTTGATCTGGACGGTCTTCAGTTCGATCACGCGTCCTCCCGCCAGCCACGACAAAGCGATGTTCTGCGCCATCTGGGTGTGCGGTCCGGCGGCTGGGCCGAGCGGACTCGCGGCGCGCTGGCCGTGACAGATGACCGACAGGTCATGAGCAGAGTTGCGCTGGGCAAAACGCCGGACCGGCAAGTCGAAAACCGCACGCTTTTGCTCCAGCTCGCGGAACAGTCGCGCAATGAGCACACCAAACGGAATGGGGACGAGATCGACCATGGTCCTGTTATTGTCCGATCAAATTCAGCTACCACGGTAGGTCGTGTAGCTCCACGGCGTGACCAGGAGCGGCACGTGGTAGTGTCCTTCCGGTTCGGCAATGGCGAAGCGGATAGGAATCCTGTCGAGAAAGGGGGGCTCGGCGAGCCGTATCTGCTGCGCGGCGAAATAGGCCGCGACCTGAAAGCTCAACTCGTAACGGCCGATCGGCAACGGGCGGCCTTCGATCAGCGGCCGGTCGGTCCGCCCGTCTGCATTGGTGACGGCGCGCGCCACATGCCGGCGCTCATCCTCGCCAATCTCTGCAAGCTCGACCGGAATTCCCTGCCCGGGGCGCCCCGCCTGAGTATCGAGCACATGCGTCGACAGCCGGCCGTGTACCTTGAGTCGTTCGGGCGCGGTGACGCGCTCATCGAGGCGCAACGCAGCGATGCGGAAGATCTCCTCCAGAGCCGTAACGCGCTCCAGGGCAGGCGTGTTGTTCAGCCGCCGCTCGCACAGCGCAATAATGGATTCCTTGGTGTGGCGCCGCACGCAGACGATGAAGGGCATGGCGAATTTCGCCCGATAGGCGGCGTTGAGGCGATGCAAGGCGTCGTACTGCCGATCAGTCAGGCTATCGAGGCCGGCCGAGCTTTGTTCCGCGCGCGAGGCCGCCGTGAGTTCGCCTGCCCGCGCCGCCTTGCCCGCAAGGTCGGGATGGCCGGCGATCAGCTCGATCTGCCGATCGGCCGCAACCTCGCGCACCGCGCGCGTCATCGCTTGTAAGAGCGCATCCAGCGTCGCAAATGGCCGCTGCTCCGCCGCAGCCGCCGCGACCCAAGGCGCATGCTCGAAAATATCGCCCAGCGCCGCAATGAAGTCTGCTTCGCTGGCACGGTTGAGGGAGTCGAGTGAAACCGGCGGCATAGGCATCCTTAGGCGATGGCGGGTGCGTCGGCCGCGAGGTCCGCGTGCTCGCTCTGCCAGTGGCGGGCGATGTCGAGCCGCATCGCGACCCAGACCCGATCGTGTTTGGCAATGTGGTCAAGAAAGCGGACAAGGCCCGCAAACCGCCCCGGCCGACCGACGAGACGGCAATGCAGTCCGACCGACATCATCTTCGCCGCCGTATCGCCCTCCGCATAAAGCACATCGAAGGTGTCACGGAGATAGATGAAGAATGCCTCCCCGGTCGCAAAGCCCTGCGGATTGATGAAGCGCATGTCGTTGGCATCGAGACTGTAGGGTACGATGACATGCGGCCCCCGCGGGCCCCGCACGAAATAGGGAAGATCATCGGCGTAGGAATCGGAGGAGTAGACGAAGCCGCCGTCGTCGAGCACCGCCTTGAGGGTATTTGTCGAACACCGACCGGTGTACCAGCCGAGCGGTCGCTCGCCGGTCGCCTCGGCATGGATGCGGATCGCCTGCGCCATGTGGGCGCGTTCCTCGGCTTCCGGCGCATCCTTGTAATCGATCCATTTGAGACCGTGGGACGCGATTTCCCAACCCGCCTCGCGCATTGCCGCCACCGCCGTCGGATTGCGGCGTAACGCCTGCGCGACGGCGAATACTGTGACCGGCAGCCTGCGGGCGGTGAACAGCCGCCACAGGCGCCAGAAACCCGCACGCGCGCCGTACTCGTACATCGACTCGATGTTCATATGACGCTGGCCTGGCCACGGCTCGGCGCCGAGCACATCGGAGAGAAACGCCTCCGACGTGGGATCGCCGTGCAGAATGCAGCTCTCGCCACCCTCCTCATAGTTGATGACGAACTGCACCGCGATCCGGGCGCGCCCCGGCCAGCGGGCATCGGGGGGATTGGCGCCATAGCCGATAAGGTCGCGGGGATATCCGGCGCCCACTGTCCGTGCGCCGGTTGTCATCGCGCGCTCCCGCTGGCGATCCAGGCTGCGAGCAATGCCCGCTCCTCGCCTGTCATCTCGGTGACATTCCCGGGAGGCATCGCGTGCGAGCGTACCGTACTGAGATCGATCAGTCGCGCATGGAGGTGGATGCGCTCGGCGGTGTCGAGCATGATGCCTTTCGGCGGGCTGGCAAGTCCCGCCCAGACCGGCTCGGCCATGTGGCACATGCTGCAGCGGGACAGGACAATGTCTTCGACCTGCGTCAATGTCGGCGCGGCTTGCAAGGCCCCGGTATCGGTGCCGCGTGGTCCCGCCGCCGACAGCCATGCGATTGCGGCCATGCCCGCCGCAGCCACACCCCAGGTCCACCAGGGACTTGCCCTGCCCGCGTGCCGCGCGTTGAAGAAATGGCGGATGACGGGGCCGATCGCCAGCACGATCGCCACGATCAGCCAGTTGAAGCGTGTCGCATAGACCAGCGGATAGTGATTGCTGATCATCAGGAAGACAACCGGCAGGGTGAGATAATTGTTATGGATCGAGCGCTGCTTTGCTTGCTCGCCCCATGTCGGGTCGGGCTCGCGCCCGGCGCGCAGCGCCGCGACAGTCTTTTTCTGGAGGGGGATGATGATCACGAACACGTTGGCAACCATGATCGTGCCGATCAGCGCCCCGATCTGCATAAAGGCGCCGCGCCCGCTGAACACTTGGGTGAAGGCATAGGTGAGAAGCACCAAAAAGCCGTAGCCGACGAGCGCAAGCGTGAGGTCGTGGCGGCCGAGCGGAGACCGGCACAGCCCCTCATAGGCGAGCCAACCCAGCGCCACCGACGCAACACTGATCGCAACCGCCGCGCCCGCGGATATGTCGCGAACCGATTTGTCGATGAGGAACAGATCCGCTGCAAGGTAGTAGACGATCACCAGCAGCGCTATCCCGGACAGCCAAGTGGTGTACGCTTCCCATTTGAACCAAGTGAGTGTGTCCGGCATCTGCGACGGCGCGACGAGGTACTTCACGATGTGGTAGAAGCCGCCGCCATGCACTTGCCAGGCGTCGCCCTGGACCCCTTGTGGCAGGTAGGCGCGGTGCCTGAGGCTAAGGTCGAGATGGATGAAATAGAACGAGCTGCCGATCCACGCGATGCCGGCAATGACATGTAGCCAGCGAATGGCCAGGCTCAGCCATTCTATGATGACAGTCTCCACGATGGAAATTGCCTTCCCCTTACTGCCGGCACCGCAGAATGGCATATGCGAGCCGGTCGCTTCAAGGCATGGCGGTGTGCAACCGCGTCGCGGTCGCTGAAAGTCGTCTGTGGGCCGCCGATGACCAAGTCGCCTCCTGATCATGCAGACACAGGTCGTTTTGGTCCGCACATTCTCGCGCGGGCCGAGCAGTTGGCCCGCCTGTCGGAATCGGAGGCGGGACTGACCTGCACCTACCTGTCAGCAGCGCACCGCGCGACGGCAGCGCAGTTGCGCGAGTGGATGCGCGATGCCGGCATGGTGAGCAGCATCGATGCCGTCGGCAATGTCGTCGGCCGCTATGCCGGCAGCACGTCCGCCGCCGGCACGCTCATTGTCGGCTCGCATTACGACACGGTGCGCAATGCCGGGAAATATGACGGCCGTCTTGGCATCCTGACGGCCATTGCCGTGGTGGATGACCTTAACCGCGCGCGGCGGCGGCTGCCGTTCGCAATCGAGGTGATCGGGTTTTCCGAAGAGGAAGGCGTGCGTTTCTCCTCCGCCTATCTAGGCAGCAGTGCGGTTGCCGGGCGTTTCGATCCTGCGCTGCTACGCAGGCGTGATGAAGCCGGCGAAACGTTGGACGGGGCGCTGCGCGCTGCCGGTCTCGATCCCGCCGCGATTGCTCGCCTTGGCCGAGCGGCGCATGATCTTCTCGGCTATGTCGAAGTCCATATCGAGCAGGGCCCCGTTCTGCTCGACGAGGGGCTGCCGCTCTCGATCGTCACCTCGATCGCCGGCGCAGCGCGCTATGCGATCACGGTTCACGGCAGCGCCGGTCACGCGGGAACGGTGCCGATGGCGCTGCGTCGCGACGCGGCGACCGCGGCGGCGGAAATCGTGCTTTTCGTCGAACGACATTGCGCGGCAACCGCGGGGCTCGTCGGTACGGTCGGCAAGATCACGGTGCCAGAAGGGACAGTCAACGTTATCCCTAAGCTGTGCGAGCTCTCCCTCGATATCCGCGCCGCCGAAGATGAAGTCTTGCAAGCGGCCGCCGCGGACATCTCGGCTGGCTCGGCACAGATCGCGGCGCGGCGCGGCGTGACCATCGAGATCCACGAAACATCGCGGAGCCCGTCCGTGTCTTGCTCGCCGCAAATGCAGGCCAAGCTCGAGGGCGCCGTTGCGAGATGCGGTGTGCAGGTCCGCCACCTCGTCAGCGGTGCCGGCCATGACGCAGTAATGTTCCACGGCATCACCGAGATTGGCATGCTGTTCGTGCGTTGCGGCAATGGCGGGATCAGTCATAGTCCGCTAGAATCGATCAGCGCCGAGGATGCCGATCTCGCCGCGCGCGTCTTGCGCGACTTTCTCCTGCATTTCAGCACCAGCCCATGACGCTTGCCGATCAGCTCACCGCCTTTGTCGACAGCCGTTTCGCGCAGGAGACGGCGTTTCTTGCTGAACTTGTGAAGACGCCGAGCGACAATCCCCCCGGCGACTGCGCAGCCCATGCAATTCGCGCCGGCGACCTGCTCGCAGCACTCGGATTTGCCGTTGAGGCGCATCCGGTACCGCAGGCGACGGTACGCGCCGCCGGCATGGTGAGCGCAACCAATCTGATCATTCGCCATCGCTTCGGCAGCGGGCCGGTTGTCGCCCTCAACGCCCATGGCGACGTGGTTCCGCCCGGTCTCGGCTGGCGCCATGATCCTTACGGAGCGGCGATCGAAACAGGGCCGCATGGGAAGACGATGTATGGCCGCGGGGTCGCGGTATCGAAGTCGGATTTTGCGACCTACACCTTCGCTTTGCTGGCTCTGAAGGCGGCCGCCGCCAGCGGTGCGCGGCTCGGCGGGACCATCGAACTGCATTTCACCTATGACGAGGAGGCAGGCGGCGAGATCGGTCCGAAATGGCTGCTCGATCAGGGGCTCACGCGTCCCGACCTGGCGATTGCAGCGGGATTCTCCTACGCCATCGTCACCGCCCACAATGGATGCCTGCATCTGGAAGTCGAGGTCATCGGCAAGCAGGCGCATGCGGCCATGCCGGACACCGGGGTCGATGCGCTCGCCGCCGCCACCGCGATTCTCACCGCGCTCTATGACAGCCGTTCGGGGCTTGCAAAAACGCGCTCGGACGTCACCGGGATTTCCACGCCAACGCTCAATATCGGTTTGATCGCGGGCGGCATCAACACCAATGTCGTGCCCGATCGCGTGACGTTCCGGCTCGACCGCCGCATCATTCCTGAGGAAAGCTGCGACGCCGCCGAACGCGACCTGCGTGCCCTGATCACGGCCGTCGTCGCGCGGCATCCCGGCGTATCGGTGGATGTCCGACGGATCATGGTGGCGCAGCCGCTCACCCCGCAGCCGGGGACTGAGCTGATCTGCACGGCGATCCGGCGTCACGCCCGTGCAGTCCTTGGGCTTGATGTGCCGGTCACCGGCGTTGCGCTCTACACCGATGCGCGCCATTATGCCGCCCGAGGCATTCCTGTTGCGCTTTACGGGGCGGGACCACGCTCGCTGCTCGAAGCCAACGCGCATAATGCCGAGGAAAATCTGCGTCTGGACGATCTACTCGCAGCGACGAAGATCGTAGCGCTGACCTGCGCCGACCTGATCACGGCAAAATAATGAGCCAGCTTGCACAAGCCCCTAGTGATGCGGCACCAACGCTTGGACTCGTCTCATTGTGTTGGTGCCGCATCACTAGAGCGAGTCGGCTGTTGCGACGTCATACCTTCGAAACATGTTGGGCGCGCCAGCGCTGAAGAAGATCGGCACGATTGCTAGAGCATGATCCCGAAAAGTTGGCAGACTTTTCGGACCAGATCATGCGACCAAGCAAAGAGAGCATGATCCCGCAAAGTTGGCAGTCTTTTCGGACCAGATCATGCGACCAAGCAAAG